>DASXKE010000075.1:0-58737 GCA_036496985.1 Gaiellaceae bacterium | reverse complement strand
GTACCAGCCGCCGATGTGCTCGGCCGCGCCGCTCGTCGTCTTGGACAGGCCCTCGAACGCCGCGAGCTTTGTGGGCTGGGTGGTGGCGACGTCACGCGCCGCCCAGTCGCCGACGAGAACCTGCACGGGCGACGCGAGCGCCGCGACCGTGAGCGGAATCGCCAGCGCGGTGCGCTCGTAGCGGCCCCAATGTCCCCGGAGGCGGCCGAGCGCGTAGACGCCGGCGAGCACGAGCCGGTGACGATGTACCCGGCGATGTACATGTGGATCAGCTCGTGCCAGAGGTACGAGTTCGCGAACAGCGCCTTCCACGGGTTCACGTCCACGACCTTGCCGTTGGCCTGCAGCCGGAACCCGCTCGGGTGATTCATCCAGGCGTTGACCGAGATCACCATCCACGAGCCCGTGAATCCGGTGATCACGATCGGGACCCCGGTCAGCAGATGCAGCCGGGGCGAAAGGCGTCCCCAGCCGTAGACGTAGATCCCGATGAAGATCGCCTCGACGAAGAAGGAGAACCCCTCGATCGCGAAGCCGAGCCCGAACACGCTCCCGAACGTGCCCGTGAAGTTCGGCCAGAGCAGCCCCATCTCGAAGCTCAAGACAGTCCCGGTGATCACCCCGACCGCGAACAGCGCCACCATGATTCGCGACCAGCGCCGCGCCAGGGTCAGGTAGAGCGAGTCGCCCGTCCGCAGCCAGAGCCCTTCGACGAAGAGCACCAGCACGGGAAACGCAATCGCGAAGGCGACGAGCGGGATGTGCACCGCGAACGACATCGCCTGCATCTGCCGCGCCTGCAGCAGATAGTGCTGCTGTGCCGGGGCGAGGCTGCCGGACGCGAACAACACACCCAATGCGATCCCTCCGCGTCGACCGGACCCGCGGGGAACGTTACGTCCAGGAAGCTGGGCGCCGCGCCGATTCGCTGACACCTGTTAAAGATCAGCTCGTGGAAGCCGACCCGACTCCCGTCGTCTTCGTCCACGGATTGTGGCTGCACGCGGACTCGTGGCAGCCGTGGGTCGACCTGTTCAACGAGTCCGGCTACGCGGCGAGCGCGTTGGGCTGGCCCGGCGACGGCGACACCGTTGCCGATACTCGAGCCAACCCGGACCGGGTGGCCGGCCACGGCATCGCCGACGTCGTCACGCACTACGCGCACGAGATCGGCAAGCTCGACCGGAAGCCGATCGTCGTCGGCCACTCGTTCGGCGGCCTGATCGCGCAGCGCCTCCTCTCGGGCGGCTTCGCCTCGGCTGCCGTCGCGATCGACCCCGCGCCGGCCAAGGGCGTGCTCTATCTGCCGCCGTCCGCGCTGCGCGTCGCCTCGATCGCGCTGCGCAACCCGGGAAACCGAAACGGCGCCGTCTCGCTTACGAAGGATCAGTTCCGGTACGGGTTCGGGAACGCGCTCTCCGCAGAGGAGTCGGACGAGCTCTGGGATCGCTGGACGATTCCCTCGCCGGGCAAGCCGCTCTTCGAGGCCGCGCTTGCGAACGTCGAGCTGCATTCGCCTGCAGCCGTCGACCGCAAGAACGCGACGCGAGGCCCACTGCTGATTACGGCCGGAGGAAAAGACCACACGGTTCCGGCGGCGGTCAGCAAGCAGACCCAGAAGCTCTACAGCAAGTCGTCGGCCGTCACCGATCTGCGGACGTTCGCCGACCGGGGCCATTCGCTGACGATCGACGCCGGCTGGCGTGAGGTGGCCGACTCGGTGATCGGTTGGCTCGGCGAGCACGGCCTCTAGGCGACGGCTATTCCTTACTGTTTCGGCGTTACCAACACCGCTCGTACAGTGAGATAGTCGTTACGTGTGTAGCGGGGCCAGCAGCATCTGAAGTAGACCACCTCGGCTCCAAAATTCTTGATGGGTCTGTCGACTTCGCTTCTTGGCCTCTGTGGATGGGGCGCCGGCCTCCCGACAAACCGATAGGTCCGCCACACACCGTTCCATTTGATCTTTGCCAGGTAGCCCGGCTTGATCAGGTAGAGGCGGTAGAACGGGCCGTGGGCGCCATAGCCCGGTACAGGCGTTACGTCGTGCGCGTCGATGACCATCGTCAAGCCCATTCCGGGCCGCGTTCGGTAGCCCAGATCCCAGATGGGGCCACGCGCCAGATCGCACGATCTCGTGCGGATCGGCTTATCGACGATGTGCAGGAACTTGATGGTCAGGCGAGCCGTGCGCTGTGAGACTGGGATCGCCCGGCAACCTTGGCTGGCGTGACCGCTAGGCGTCGCCATGACCATCGACGCCATTCCAACAGCGGCAGTCAGCAGCACCGCTTTCATGCCGGTTCTCACGACTACAGAGAATAAATCGATTCCGGGCCTTCGAAAGCGGGAGCGACGGGACTCGAACCCGCGACCTCCGGCGTGACAGGCCGGCGTTCTAACCAACTGAACTACGCCCCCGCGGGAGGCCCAGTCTAGCCAGCAGCGCGCGTAGCCCGGCCGCGGCCGAGCAGTCCGTGCACCGATCTCCCATCTACTCTCCCTTGGTGAACCTCGCCGACTGGATCGCGATCGCGATCGTGCTCGTCGCAGCCGTCGGGGGGATGCGACGCGGACTGGTCCTCAGCGCGTTCTCGCTCGTCGGGCTGGCGGTAGGCGCCTACATCGGCTCGCGCGTCGCGCCGCACGTGCTTCCCGGCGGTGCGGACTCGACGTGGACGCCGATCGCGGGGCTTGTCGGAGCGGTGCTCGGCGCGATGCTGTTTCAGTTCGGCGCGCTCGTCGCCGGCTCGTTCGTGCGGGGCGGTCTGCGCCTCTCGCCGTTGCGGATGCTCGACTCGGCCGGAGGGCTTCTGCTCGGCGCCGCGGTCGGGCTTGCAATCGTCTGGGTCGGCGCCTCGGTCGCACTCCTCAGCCCCGGCGAGACACGGCTGCGGCAGGAGGTCCAGCGCTCGGCGATCGTCAAGCAGCTCGACTCGGCGCTGCCCCCGCGCACGCTGCTCAACCTGCTGGCGCGCATCGATCCGTTCCCGTCGATCGTCGGGCCGAAGGCTCCATCGCTACCGCCGAGCAAGGGGGTGCTCCGTGACCCCTCGATCCGCGGCGCGACCACGCGAGTCGTCAAGGTGCTCGGCACGGCGTGCGGAGTCGGCGTCGAGGGAAGCGGCTGGTTCGCCGGGCCGAACCTCGTAGTGACAGCCGCGCACGTCGTCGCCGGGGAGAGCGACACCGAGGTGCGGATCCCCGGTGACGTGCTCCCGTTCCGGCCCGCGACCGTCGTCGTGATCGACATACACAACGATGTGGCAGTCCTTCGCGTCGACGGGGTGAATCTCAAGCCGCTGCAGCTCGCCGACCCGCAGTCCGGCGCGTCCGTCGCGATCCTCGGGTATCCACTCGACGGCGGGCTCATGGCGACGCCCGGCCGGATGGGCCGGACGGCGACGGTGCTCACGCAGGACGCCCTCGGTCACGGACCGGTCGGGAGGACGATCACGGCCGTGGCCGGACGGGTCGAGCACGGCGACTCCGGCGGGCCGGCAGTCGACGCCGCCGGCAAGGTCGAGTCGATGATCTTCGCGGCCCGAGTCGGCTCCGCGAGCGGCTACGGCGTGCCGCCCTCGATCATCGAGAGCGACCTCGCCGGGGCCGGCACGCATGCAGTTCTGACCGGCGCCTGCGCTCCCTAGCTCGGCTCGGGGAGCAGCTCGACCACGTCGAGCGGTCGCCGGAACGGGGCCATGACGTAAACACCGTTCGCGACCTCGCGCGCGCCCGCGATCAGCTCCTGCCCGAGCGCGAGCCCGACCTCGCGCGCGCCCGCGCCGGCCGAGCGGTACCGCTCCTGCACGTGCTCCGGGACGACGATTCCCGGCACCTCGTTGTGGACGCGGACGAGCGTCTCGGTCGTCCGGATCGGCCAGACGCCGACGAGCACCGGCACCGGCCAGCCGCCGAGCCGCTCCCGGAACGCGTCGAGCGCTTCGAGGTCGAAGAGGATCTGGGTCATCGCGAAGCGGGCGCCTGCGGCCACCTTCCGGTGGAAGCGCTCGGCTTCGAGCCCCAGGTCGTCGGCGGTCGGATTCACCGCGGCGCCGGGGAAGAACGTCGTCGGCGCGTCGATCGCGCGCCCATGCCAGTCCTCGCCCGCATTGAGCTTCGCGATCAGCTCCACCAGCCCGATCGAGTCGACGTCGTACACGCCGTGCGTGCCGGGGTAGTCGCCGGATTCGGGCGGGTCGCCCGTGACCGCGAGGATGTTCCGCACGCCCTCGGCATGCGCCCCGAGCAGCAGCGACTCGAGCCCGGTGATCGTCGTGTCGCGCGGCGTGAGGTGCGGGATCGTCTCGACGCCCGTGAATCGCTCGATCGCGACCGAGGCCATGATCCCGCTCATGCGCGCCCGCGCGCGCGGGTTGTCGTTGACGTCGATGAACTGCGCGCGGCCCGAGTTGCGAACGGCGCGCGCCGTCTCGATCAGCGCCTCCGGATTCGCTCCGAGCGGCGGATCGACCTGAACGGAGAGTGCGAACTCGCCCTCGCGCAGCAACCGCGCGAGTTGCGTCTCTCCCGTGGTCGGCTCGAACGGCGCAACCTGCTCGCGCTCGCGGACGAGAAAGGAGCCGGCCGGCCGCCGGTTCGCGTCGACCGCCTCGCGGATCGCGGCGACCTGGGCGGGAGTCGTGCCGCAACAGCCGCCGATCAGCCGCGCGCCAAGCGAACGCGCCTGTGCCGCGAACTCGGCGAAGTACGCCGGCGTGGCATGCGGAAAGACGATGCGCTGGCCGCTCATGCTCGCGAGACCGACGTTCGGCAGCGCCGCGAGCACGGCTCCGTCGCCACACATCCGCGCGAGCGCCGTCAGCGCGGCCGCAGGCCCGGCACCGTGGTTTGCGCCGTAGGCCGCGAGCCCGAGCGGCTGCAGCTTCGCGGCCGCGTCCTCCGCCTTCACCCCGGCCAGCGTCTCGCCGCCCGCGTCGAAGGTGAGGAGCGCGACGAGCGGCAGCGCAGAAACCGAGCGAACCGCCGCAATGGCCGTCTCCAGCTCGTCGAGGTCGTAGAACGTCTCGACCATGAAGAGGTCGACGCCGCGCCCCTCGAGGATGCGCGCCTGCTCGGCGTAGAGCTCCGCGGGCTCCTGACGCGCCAGCTCGGTGTCGCCGAGCGGCCCGATCGAGCCGGCGATGAAGACGTCGCGGCCGGCGACCTCACGCGCCTCTCGCGCGATGCGAACGGCGGCGGCATTGATCGCCTCGAGCTCGTCGGCGAGGAAGCGGCGGGCGAGCTTGGAACGGTTCGCGCCGAAGCTGTTCGTCTCGATCAGCTCGGCGCCCGCGCGGATGTAGCCGAGATGGACTTCGAGCACGCTCTCGGGCGCGCGGAGGTTCGCCTCCTCGGGACAGCGCAGCCCCGACACCGCGCTCGAGAGGAGCGCGCCCATGCCGCCGTCGGCGACGACCGGAGTCTCCTGCGCAAGTCGCTCCTCGAAGCGACTCACGCGTGTCCCTCGTCGCCGCCGGCTCCCGCCGGGCGGAGCCCGGCTCCGCCGACGCCTGACGCCTCTGGCGGCGCGAGCCGTCGCTCGCGTCGCTTGTCCGTGCTAGCTGTACTGTCTTGCGCGCCGCTCGCTCGGCTCGCTCGCCAGCGACGCTCGAGGAATACGCGGGCAGTTTCGCGGTCGTGGCTCATGACTCATGCACGGTGCGGCCTTCCATCCCGCCCGCGACGGTCACGAGCTCGCCCGTCACATGGCCCGAGAGCTCGTCGGACGCGAGCACGACGACGGCGCGCGCGATGTCGTCGGCCTGCGCGACCTTGCGCAGCGCCATCGTCCGGCTGAGCCGGGCGACGAACTCCGGATCGAGCTCGCCGCGCGTCATCGGCGAGTAGGTCCAGCCCGGCGCGACGGCGTTCACGCGTCCGAGCGGCGCGATCCTCGCGACCTCGTTCTTCAGGCTCAGGAGCAGCCCGCCCTGGATCGCGGCCTTTGCTGCGGCATAGTCGGCGTGTCCGGCCTCGCCGAAGCGCCCGGCGGTCGAGCCGACGAGGACGAGGCTGCCCCGGCCGGTTCGCTCGACCACGCGCAGGAACCCGCGCGCCGTCAGGAATGTGGTCGTGAGGTTCGCGCGCAGCGTCGCCTCCCAGCGCTCGAGCGGGAGCTCCCAGACGGGTTCGTCCTCGCGCGGCCAGAAGCCGGCAACCGCCGCGCATACGTCGACTCCGCCGAGCTCGCGCTCGACCGCTTCGAACAGCGCGTCGACCTCGTCCTCGGCGGTCAGGTCCGCCTGCAGCGCGACGCCGCCGGTCTCGCGTGCCAGCTCCTCGGCGCGCTCGCCGCTCGTGCGGTAGTGGATTGCGACACGCGCGCCTTCGGCCGCGAACGCGCGGACGCACGCCGAGCCGATCCCGCCCGCGCCGCCGGTCACGAGGACGCGCTTTCCGGTCAGTCCCGTCTCCACGGCTTGACGTTATCGTCCCGCCGTGCGCGTCCACATCATCAGCGACATGGAGGGTGTCGCCGGCATCGTCAAGTGGCAGCAGACGACCGGCGGCGAGAAGCTCTACGACGAGGGCCGCGTCCTCTACACCGAGGAGATCAACGCGGCGGTGCGCGGCGCGAAGGCGGCCGGCGCGACCGAGATCGTCGTCATGGACTGCCACGGTGCTGGCGGTCCGTACAGCTTCAACTCGCTCCTGCCAGAGCTCCTCGACCCCGCCTGCGAATACGTCGTACAGCAGGAATGGACGGAGTACACGAGCTTCCTCGAGTCCGGCTGCGACGCAGCGCTGTTCGTCGGCATGCACGCGATGGCGGGCACGGCCGACGGCGTCCTCTCGCACACGGTCTCGGGGCAGGCGTGGCAGAGCCTCAGCTTCAACGGGACGCTCGTCGGCGAGACCGGCATCAACGCCGCGCTCTGCGGCCACTGGCGTGTGCCGGTCGTGCTCGTGACGGGTGACCGCGCGGTCTGCAACGAGGCGCGCGAGCTGCTCGGCGACGGCTTGAAGACGGTGGAGGTGAAGGAAGGGCTCGGTCGCTTCAGCGCGCGGATGAAGACTCCGCGCGAGGCGCGCGATCTCATCGAGGAGGGCGCGCGGAATGCGCTCTCGGATCTGTCTGCCGTCGCGCCCTACGACCCCGGCAAGCCGAGCGAGATCGAGATCGTGTTCACGACGCCGGACCGGCTGCAGGAGTACGCGAACCGCAAGGGCGTCGAGGTGACCGGCCCGAGCTCGCTCGTCATCCGGGGCGCCGACTGGTGGTCAACGTGGTCGAGCTTCTTCTTCTGAGATCACGCCGAGCGCGGTGACCAGCGTGAAGAAGGCGCGGGCGAACGGCGACGCCTCGGTGCGCGCCTCGACCTCGCTCCAGTCGATCTGCTCGCGGAGGGCACGCGTCCATTCGAGCACCGGGCCGAAGTCGGGCTCCTGCTCGGTCATCGCCATCAGCTTCGCCACCATCACGTCTTCGAGCGTCGACACGTGGACACGCACTGCCATCACCTCGGCGAGCGGCGCGCGCTCGATCTGCTCGTCGGTGATCGGCCCGCTCGCCGGGTTGTAGATCAGGTCGACGAGCGCGCCGTTCGGGTGCCATGTCTTGACGAGCCAGCCCTCGGGCGGCCGCGCCGTCTCCCAGCCCTCGTCGTCGAAGGCCGCGAGCGCCGTGTCGATGTCGTCGGGCCGGACGAGGAAGTCGACGTCGTGCTCGCTGCGCGGGCCGCCGCGCGCCCAGGCCGAGAGGCCGCCGCCGAGCACGAACGGGATCTCGGCGCGCTGGAGCACGGTGACCGCGTCTTTCATCGCCTCGATCAGCTCCTCGAAGGTCGGTTCGGGCATCCCGGGGTCGTTTCCGGTTTGTCCAAACGCGCAACATCGGCTAGATGCCCATCCGCGTTGCCGCAGCAGCCGACATCCACGCCTCGGACGTGAGTCGCGAGCGGGTGGAGCGTGCGTTCGCGGAGCTGGAGGGCGAGGCCGACGTCGTCCTGCTCGCGGGCGATCTGACGACGAGCGGCGAGCCCGAGCAGGCCGAAGTGATCGCGGCGGCGTGCCGGCGACTGGACGTGCCGATCTTCGCCGTGCTCGGCAACCACGACCATCACGCGGAACGGACGCAGGAGATCGAAGAGGTGCTCGCGGGTGCTGGTGTGCGGCTCCTGGACCGCGAGTGCGCGACGTGCGAGATGGACGGGCTCGAGGTCGGCGTGGTGGGGGCAAAGGGGTTCGTCGGCGGCTTCCCGGGCTCCGCTCTGCCCGATTTCGGGGAGCCGCTGTTGCGCCGCGTCTACGCCGAGACGAGCGCGGAAGCGGAGGCGATTGCGCGGGGCCTGCAGGCGACCGTCCACTGCGACCTGCGGATCGTCCTACTCCACTATGCGCCGGTCGCGGACACGCTCGAGGGCGAGCCTCCCGGCATCCGCACGTACCTCGGGTCCGAGCGGCTGGCGACGCCGATCGCCGAATACGGCGCCGACCTCGTCCTGCACGGCCATGCCCACGCCGGCTCGTTCGAGGGCTCGATCGGTGAGATCCCGGTCTACAACGTCGCCGTCCACGTCACGGGCCGGAACTTCTGGATCTTCGAGCTCGACGGCAGCGGCGTGCGGCGCGGCGGCGAAGTCGTCGAAGTCCGCGAGCCGCCGCAATAGCTAGGTTGGCGGGATGGAAGGGCGCGTTGTCCGGATCTCGATCGCGCCGGTGAAGGCGCTGCATCTCGTCAATCCCGACGAGGTCGAGCTCACGCGCGCCGGCGTCGTGGGTGACCGCCGCTTCTGGCTCGTCGACCGCGATGGTCGGCTCGTGAACGGCAAGCGCCATCCCGAGCTGATGCGTGTGCATGTTGCGTGGGACGAGGCTTCGCGCAGGCTCGAGCTCACGTTTCCGGACGGTTCGGTCGTCGAGGGCGAGGTCTTGCCCGGCCAGCCGTTCGAGGCCGAGTTGTACGGCACTCCTCATCCGTCGCGGACGGTGCCGGGGCCGTGGGAGGAGGCGATCTCCGCCTTGGCCGGCGAGCCGCTCACACTGCTCTGGTCGGAGGGAGGCGCACAGGATCGCGGCACCGACCGCGGCGGCTGGGCGTCGCTCGTCTCTCGCGGCTCGCTCGAGCGGCTGCAGGCGGAGGCCGGAGCCGAGCCGGTCGACGGGCGGCGCTTTCGGATGCTGTTCGAGATCGACGGCGTCGACGCGCACGAGGAGGACTCATGGCTCGGCCACCGCGTCGCGATCGGCGAGGCAGTCATCGTTCCGCTCGGCGACGTCGGCCGCTGCGTGGTGACGACCTGCGATCCGGACAGCGGCGTCTCGGACTTCGACACGCTCAAGCTCCTCGCCGGCTACCGGCGGGAGGGCGTGACCGAGCCGCTGCCGTTCGGCGTCTACTGCGACGTGGCCGTTCCCGGTCGCGTTCGCGTCGGCGATGCGGTGCATCTCGCCGTGCCCGACGCCGTCGAGGCATAGCATTAGGGCGATGGCTGCGAAGGCGCGGACCCAGCCGAAGCGAGCGGAGTCGAAGGGGCCGGTCGAGCGGCTGCACGAGCGCATAGTCGCCGGCGACCGTGGCTGGTTCTTCGCCCAGATCGCAGACAAGGTCGCCGAGCAGCGCACGGCGAAAGGCCTCTCCCAGCGCGAGCTGGCGGAGCTCTGCGGTACCACCCAGTCTGCGATCGCTCGTCTCGAGCGCGGCGGCCGCCCGCCGCGGATCGACACATTGCTCCGCATCGCCGAGGCGCTCGACTGCCAGCTCGTGGTCGAGCTCGAGCCGCGCAGCTGAGTTCCAAGTAACAGACTGTTACTTAGTTGGACACGTCCCGGATCGTGGTGGCTGTTGCGGGAGACTCGATCTCGGCGGGCTCGCCGTTGTGGGATCCGGATCCGGCAGTCAGGTCACGGATCGCGAGCCCGGACGAGCGGAGCTCGTGGCAGTGGTGGGCCGCTCGGGCCGACGGCCGGCTCGAGTTCCGGACGACCGCCGTCTACGGCGAGCGGACCGACAAGATTGCGCGCAGGCTCGACGTCGTGCTCGACGGCGCCGACGTGCTCGTCGTTCAGGGCGGTATCAACGACGTCGTGCAGGGACAGCCGATCGAGCAGGCCGCAGAGCACCTCGGAGCGATGCTCGAGCGGGGTCGAGCTGCCGGAGCCACGGTTGCGGTCACGGACGTGCTGCCCTGGAACAACGGCGACCAGCGGACGGCGGCCGACATCGAGCGACTCAACGCGCTGATCCGGCAGCTCCCGGCCCCGCTCCTCCCGTTCCGCGACACGCTCGCCGATCCCGCCGATCCCACACGCATGCGCGACGGGCTGACCGACGACGGCGACCACCCCTCGGTGGACGGCCACAAGCTGCTCGGCGAGCAGGCTTTCCGGCTGCCCAAGTAACAGTCTGTTACTTAGTTGGGCAGGTCCGCGCTAGACGTCCAGCTTGAGCCCGTCGTACGCACGCTCGACGCCGTCCGGGAGTGGGAGCTCGTCAGGCCGGTGGATGACGACGAGGCGCTCGGCTCCCGACGACCCGAAGGCGTCGAGCGCCTCCTCGGCCGTGAGGTGACCGCGGATGCCTTGCTCGGGTTGCGAGAGTGTCGCCTCGCAGAGGAAGAGGTCGGCCTCGCGAGCGAGCTCGATCAGGCCGTCGCATGGCGCGGAGTCGGCGCTGTACGCGAGCGTCCGGTCGCCGTCCGAGACGCGCAGCCCGTAGCTCTCGAGCGCGTAATGGAGCATCCGGTAGCCGACCACCTCGAAGCCAGCGGCCGTGAACGGCGCCTTCTCCTCGTACTCGTGCACCTCGAAGAGCTCGAGGATCGCATTGGCGTAGAGCACGGGATCGAGCCCGTGGAGCGTCTCGCGGCCACCGTGCGGCAGCCAGAGCTCGGGCGGCGGCACCTCGTTCCCAGAGCCGAAGAGCCCGCCGAACGCCCACGGTACGAGGTCGCCCCAGTGGTCGAGATGGAAGTGGGTGATGACGATCGCATCCACGCGCGGCCACGGCTCGAGCCGCCGCAAGCGGGGTAGGACGCCGGGGCCGCAGTCGAGCAGGAGACGCCGGCCGTCCTCCTCGACGAGATACCCGGACTGGGCGCCACCCGGATTCGGCCAGGCGGGAGAGCAGCCGACAACGTGGACTCGCACGCCGCCTATCCTCGCTGCAACGGGCCGGCGCTCGCACCGAGAAGCGCAGCTGTGTATAACTGCGCCGTGGCCGCCCTCTCTGCCGACACATTGAAGAAGGTGCCGCTCTTCGCGGATCTCGATAAGCATGAGCTCGAGCAGATCGCGAGCAGCATGCGCGAGCGGCGCTTCCGCGCGGGCGACACGGTCACGCAGGAAGGTCAGGGCGGCGTCGGCTTCTTCATCGTCGAAGAGGGCGAGGCCGAGGTGAACGTCGGCGGCGAGGACAGGGGCGTCGTCGGCCCGGGCGACTACTTCGGCGAGATCGCGCTGATCAACGAGTCGCCGCGCACCGCCACGCTGACGGCCAAGACCGACATGCTCTGCTACGGCATGACGCCGTGGGACTTCCGGCCGCTCGTCGAGAGCAACTCCGCGATCGCGTGGAAGCTGCTCACGGCCATGGCCCAGAAGCTCCGCTAGGGCTCGGCTGCGTCAGCGGAAACGTCGAGCGCCGTAGTAGGCGTACTCGTGCATCGTCGAGACGCGCACGCGCGCTCCGGTGTGCGGCGCGTCGATGATGCGGCCGCCGCCGGCGTAAATCCCGACGTGGCTCGCTCCGTAGAAGAAGACGAGGTCGCCGGGGCGCAACGAGCCGCGCGAGATCCGGCGTCCGTGCCCAAGATCGGCCCAGCTCGAATGCGGCAGTCCGATCCCGAAGTGGCTGTAGACGAAGCGCACGAGCCCCGAGCAATCGAAGCCGCTGCGGGGGCTCGATCCGCCCCACGTATACGGGACTCCGAGGAAGTGGCGCGCGTACGAGACGACGCGGTTGCCGAAAGGAGCCGCCACGCGGTATCGGTGCCACATGAGATGGCGCCTCGGCTCAAGTCTCGGAACGAACTTGGCGGGATGCGCTCCGTGCCGTTTCGTGACGCGAAGCGCGCGACCCTGGAGCGGACGCACCAGCGCGAGCGCCAGGGCGATGGCAACGGCGAGCAGCAGTATGAGGAGGCGGATCGGCCGCATGGAAAGTGGAGGACTCCCGTCGATGGGCGCGGCCGTCGCAGAGTGCGGCCGCTCGCGTTCGGCGTGGTTGCGCACTTCAGCAGAGGTTCGAGCGGCTCGCATGCCCTTTTTGGGTCAGCGAGCGCAGCTTCCGGAAGGTTGGCGCAGGTTCGCCGAAAAGTCTTTACTTCGTCCGCGCCTGCGCGAGCAGCGTCTTGAGGCTCGGCCAGCCCTTCACGGCGATGTCTCTCTGCGAGACGATGCGGCCGTTTGCGGAGACGAGCTCGAGGTACGGCGAGTCCTGCACGCGATAGCCGTCGGCGAACGTGCCGTTCCTGTCCACGACCACGGGATACCGCAGCGGATGCGGCAGACCATGCAGGAAGGCCGCGAGCGATCCCGGCGAAGGCTCGACCTTGTCCTCGTCGACGGCGACGAGATCCGGCAGGTGGCGCCCGGCCGCGGACGCATAGCCGTTGAGCGTCTCGAGCTGCTTCGCGAGGTCCGTCACCTCCGAGTCCCAGGTGTCGAAGAAGAGCACGAGATGCGGGCCCGAGCCGGGACCGAATCGGACGGTTCCTCCGTCGCTTCGCGGCAGGGCGACGCGGTCGTGTGGGCCTGAGAGCACCGGCTCCGCAAGCGACGCCTTGCCGACCTGCGGATGGCTCGGCAGTAAGGGCGCGATGCTCCGGGCGATCTCGTACCCGAGCTGGTCGACGCTCGAATACGCCATCTGCGTCAGGAAGAGCCGCGACTCGCGGCCGCGCGCGTCGATCACATACGTCGCCGGAGTGTGGTCGATGGCTCCGTTCATGACGGCCGCGTCGATGTAGTACTCGCGCCAGACCCGCCGCAGCTCGGGGAGCGAGCCCGTCAGGAAGCGCCACTTGTTCGTCATCCCGTGCACGCGCGAGTAGTCGCGTACCCACTTGACCTGGGTCGCCTCGGGGTTGGCGCCGACGCCGAGCAGCTGCACCTTCGAGGCGGCCGGTCCAAGCAGCTGCTTCGCGTGCAAGAGCGCCGTCGTCGTCAGCGGGCAGATCGTCGTGCATTTCGGGTCGTTGAAGGTGAGGACGACGACCTTCCCGCGGAACGACCTGAGCGAGATCTTCTTGCCGAACTGGTCGGTCAGCGTGAAGGTGGGAGCCGTCTCGTTGAGCGAAGAGCCCGGATCGAGGTGCGGATTCTGCGACGCGGGGCTCGCCGAGACAGGGATCGGCGCGGGCGTCCCCGACGAACGGGTCGCCGCGACGGCCGTTCCGATGCCGATCCCCGCAAGGAGTGCAATCCCCAGAACGGTCCACTGCAGCCGGCGAGACACCTCGGTCCAGTATGGCAGCCCGGTGGAGAGCCAGATACGCTCTCCTGCGGTGGCGGTCAGCTCTCTCAGTGCCGCGGGGGTCCGCTGGGATCTGAGCGATCTCGAGCCGGATGCCGAGCAGGCGCGTCGCGATTGGGACTCGCTCCTCGAGCGGTCGCGCACGTTCGCGGAGGCGCGGCGTGGCACGGTCGGCCGGCACGGGCCGCAGGGGCTGCGCGAGCTGCTCGACGAGCTCGATGCCCTGACGCAGGAGATCTCGCGCGTGCACTTCTACGCGTCGGCCCGCGAGCACACCGACGCGACCGACCTCGAGACGAACGACCTCGCGACGCTCGCACGCGACAAGGCGTCGGAGCTCGAGAACCTCCTCCTCTTCGTCGAGCTCGAGTGGCTCGCCCTCGACGACGCCGAGGCGGACGCGCTGCTCGCGGCGGCTGAGCTCGAGCCGTACCGGCACCGGCTGCGGGTGGCGAGGGAGGAGAAGCCGTACGTGCTGCCCGAGGGCGAGGAGCAGGCGCTCAACGCGCGTCGCCCCGCGATCTCCGCATGGGAGTCCCTCCACGGCCGCGAGCTCGCGACGCTGACGGTGGAGTTCGACGGCGGCGACGGCCCCGAGCCGCACACGATCGACCGGCTTATCTCCTACGTCCACCACCCGGACCGCGAGCTGCGGCTCGCTGCGCTCGACCACCTCTACGGCGCGCTCGAGCAGGTGGCCGACGTGCAGGCGGCCTGTTACGACGCAATTGTCGGCGACCGGCTCTCGATCGACCGGCTGCGCGGCATCCCCGATGTGATGTGGCCGACCAACCAACGCAACGAGCTCGCCGGCGAGGTCGTCGAGGCGATGATGCGCGCGATCGAGGAGCATTACCCTCTCGGCCGCCGCTGGTTCGTCCGCAAGGCCGAGGCGCTGGGGCTCGATCACCTCCAGCTCGCCGACCAGTACGCGCCGATCGGCAGCGACCGCCGGGTCGAGTGGGACGAGGCCGTCTCGATGGTCGACGACTCGCTGCGCGACTTCGACCCGCGTCTGGGAGAGATCTTCCGCACCTGTATCGACCGCGGGCACATCGACGCCGAGCCCCGGCCCGGCAAGGTCGGCGGCGCCTACTGCGCCTCGATCTCGAAGACCGTGCTCCCGTTCGTCCTCCTGAACCACACCGACCAGCTACGCGACGTGGTCACGCTCGCGCACGAGTTCGGCCACGCGGTGCACGGGACGCTGTCGCTCGAGCGACAGACGTACCGCTCGTACCACACCGGCCTCGCGCTGGCCGAGGTGCCGTCGACCTTCGCGCAGCTCCTCGCCGTCGAGCGGCTGATCGGCCTCGAGGAGGATCCCGCCACCCGCGTGATGCTTCTCGCCGACCGCGCGGAGGGGGCGATGGCGTCGATCTTCCGCCAGACGATGATGGCGCGCTTCGAGGTGCGGGCGTACGCGGCTCGCGCAGAGGGAAAGGCGCTGACGAGCGACCGGCTCTCCGAGACGTGGCTGGAGGAGAACGAGCGCTACTACGCCGACTCGATCGAGCTCCCGAACGGCTACCGGCTCGGCTGGTCGTACATCCCGCACTTCATCCACGTTCGCTTCTACACCTACGCGTACGCGTTCGCGCATCTCGTCGCATTCTCGCTCGCCGCGCGGTACCGCGAGGATCCGGAGCGCTTCGCGCCGGCGTATCTCGAGTTCCTGTCGAGTGGCGCGTCGCGCTCTCCACAGGATCTGCTCGAGCCGCTCGGTGTCGACCTCCGCGACCCGCAGACGTGGGCGCACGCCTTCGGCGAGTTCGACCGCTGCGTCGCGGAAGCGGAAGCGGGCGTCGACGAGCTCGGCTCGACTTAGGCGCGTACGCCCAGCGACGGTCTCGAGGTCAGAGCCGCGAAAAGGCTCGTGTCCGCGGCGGCGTCTCGAAGAGCACCGCGATTTGCGCGGCGAGCACTTCGGGAGCAGGACCGTCGGTCGTATCAACCTCCACGTCGTAGGGAACGTCATGAACTGTCTCGAACCAGGGAACGTCCAGCCCGAGGGGCGACCGATCTCTTCGCGCGTTCTCACGGGCCATCGCGACAGGGAGTGCGCAGTGCACCCCGACGAGCAGAACGGGGACTTCCGTCAGAGCTGCGCGATACAGCTCCACCCGTTCGGGGATGATCACCGCTTCCGCAACAACGTCGCACCCCGACCGCACGAGGGCGGCGAGGGAGTAGACATAGCCGGTCATGACCTTGTCGAACAGTGACCGATCCTGCGACCGCCAATCCGGTAGGTAGCCGTCGAGGAAGTCATCGAGCGAGCGATGGAAGACCGGCCGGTTCGCCACGTGCTGGACAGCGTTGGCGAGAGTGGACTTGCCTGCGCTCGGGGAGCCGTTGAGCAGCATGAGCTGGCTTTCCATCTCTTCCGAACCTAACGGACGGCCGGTCGCCAGACCAGCGGCCGAGAGTCATTCGCTGAGCGCGACTACACTGGATTCAGGAGGTAGTGCATGAAGAAGCCGTTGACCATCGCAGCCGTACTGATTCTCGCCGGAGCGATTGCGGCGACCGCTGCCGCCTCCCTGCGGACGTACACCGTGGGATCGAAGTACGTGACGGGAGTCGGCACCGTCGGGTCTCTCAAGGGAACGGTGAAGAACCCGTACAAGATCATCCTCTACTGCGAAGGCTCCAACGCACGCTGTGGCGCGAACGTCGCTTGCTTCAGGGGTTCGAACGAACTCGATTGGAACCGGTCCGGCCTTGGCCCGTACACCTGGAATTTGAAGAAGAAGGGCTGGAAGGCCCTGGACAGCTGCACGTTCACGGCAACGATCAAGTCGGGCTTCGACAGCGCTCGGGTCACGGTTCAGGCCACGGTTCGTTCATAAGTTCGCACCGCGATCCAACGTCGTAAATCTCTGGCACCATGCCCGGCTCGCCCACTTCCCATTTGGGCGCACGGCGGCGGGGAGGCGGATGGGGGGCCGATCGGCCGGGCGCCTTCTCGCCGCTTCTCCCGCAGACGCTTGACTCGGTGAACGTGGCCTAAGCTCACCGGTCACAGTGAGCTTGAGCAGGAGAGACACCGTCGTCTGGATCTACTACGTGGCGGCGTTCGCGCTGATCCTGGCCGGAGCCGTCTTGTGGGCGACCGGGCACGGCAACGGTGACCCGTACCTGACGCTCGGTATCGTCCTCGCGCTCGCGCCGCTCGTCGTGCGCTGGGCGCTGGCGCTCGTGCGCCGAAACTAGACCACGAGCTCCCAGCGCCCCTCGGAGACGACTTCGACCTCGCCGTCGACGACCTTGATGGCGGTGTCGTCGTCGATCACATAGGCCGGGACGGACAGGCCAGCCGCCCAGGCCTCGATCTCTTCGGGCGTAGCCGGCGGAAGGCCGTCCTTGCGATCGAGGTGCGGGTACACCGTGAAGTCGACGAGTCCCAGCCCTTCGTCGCTGCCGGTGAGCGGTTCGAAGCCGTCGTAACTCAGGCCGCCCCAGTCGGGAGTCGCCACCATCGCCCCTCCGCTGACCCCGACATAGACCACCTCCGGCCGCAGCGAGGGAAGGAGGTCGGCGAGTCCGGATTCCCGCAGCCAGTAGCAGAGGTAGATGGGGCTGCCGCCCCAGACCAGCAGCGCGTCGGCCTCCTGAACCGCAGGCACCCAGTACTCCTCTTTGACGCTTGGTAGCGCGGTCAACTCCAGGACTCCCAACGACTTCCAGCCGAGCCCGCACATCTGGCCCGTGAGGAACCGGTAGACGTGCTGCGGTCCGCCGGGGAAGGGCTCCACCCCCGTTGGAATGGCGAGTGCGTTGCACTCGGCGATCGGCTTGCCGAGCAACTCGACCAGTGCGTCCTGGATGCTCGCGTTCATGGTGCCGCTCGAAGTGAGAAGCAGTTTCACTGTCCCCTCCTAAAGCTGTTACCGGTGTTGAGACGAACAGGTCGCCGAGAACTCATCGCGCCGAACCTATGATCGAGCAGTGGCCACGCCTGCCGGGCTCGTGAACTTTGCCGCCGCTGCTCCGGTGCGCGGCGACCTCGACGTACGTTGGATCCACGGCTCGCCGCGCGGCAAGCCGAACGACGATCCCGCCTTCCAGGTGCACCGCTACGACCCGCACACGTACGTGCTGCGGCAGAGCAAGGCTCTCAATGCCGAGGCTCCCTTCCTCTATCTGCTGTTCGGCAACGAGCGGTGCGTGCTGTTCGACACCGGCGCGGGCAAGCAGGGCGAGGAGAGCCCGTTGCGCTCGACGGTCGACGGCATCGTCGAGGGCTGGCTGGCCGCTAACCCGCGTGCGGGTTACGAGCTCGTCGCCGCGCATACGCACGGCCATGCCGATCACGTCGCCGGAGACGGGCAGTTCGCCGACCGGCCGTCGACCGTCGTCGTCGATCGCGAGCTCCCCGCGGTGCAGGCGTTCTACGGCTTCGAGAGCTGGCCCGAGGAAGTCGTCCGCTATGACCTCGGCGGCCGGGTGCTCGAGCTGATCGGAACGCCCGGTCACCAGGAAGCGACGCTCACGATCTACGACCCGTGGAGCGGCTTCCTGCTCACCGCCGACAACGTCCTGCCGGGCCGGATCTACGCCTTCGACTTCGCCACCTATCTGGACAGCCTGGAACGGACGGTCGAGTTCGCAAGCAGCCGCGAGGTCACGCACGTCATGGGCTGCCATATCGAGATGACCCGCCGGCCGGGACGCGACTATCCCGTCGGCTGCACCTACCAGCCCGACGAACCGCCGCTGCAGATGACCATGGAGCAGCTCGTCGCGCTGCGAGACGCGGCCCGATCGGTCAAGGACAAGCCGGGCTCGCACACCTTCGACGACTTCGCGATCCTCAACGGCTCCGTCCGTCGCTACATCGTTCCGTTGCTCGGCCGGGCGCTCTGGGCGAAAGTGCGTCCGCCGGCGCGCTAGTGCCTCAGGCGGCGGCGAAGCCCTCGCGCCGCAGCAGCTCGCGCGCCTTCGCGGCGTTGTCGCTGCCGGCGACGAGGATCACGAGCACGCCTCCGTACTCCGGCGAGACGTGCCTCATCTCGAAGTCCTCGAGGTTGATCTGCGCCGCTCCGAGGATCTGCGTGATCCGCGCGAGTGTTCCGGGCTGGTCGGGAATGCGAATACGGATCCGGTTCAACTCGGCAGGAGCGGTGTGGTAGGCGAACGACTCCAGCCGTTCGCGCGCGGCCGCCGCCGTGGCGATGGTCTCCTCGATCTGCCCGCGATCGCCGGCGCTGAGCGACTGCTCGAGCTCGTCGAGCGACTCGCGGAACCGGCTGAGCGCCGCGGCGATCTCGTCGGCGTTGCCGAGGAAGATGTCGCTCCACACCGCCGCGTTGGCCCCGGCGAGACGAGTCATCTCGCGCAGTGAGGCGCCTGCGAACGCGAGCGGCGCGTCGTCTTCGGCCGCGGCCTCGGCGACGCGCAGCATCAGGAGGTTCGCGAGCGCGGGGGGGAGATGGCTCGTGAGCGCGAGCAGGCGATCGTGCTCCTCGGCCCCGGTGGACACGGCACGCGCTCCGAGCGACGCGACGAACCGCTCGACGAGCGCGACGCTCTCGGGCGCCGAGGCCTCGGTCGGAGTCAGGAACCACGTCGCCGCGTCGAAGAGGTCGGCGGCCGCGCGGGTCGGGCCGCCCGTGGCGCCGCCGGCGACGGGATGTCCCGGCACGAAGCGCGGATCGGCGACCGAGGCGAGCGTCCGCTTCGTCGACGCGACATCGGTGACGACCGCCTCGTCGCCCACAGCCTCGAGTACTTCACGCACGACGGCGGGCGCGGTCCCGACCGGAACGGCGACGACTACGAGCTCCGCGTCCGCGACCGCCTCAGCAAGCGACGACGCCGGCTCCATCGCCCCTCGTGCGGCAGCCTGCTCGAGCACGGCCGCCTCCGAGTCGAAGCCGCGGCAGCGAGTTCCCCCGCGCGCGGCAGCGAGCGCGACCGACGTCCCCAGGAGCCCGGTGCCGACAACGGCGAGACGGTCGACCGCACGCTGTCTCTCGGGCGCGGGTGCTGCCGGCGCGCGTCGGTCGGCTGCGACTTCCTGCTTCAGCACGTCGAGGACGGCCGAGAAGATCGAGCGGACGCCGTGCTCGGAGAGTGGGCCAGGGTTCTCTTCGACCAGCGACTGCAGCAGCTCGGCCTCGCGCTCGGGATCGATCCAGCGCTCGCCGGCCGAGTCCTTGTAGTCGCGCACGGCCGCGACGAGCCCGAGCCGCCGGTTCAGCAGCGCGAGCAGCTGCCGGTCGAGCTCCGAGATCTCGGTGCGGAGTTCGTCGAGCTCGCTCATAGTGAGTGGAGCTCCCCGGCCTCGACCGCGACGGCCAGGCGATTTGCCGGCGGTGCCAGCGGACAAACCCAGCCCGGGTCGTACGAGCAAGACGGGTTGTAGGCGAAGTTGAAGTCGAGCACGAGCTTGCCGTCGTCTTCCCCGAGATCCGCGCCCTTGACCGTGTCGAGGAGGTAGCGGCCGCCGCCGTAGCTCTCCTTCCCGCTCGTCGCGTCGCGGAAGGAGAGAAACGCACCGCCGCCGTACGCCGCGAGCCACGCCACCTCGAGGGTGAGCGGCTCGCCGCGCAGCTCGAAGCTCGCGCGGGCGAACGGCCGGAACAGGATGGGCTCCGTTCCACTCGACTCGATCGGCGTCGGCGGTGACTCGATGTCCTCGAGCGTCGCCAGCACGCGCGCCTCCGGGTCGTACGGCCAGTACTCCAGTTGCCGGAACGACTCGCGGCGGTCGGGCGGCAGCGGAGATTGAGGATGCGAGCGGAACAACTCGTCTCGGGTATCGCGCCAGAGCCGCCAGCCGGATTCCCCGGGCAGCGAGCGGACGGTCTCGTAGAGCGCGAAGACCCGCCGCTTCCAGTCGAGCAGCGCGAGCGTGTCGGCGGCGGTCATGGCCTGACGCTAACCCGCGAGCTCACGGATGCGCTGGGCGGCGCGGCGCAGCGACTCCCCGTCGAAGAGATACGGATCTGCGTTCGCGACGTACGTGAGGGGGCCGTTCAGCTCGGCGCTTCCCGCGGCCGCGTTGACGAGATAGCGGATAGGGATCTCGTGGCAGACGATGAGGACCACCTGCTCGTCGCGCGCGAGCAGCCGCTCGCATGCACCGGCGTAGCGAAGTGCTGCCTCGTCGAGGCTCTCGCCGCCGGGGAAGCGCTCCTTGCGGTTCGAGTGCGCAGGCGCCGCGCGGTAGGCGTCGAGCGACTCGCCTTCGAGCTCACCGATGCGGACGTCTCCGAGGTCGTCGTCGACGACGTGCGGGACATCACGTCCGTCGAGCGCGATGTTCGCGGTCTGGATTGCGCGTGGAAACGGCGAAACCGCGACAAGATCGAGCGGCAGGCCGACGAGCTGTCCCGCCAGGCGCTCCGCCTCCTCGATCCCCTGCTCCGAGAGGCCACGGTCGAGCGTCGGGTCGCCGTTGACGAGCTTGTCGACGTTGAAGAGCGACTGCCCGTGTCGCGCGACGAGGAAGAGCCGCATCGCGGGAGCCTAGACTCGGGCCGTGGCCGAGGTCGCGAGCATCGTCGCCGACGTCCGCGTACGCGGCGATGCGGCACTGAGCGAGTGGTCGTTGCGGCTGGACGGCGTCGAGCCGACCCGCGCAGTCCCCGGCGGCGACTTGCCGGCGGAGGCGCTACTCGATCTCGCCGGACGCGTCCGGCGCTGGCACGAGGCGCAGCGTCCGCCCGATCTCCGTCTCGAGGTCGCGGCGGGCGTCGAGCTCGAGCGCCGGTGGGTGCCGCTCGGCTCCGTCGGGATCTACATCCCACGCGGCCTCGTCTCGACCGTCGCGATGACCGCCGTGCCGGCACAGGTCGCGGGCGTCGATCGCATCGTGATCGTCACGCCACCTGCCGGATCGGAGCTGGTCGCGGCCGCAGCCGACGCGCTCGGCGTTGCAGAGGTGTGGGCCGTCGGCGGCGCGCAGGCGATCGCAGCGCTCGCCTACGGAACCGAGACGATCCCGGCCGTGGACAAGATCGTCGGACCCGGGAACGCGTACGTGAACGAGGCGAAGCTGCTGGTCAGCCGTGACGTCCCGATCGATCTGCCGGCCGGCCCGTCGGAGGTGCTTGTCGTCCTCGGTGACGGAGGCGATCGGCGCATCGCCGAGCTCGAGATCGCGGCGCAGGCCGAGCACGGGCCCGACTCCGTGTGCGAGATCCTCGAGGCCGCCGACCTCGACGTGGCGCTCGCCGAGGTCGAGCGGCGGGCTCCCGAGCATGTCGTCCTGCTCGGTGCGGCGGAGGCTCTGGCGCCGCGGGTTCGCAATGCCGGCGCCGTCTTCGTCGGATCTTTCTCGCCGGTGGCGGCCGGTGACCTCGGCACCGGTGGGAACCACGTTCTGCCCACGGGCGGCCGGGCACGGTCGACCGGCGGGCTCGGCCTGGAGACGTTCCTCAAGCCGGTCGTCGTGCAGCGGCTGACCGAGGAGGGCCTCGCCGAACTCCGGCCGACCGTCGAGGCGCTTGCCGAGGCCGAGTCGCTGCCGGCTCATGCCGAGGCGGTCCGCCGTTAGCCGCGGTCGGCCCGAGCGGCGTAACGTCCCGCACGCACACCACCGGAGCCGACCGCATGCTCCGGCGCTCGTTTCCGCTCAGCCGCGTCCGAAACGCGGCGGCGTCTGGGTCAGCTGCTCCGGGGTCGCCGCTTCGGGAACAGCCAGAAGTCGGCAACCGCTCCGACGGCCCACACGACGATCGTGCCGCCGACGAGATCCCAGAAGCCGTTGATGTGCATGCCGCTGACGATCAGGTCGGTCAGCCAGAGGATGAACATCGCGACGAAGAACCAGGCGATGCCGAGGGTGACGATGGCGAGCGGCAGCGTCAGGAGCTTGAGCACCGGCTTGACGAACGTCGCCAGGATGCCGTAAACGAGCGCCGCGAAGATGAGTGTCCCGGCCGAGCCGCCGACCGAGATGCCGGTGAAGATCCACGCTGCGATCGCCAGCGAGGCGGCGTCGACGGCCCATGCGACGAGGATGCGAACCAGGAACGGCACGCGGCGATCGTACTGGTCAGGTCGCCGGCTAGGCGTCGGGGCCGAACTCGGCCTCGGCGCAGGCCGGGCAATAGAGCCCGAGCGCCGGCGGCTCCTCGAGCTCGGGGTCGTCGACCCGGTACGCACGCCAGCCGCGCCAGGCAGGATCGCTCCAGCTGCCGCACTCGACGCACGCGACGACGCGCACCTGCTCCCGGACGCGCTGCTCTCTCCACTCGCTCATCCCGGCAGAGCCTCCCCGATCGCGGCCGTCGACACACCGCATGTACGTCCAGGCTGGATGGGTCCTACGTAGTGCCTCGATCGAGGGACAACGGGAAGAGGCCGGCTCCGAGCTTCCCCCTTGTGGAGCCCGTGAAGCACAACGTAGTAACAAGGTGGAGAGGCCGGACGCGGCTACCGACCGGCCTCTCCGAAGGTCGTGCGTCTACGCGGTGGCTGGAGACGCCGGCTCGCGCCGCGCGGGCGCTGCCGACCGGCTCCCGGCGAAGAGCACTACCGATGCGACGCCGAGCCAGAGCAGCCAGACGAGCATCGTGAAGAAGAAGAGCGAGAAGATCGCAGCCACCCCGGCCACGAACCCGAACCAGCTGACCCAGCGCGGCAGGATCGCGTAGCGCCGCACGGCGACGGCGGTCGCGAAGATCAGGGACGCCATCGCTGCCCCCGCCGTCACCACCAGGAGATAGGACGCATCCCCTGCCGCGTGGATGACTCCGCTGTAGACCCGGTGCTGATACGTGTCGTCGCTCATCGTCCGCATCCCGTCGGCGACGGCAATCGCGGCCATCGTCACCGCGATGTACACCGTTCCGCCGATGAGCACCACCGTCGAGAGAAACGCCCCGTCGCCGGGTGTCGCCTGCTCGCTTTCGCGAATTCGCTCGCGCAGCGCAGCGACGAACCAGATCAACGCGAACAGACCGAGCCCCGTCAGCACCCACCCGATGTGGATGTGCGTGCGATTGCTCGAGCTGCCGTAGTACGCGGTCATCTTCGCCGGCGACGAGTCGCTCGGCCCGTCGAAGAGGAAGATCGCCCCCACGACGGCCAGGACGGCGAACGCCAGCCCACACAGGCTCGACCAGAGTCGCAAGCCACGACTTGCCATTTCGGACCCCTCCTATGAGTGAATATCGGACCCCCGCTCCCCGCCTCTCGAGGAGCGCGGCTGGATTTTGCCCAGGCGGGCTGTCCTTTGTCTAGCCCCGACAAGGAGCGCGAACGACGATGGGCCGGGCAGGGGTCGAACCTGCGACCTTCGGATTAAAAGTCCGCTGCTCTACCAACTGAGCTACCGGCCCTCGGTGTCCGGCGAGCGTAGCCGCAGGTAGCGTCGCCGGCTAAGCCGTCGACGCCCGGCGGAAAAAGCACGGACGCCTGCGGCGTCCGGGGGCGCCGTAGGATCTGGGCGTGGCGCCGTATCCGTACGAGACGGAGTTTCCCTCGCTCGACCTCGACCGGCCCGAGCCGGAGATCCTGCGGTTGACGCTTCGCGCGCCGGGGCGGCTCAACGCCGTGAGCGAGGAGCAGCACGGCGAGCTCGCGCGCGTGTGGCAGGCGATCGGGCAGGACGAAGAGACGCGCGCCGTGCTGGTGCGCGGCGCCGACGGTGCGTTCAGCTCCGGGGGCGATCTCGACCTCGTGCTCGCCATCGCCGACGACGCCGACACCCGGCTCCGCGTCTTCCACGAGGCGCGAGACCTCGTCTACAACATGCTCCGCTGCCCGACGCCGATCGTCTCGGCAATTACCGGCCCGGCCGTCGGCGCGGGCCTCGTCGTCGGCTTGCTCGCCGACGTCTCGCTCGCCAGCCCGAACGCGCGCATCGTCGACGGCCACACGAAGCTCGGTGTCGCCGCCGGCGACCACGCGGCAATCGTCTGGCCGTTGCTGTGCGGGATGGCGAAGGCGAAGTACCTCCTGCTCCTCTGCGAACCGGTCGACGGGGTCGAAGCGGAGCGGCTCGGGCTCGTCTCTCTCTGCGTGCCCGAGGAAGAGCTCGAGGAGCGTGCGCTCGAGATCGCGCAGCGGCTCGCATCCGGCTCGCGGTCGGCGATCACGCACACGAAGACCGCGCTCAACGAGTGGCTGCTCAGAGCCGGCCCGATCTTCGACGCTTCGCTCGAGCTCGAGTTCCTGGACATGACCGGGCCGGACGTGCGCGAAGGCGTTGCTGCGATTCGCGAGAAGCGGCCGCCGAGGTTCGCGTCGTGAATGAGGCTCAGCTCCGCGACGTGCTCGGCGGCGAGCCGACCGAGCTGGTGCGCAAGAAGATCGCCGACCGGCTCAATCCCCTGACGCGCCAGTTCGTCGAGCGCTCGCCGTTAGTCATCGTCGCGACCGGACGGCCCGACGGTGGGCTCGACGTCTCGCCGCGCGGAGATCCCGCCGGCTTCGTCCGGATCCTCGACGAACGGACGCTGCTCCTGCCCGACCGCCCGGGGAACAAGCTCGCCGACACGTTGACGAACCTGCTCGAGGACGATCGAATCGCGCTGCTCTTCCTGATCCCGGGCATCGACGACACCTTCCGCGTGAACGGGCGCGCGCGGATCGTCGACGATCCGGAGCTGCTCGCGCCGAGCACGGTCGAGGGGAAGGCGCCGCGGCTCGGGATCCTCGTCAAGCTGGAGGAGGCCTACACGCAGTGCCCGAAGGCGCTGCTCCGCTCAGAGCTCTGGAACCCGGAGCGGCACGTCGACCGCTCGGAGCTGCCTAGCTCGGGCGAGATCCTGCGCTCGGTCGCCGACCCGCAGCTCGACGTAGACGAGTACGAAGAAGCCCGCGGCGACCGATACCGGCGCCGCGAAGGGTTCTACTAGGCGCTCTGGCGCTCCCAGGCATCGAGCAGCTGCTCCACGTTCCGTCGCTGCTCGTCGCTGAACTCGAAGGTCGCGAGCAGACGGCGCGCCTCTGCCACGTCGTCGTTCTCGACGGCCGCCTCGAGGTGCTCCCGCATCGGAATCGGCTGCCGCAGCTGCCGGCGCAACCAGCGGAGGAGGCTGACCTGCGCGGCTTCCACCGGTTCAGTCTCGCACGGTGCGGCGCGGTGCCTGGGATCCACGGAAGTGGCGCCACACGGCATGCGCGAACGGCCAGATCAGCACTCCCCAGAGGAAGACTCCGCCGAAGATCGCGAGCGCCTCGACGCTCTCCCGGCCCTGCCGCTGCCAGTAGACGTCGCGCAGGTTGAGCCAGAGGGCGAACTCGTCGAGGATCAGTGCCGAGCAGACGCCGTAGGCGAACGCAGTGAGCCGGAACCAGTGCCGCGGCGGCGAGTCGTTGGAGCCGAACAGCAGCAGCCAGATGTAGGAGAGCAGCAGCAAGCCGACCATTCCGAAGACGAAGTGGTGGATATGGACGCCGCCCACGATGATCCCGCCGTTCGGGCCTGCGCCGCGCTGGTGCAGGACCGTCGTGACTCCGCGGGTGACGAGGAGCGCGAGCGTGAACCCGAGCGTCGCGAACATCGCCCGCTCGCGACGGGCGGCGAGGTGGTGATGAAGGTGGAGCCCCTTCTCCAGCTCGGCGCCGACGTCGTGCTCGAGCTTCTCGGCTTCGCTCACGGCCGTGATTCTCGCGCTCCGGGAAGACAGGCGCGCTATTTGCGGATCGGGTTGCCCTTCGACGAGAGCACGTACCACTCCTTGCCGTATCCCTGCCCGTGGGTGTCGCCGGGTTTCTCGTCTCCAGCCGGGAAGCCGGAGCCACCGTGGAAGTAGTAGAGCGGGTGACGGTTGTACGTGACCTGATGCTTGCCGTCGCTGCGCTTATAGACGCCCAGTAGCGACGCTTTGGCGCCTGTCCCCGCTTGCGGAGAGCCCGCGCTGGTGAGCGCCGGCCAGACCCGAGGGCAGATCGCGCCGTACGGTCCCGACGGAGTGCACACCGTGTCCTTGCCGTTGAGATCCGTCGTGAAAATGTAGAGCGTCCGTCCCGTGCTGTCGACGAGGATCTTCTGGCCGATCTTCTTGTTGTATGCGGTCTTCACCAGCGCTCGCGAGGTCGACGCGCCGACGCTTCCGGCGCCCGCCAGGACAACGAGCGCGGTGCACAGGAGCATTGCCCCCGTGACAAAAGCACTGCGCTTCATGCTCGCCCCTCCCAGTTCGGAAGAGCTCGATTATCGAACTTCGCGGCGTCCGTTACAAAGTCCGCTGCTGACTGCTGATGATGATGGGCGGTGCAGGGCTCGAACCTGCGACCTACGGCGTGTAAAGCCGTTGCTCTCCCAGCTGAGCTAACCGCCCGAGCGCCGAAACGGTAGCGCTACTTCTCGTCGAGCTTCAGTGCGGCCGAGTTGATGCAGTAGCGGAGCCCGGTCGGCTGCGGGCCGTCGGGGAAGACGTGGCCGAGGTGGCCACCGCAGCTCGCGCACAGGACCTCGGTGCGCACCATTCCGTAGGTCGTGTCCGACTCCTCTTCCACTGCATCCGTGCCGGAGGGCGCGGAGAACGCCGGCCAGCCGCAGCCGGAATCGTATTTCGCGTCCGACTCGAACAGCTCGGCGCCGCAACCGGCGCAGCGATAGGAGCCCGGCTCGAAGACGTGGTCGTACTCGCCGCTGAACGGCGCCTCGGTCCCCTTCTCGCGCAGCACGCGGTACTGCTCGGGCGTCAGCTCCTGGCGCCACTCCTGCTCGGACTTCTCGATCTTCGGCATGGAGCGAGCGTACCGGCGCGGCGTCAGGCCGGAGCAGGCCCCGTGGTGCGGCGGACGACGAGCTCGAGCGGCAGCAGCTCGCGCAGAGGCGAGACGGTGTGTCCGGCCAGCGCGTCGAGCAGGAGCCTCGCTCCCCGGCGGCCGCTCTCGACGAGCGGCTGACGCACCGTGGTCAACCCGAGGTAGGTGGCGACCTCGATGTCGTCGAAGCCGATCACCGACAGCTCTCCGGGAACGGCGATTCCGAGCGTCCGTGCCGCCTCGAGGACGCCGATCGCCTGCGTGTCGGAGGCGGCGAAGACTGCGGTGGGCCGCTTCGGCAGCGAGAGGAGCTCGGTGGCGATGGCACGCGCCACGTGCGGCAGCCGCGTTCCCTCGCGGACATAGTCCTCGCGCACCTCGATTCCCGCCGCTGCCAGCGCGCGCTCGTAGCCGCGCGTGCGGTCGCGGCTCCAGTCGAAGCGAAACTCCGGCGGGGGATCGCCGATGAGAGCGACGCGCCGGTGGCCGAGGTTGACGAGGTGCCGCGTCGCCATCTCGCCGCCCGCGACGTCATCGACGGCGATGCTCGGAAAGCGCGGATGCACCGCGTCGATCAGCACGCAAGGTATGCCGGCAGCCTGGAGGCGCTCGACCTCGCGCTCGGGTGGCAGCGTGGAGACGACGAGCAAACCGTCGGCCCGGTCGCCGCGGTCGAACAGCTCGAACGCGCGACGCTGCCGGTCCTCCGATTCGATGTCGAACACCATCAGGTCGTAGTCGGAGGCGCTCAGGCCGTCGACGATCCCTCTGACCCGCTGCACGGCGGACGGGTTCGTGAACCAGGGCAGCAGCGCAGCTACGACCAACGTTCGCTGCAGGGAGAGGCTGCGGGCGAGCGAGCTCGGACGATAGTTCAGCTCCTCGATCGCCTCGACCACCCGATCCCGGGTGCTCGGGCGGACACCGACGCGCCCGTTCAGGACGCGAGAGACCGTGGCGACGCCGACGCCTGCCCGCGCGGCGACGTCGGCGATCCGCGCCGGACCGCCGGTTGGAAGCGCCGCAGTTGGTAGCTGTTCCACGGGTCTAACAAGAGTGCTGATAGGGCGTCTCAAAGTCAAGGAAGCCGTTCCCTGGTGCGCAGTTGAGGCGAGGGGGTTAAGGATCGGCCGAAGGGGTATCAAACGTGGTCGGGTTAGCCAAGTTTGGAACCGGTTCCAACGACGAGGGAGGGTCGTCAGTCATGACGAAGCGCTTAGCGGTGGTCGTCGGCGTGTTGGTTCTTGCCGGCGTCATGGTCGCCGCATCTGCCCAGGCAGGGCACAAGACTCAGAAGGTCACCAACGTCACATTTGCCGGCTGGTCGTCCGGGCCGGACGAGGACGCGCTCGACACGCAGATGGCGAACGCGTTCAACAGCACCGTGGGTGCGAAAGAGGGCATCCACGTCAGCTGGCAGGTCATCAACGGCGACTACACCCAGGCCATGACCGCCCGGTTCGCCGCGCACAACGCTCCTGACGTGTTCTACGTCGACTCGAGCGTGATCGGCAGCTGGATTCACCAGGGTGTGATCCAGCCGCTGAACGGGATGATCAAGTCGACCCACTTCAACACGAAGCCGTTCTATCCGAAGCTGCTCGGCGCCTTCAAGAAGGGCAGCAGCATCTACGGCTTCCCGAAGGACTGGTCGCCGCTCGCGACCGAGACCGGCAACGCGCTGTTCGCAAAGGCAGGGATCAAGTCGGTTCCGAAGACGTGGGCTCAGCTCAAGAGCGACGCGAAGACGATGGTGAACAAAGGCATCAAGCACCCGATCTGCCTCTCGGCCGACTGGGCGCGGATGGGTGCCTTCATGTACCAGAACGGCGGCTCGATCACGAGCCACCTCACTTCGCAGGCCAACGTCAAGGCTGTGAACTTCTATGTCGGCCTGCTCAAGAGCGGTCTCGCCTATACACCGCCGTCCGGCAGCTGGTGCGGCCAGGAGCTCGGTCAGGGCCACGCCGCGATCATCTTCGAAGGCAATTGGCTGCTTCCGTACATGAAGTCGACGTACCCGAGCACGCACTACAGCGTCCACCCGATGGTGAAGAACAAGGCGCAGGGCAACCTCGCGTTCACCGTCTCGTGGTCGATCGCGAAGAGCGACCCGAACAAGGCGGCCGCGTGGAAGGTGCTCAGCTGGCTCGTCGGCAAGCAGGGCGAGAAGATCTGGATGTCGAAGGGCCTCGCGCTGTCACCGCGCAAGGACGTGCCGTCGATCGGTGGACGCAAGCCGTTTCTCGCAGCGGCTCCGTTCGCCCGCGGCTGGGGCTTCGGCAACCCGAACTTCTCCAGCGCCTACACCGTGATGGGGAATGACCTGAACGCGGTCATCTCCGGCAGCAAGACGACACAGCAGATGCTGTCCGACGTCGGCAAGGCCCTCAAGGGCCAATAGTCGCAAGGGACTGAACCGTTCCCCGTGTGGAGCCGTGCCGCACGGGGAACGGCCTAACCGCGATGGCGTCCACGACCGCGACCAGAGCCGTGCCCCGCGTCCGCTTCGGCGCCTCGATGCGCGGAGCGCGATTACGAGAGGCGGGCTGGGGCTACGGGTTCGCGCTCGTGCCGATGGCTGTCTTCGCGCTCTTCTTCATCTACCCGCTCGGCTACGCGGTCTACATCAGCTTCTTCCACTGGGGGATCCTCGGGAAGACGTCGCCGGGGACCGGAACCTTCAACTACGCGAAGGTGCTGCACGACCCCGTCTTCCATATCGCCCTCAAGAACATCGCGGAGTACACGCTCGTCGTCGTCCCGCTCGAGATGGCGCTCGGGCTCCTGCTCGCACTCGCCATCAACCAGAAGATCCGCGGCCGGAACTTTTTCCGCTCCGCCTTCTACTTCCCGTCGATCGCCTCGTCGGTTGCGATCGTGACGATCGTCCTCTACATCTTCAGCCAGAACGGCCTGTTCAACCACATCTTCGGCTTGAACACGGACTGGTTCGGACAGGCGAGCACAGTCGGGTGGGGGATCGTCGGCATGAACGCGTGGACGACCTCGGGGACGGTGATGATCTTCTACCTCGCTGCACTGCAGTCGATCTCTGACGACGTCTACGAGGCGGCCGCGGTCGACAACACGGGTACCTGGCGAAGGTTCTGGAAGATCACCTTCCCCCTGCTCAGGCCGGCGCACTTCTTCTGCCTCGTGGTCTTCGGCATCGGAGCGCTCAAGCTGTTCGACCAGGCGTTCCTCGTCGCCGGCGGGGCTTCCGGCTCCCCGAACTACGCGACGATGTATCCGATCATCTACATCTACAACGCGGCGTTCGGGTCGTACGACTTCGGCCTCGCCGCGGCGGCGGGCGTCGTCTACTTCGTCCTCATCTTCGGCCTGACCATCGTCGAGCGGGCCACGGTCGGACGGGCGGAGCTCCTATGACGTCGCAGACGTCGGTTGCGAGCACCGAGCAGCCCTACATCCCCGGGCGAGCCCGGTCGGACATCGCCCGGAGAGCCTGTCTCTACGGCCTCTACATCGGCATCGCCGCGATCTTCTTCGTGCCGTTCCTCTGGACGCTCACAACGTCGTTCAAGTCGATCCCGGACAGCGTCAACGTCACGTTCTGGCCGCACCCGTGGACGGTGGATGCGTGGCGGGTCCTCTGGAAGGACTACGACTTTCCGACCTACATCAAGAACAGCCTCTTCCTGTGCGCCGTCGTCGTGTTCTGCAATCTCTTCCTGTCGGCGCTCGGCGGCTATGCGTTCGCCCGACTTCGGTTCCCCGGCCGCGAGCTCCTGTTTCTGTTCGTGCTGGGCACGCTGATGGTGCCCGACCAGCTGCGCCTGATCCCCATCTTCGTGATGATGGTCCACTGGGGTCTGTACGGCAGCTTCTGGAGCTACATCCTGATCAACCTCGTGTCGGCCGTGAACCTCTTCTTCATGCGGCAGTACTTCCTGACGATCCCGCGGGACTTCGAAGAGGCGGCGAAGCTCGACGGCGCCGGGTACTTCAAGACGTTCTGGCGCATCATGCTGCCGCTGGCGCTCCCGGCGATGGCCGCGCTCGCGATCCTTCAGTTCCAGGGCACCTGGAACGACTTCTTCTGGCCCCTGATCCTCTTCGGCCAGGGACCGGCCAGCCACTATACGCTCCAGCTCGGGCTGGCAGAGCTGCACTTCAACTACACGACGTTGTGGCCCGAGATCTCGGCCGGTGCCGTGATAGCCATCCTCCCGGTCCTCGTGATCTTCATCGCCTTCCAGCGGTTCTTCGTGTCCGGTGCCGTCGCGGCGGGAGTGAAGGGATGAGCGCCCGTCGTGCTCTCGGCCTTGCCGTCGCCGACCTCTACCGGAACTCGTGGCGGCTCGTGCCCGTCAACGCGGCTGTGGGGGTGGTGCTGGTCGTCGCCGCAGTCGGCGCCGTCGCCGTGCACGCCTTGCTGACCCTCGCCGTCTTGGCAGGACCACTGGTCGCTGCGCTTGCCCATTGCTCCGTGACGCTCGTACGCACGGGGAACCTCGCACTCGCGGACGCCTGGGAGGGACTGCGGCTGCACTGGCGTCGCGGCCTGGCGCTCGGCGCAGCGGGAGTGGGGCTCGGCGTGCTCGCGGGATTCGCCGTCCGCTTCTACGCGCGGTCGAACGTCGGCTGGCCGTTCGCCTTCCTCACGCTCTACCTCGTCGTCCTGCTCGGTATCTACGCCGCCGTGCTGACGATCGTGGCCGTCGCCGAACCGGACGAGCCGCTGGGACAGGTCGCCTGCGAGGCCGCCGCCTTCGGGGCCAAAAGGCCGGGAGCCACTCTGCTGCTCGGCCTCGCCTTGCTTCTTGTCAATCTCGCCGGGGTGGCCGCCGCCGTCATGCCGTTCCTGACGATCACGCTTGCCTATTCATTCGTGGCGGTGGCGCACTTCGTTCTGCCCGCGGAAGCCAGGGAGGTCTGATGGCGCCCATCACGTTCGAGCACGTCACGAAGCGCTTCGACGACACCACGGCCGTCGCCGACCTGAGCATCGACGTTGCCGACGCCGAGTTTCTCGTCCTCGTCGGTCCGTCCGGTTGCGGCAAGACGACCGCGCTGCGAATGCTCGCCGGGCTCGAGGAGATCACGAGCGGCCGCATCCTGATCGGCGACCGCGTCGTGAACAACATCGCTCCCGGCGCTCGGGACGTGGCCATGGTCTTCCAGTCGTACGCCCTTTATCCGCACATGACGGTCTACGACAACCTCGCCTTCAGCCTGCGCAACTTCAAGGTGCCCAAGGCCGAGATCGAGAGGCGCGTGACGCAGACTGCGAACGTGCTCGAGCTCGGCGACCTTCTCAAGCGCAAGCCGCGGCAGCTCTCCGGTGGCCAGCGTCAGCGCGTCGCGCTCGGGCGCGCGATCGTCCGCGAGCCGAAGGCGTTCCTCATGGACGAGCCGCTCTCGAATCTCGACGCGGCACTCCGCGTCCAGACTCGCGCCGAGATCCTGCGGCTGCAGACGCGCCTCGGCACGACCACGATCTACGTGACGCATGACCAGGTCGAGGCCATGACGATGGGCGACCGCATCGCAGTCATGAACACGGGCGCGCTGCAGCAGCTCGGCACGCCCGAGGAGCTCTATGAGCATCCCGCGAACACGTTCGTGGCTCGGTTCATCGGCTCGCCTGCGATGAACATGCTCCCTTCGTCGGTGCTCGGCGTCGGAGGGACAGGGCAGCTCGCCGGCTTCCGTCCGGAGCACGTCCTGCTCGGCAATGGCCGGCCCGGCACAGGGAATCTCGACGCCTCAGTCGAGGTCGTCGAGTACCTGGGAGACGAGCAGCTTGCGCACGTCCGGGTCGGCGACCACGAGATCGTCGTCAAGCTGCCGGTCGACCCGCGGCTGCACGCGGGCGAGCGCGAGACCTTCTCGGTGCCGCTCGACAAGGTGCTGCTCTTCGACGAGGCCAGCAGCAACGTCGTCGGGCCGGCCGCGTAGACCGTTGTCCCTCACGGTTCTCGACGGGTCGACCTTCTGCGTCTGCGACGAGCGCGGTGACGTCGACGGTCTCGCCGCCGCTTCGGGGTTCTTCGCGTCCGACACGCGCTTTCTCTCGCGGTCGGTGCTGACGCTCGGCGGCGCCCGCCTCGACCCGCTTTCGCACGACCATTCCACACCTCACCTCGCGTCGTTCGTGCTGCGGAACCCGCTCGCCGGCGGCCTGCAGCCGAACGAGCTCGTCATCGAGCGCGAGCGTTTCGTCGGCGAATGCATGGAAGAGCGGATCGCGGTCGAGAACCACAGCCAGCGGCGGGTCGACGTCGAGCTCGGCCTGGAACTCGCAGCCGACTTCGCCGACATCTTCGTCGTCAAGGATCTCGAGCCGGGCTTCGGCCTTTCGGTGGAGGCGAAGCTGCCACCTGCGCATCCTCCTGAACGTTCGAGCAACGGGACGCTCGTGTTCTCGGACGGCGCTTTCGCCGGCCGCACGGTCGTCCACCTGTCGGAGGCGTTCGACGAGTCCGACGGCGTCGCTCGGTTCGCGCTCTCCCTCGAGCCCGGCACTTGCTGGCGGCTCGTCGTGGGCGTGCAGGCCGAGCTCGACGGCGTGGCGCCGCTGGCGGCCGCGTCGTTCGCGCGGGAGCTCGAGGAGGAGCGTTCTCGAGCCGAGCAATCGCTGGCGCAATGGCAGAGCTCGGCGCCGGAGCTGAGCGCTGACTGGGACGACCTCGTCCACACGTGGAGCCGGTCGCTCGCCGATCTCGCCGCGCTCCGAATGCGCGTGCCCGAGGTTCCCGACGGACACCTGCTCGCCGCCGGCGCGCCGTGGTTCATGACCGTCTTCGGCCGCGACACGCTCATCTCGTCGCTGCAGACGCTGCTGCTCGGGCCTGACCTCGCCGCGGGCACTCTGCGCGTGCTTGCGGCGACGCAGGCGACGGCCGACGACGCCGAGCGCGACGCCGAGCCCGGCAAGATCGTCCACGAGCTGCGGCGAGGCAAGGCGGCGCTTGCCTGGACCGACCGCTACTACGGCACCCTCGACGCGACCCCGCTCTTCCTCGTCCTCCTCTCGGAGGTCTGGCGCTGGACCGACGACCCGACGCTTCCACTCGAGCTGGAGGACGCGGCGCGGCGGGCGCTTGCCTGGATCGACGGCCCGGCGGATCTCGACCGCGACGGCTTCGTCGAATACAACCGCCGGAGCTCGCACGGCATCCGCAATCAGACCTGGAAGGACTCGGAGGATTCGATGGCCTTCCACGACGGCACGCTCGCGCTGCCGCCGATCGCGCCGGTCGAGGTGCAGGGGTACGTCTACGACGCGAAGCTGCGAATCGCCGAGATCGCACGCGAGCTCTGGCGCGACGACACGCTGGCCGACAGGCTCGAGAGCGACGCAGCCGAACTGCGCCGCCGCTTCGACGAGGCGTTCTGGCTCGAGGCGCGGGGCTTCTACGCGCTCGGCCTCGACCGGGAGAAGCGCCCGATCGACTCGCTGACCTCCAACCTCGGGCATCTCCTGTGGAGCGGCATCGTCCCCGAGCACCGGCGCGAGACGATCGCCGGACTGCTGATGGGCGTTTCGCTCTGGTCCGGTTGGGGCATTCGCACGATGGCGGCCGACGAGGGCGCGTACAACCCGCTCGTCTACCACGACGGCACGGTCTGGCCGCACGACAACTCCCTCGTCGCGTGGGGCCTCGCGCAGAGCGGCCGACCGGCCGACGCGGCTCGCATCCTCGAGGCGACGGTCGAGGCCGCGGCGCATTTCGACTACCGCCTGCCGGAGGTCTTCGCCGGCTTCGCGCGCGACCACACCGCCTTCCCCGTCGTCTATCCGACGGCCTCCTCGCCGCAGGCCTGGGCCGCTGGGACTCCTGTGCTCCTGCTCCAGGCGGTGCTCAGGCTCGTGCCCGACCGAGCCGAGCGCATGCTTCGCTCCGACACGTCGTGGATCCCGGATCAGCTGGAAGGTCTGTCGCTCGAGGGTATCCACGCGTTTGGCCGGCGCTGGACGGTGCGGGTCGAGCGCGGAGCGGTGAGCGTCGAGCCGACGACGACGGATTAGAGGTACCCCCAACGGGATTCGAACCCGTGCTTCAGCCTTGAAAGGGCCGCGACCTGGACCGCTAGTCGATGGGGGCCCGGCGGGAACTCAGGCTACCGGGGTCGGCGATCCCTGCGCAGCCTTAGCCCGCAGTCTGGTTCGAGGCGAGCTTCGCGCTCATCTTGATCGCCTTCACGGCGCCGGTCGCGCCAGCCTCGAGCGCGAACCCGATCACGAGGAGGACGACCCCGAGCGGGAACAAGGCGCTAAAGCCGAGCAGCAGGATCCCGATTCGCCCGATCACGTAGGCGGGGGAGCAGACGAGCGCGCCGATGGTGCCGCCGATGGCCGCTGCTGCCAGCTTGTCCCGCCGCGAGCCGACCGGTTTTACCCCCACGATCCGGGCGGGGACGGTGACGTAGGTGAGCATCATCACGCCGATCACAATTCCGAGCGAAAGTGTGAACCACGTCTGTCCCCAGCGCGGGACAACGATCGCCGAAACGCCGAGAGCGAGGCCGATGACGAGGCCGAATCCGAGGACGACGCGGAGGTGGCGCCGGGCGAGCGTGAACGCCGGTCGGATCCTTGGCTGGCCGGGTTGCGAGATCGCGAAGGCGAAGACGGCGTTGAGGTAGAAGCTCGCCGCCGTCATCAGGACGATCAGCAGCACGAGCAGGAGCTCGACACCACCGTGCCACGCGTGGAACTCCTTGCCTTTGAACGTGTGCGCCTTGAGGTCGAGCAGCGCGAGCCAGATCCACATGGCAGGCAGCACCTGGATGAGCGTCAGCCGCCAGTTGAAGAACAGCATCCTCAGCCCCTGGAAGAGCATCACGAAGGCGCCGAGGGTGAAGACGAGCGGAGCGAAGATCCGCCGCGACTGGCTGAGCGCGCGGATCGTGTCTTCGACGGCGGCCTCGTCGCTATTACGGATTGCGTCCAGGAGCGCCCGCCAGCGATTCAGAGCCACCTGGCGCCGCGACTCGAGCCGGTCGCCCTTGCGAGGGCCCTGAACAGTGCCGGCGCTCATTCGACCGCTTCGCGGCTCTTCTCGGCGGCGCGCCAAGCGAACCAGACCGGAGAGAAGACCGCGCAGACGAGTGACAGCGTCACCATGATGAAGAGGTAGCCGACGATGCTCAGGACGACGCCGAGCGAGCCGAAGGCCTTCCCGTTCGTCGTCAGCGCGGGACCGAGGAAAAGCGGCGAGAACGCCGCCGTTCCGCCGAGGACGAGAGTCGAGAGCAGCGCGCCCGGAAGCAGCTGGCGCATGCTGATCCTCCGGTGGAGCAGGAAGTGAGGAACGCCGAGCCAGAACGCCAGCGAGCCGAGGATCCAGACGGGGACGAGCACGAGCCAGCGGCCGGTGTCTCCCAACTCGGCCTGCGCGACGAGGACGAGCGAGATCGCCGCCGCGAAGACGAAGAAGAAGATCGCGTAGAGCGCCTGATCGGCCACCGATCCGACGTTGATGCCCCAGGCGCGCGCATAGACGTCCTGGTAGAGCTGCCCGATCCCGATCCCCCAGAGGAGGAACGTCACGACCATTGTGAGTGTGGCCGCGAGTGCGTTCGAAGACGTGCTCCCGAAGGTGGTCTCTACGAGATTCGCTGTGCTGCCGGTCAGGTTGAGGTGGTCGACCAGATGCTGCGCGAACAGGTTTACGTTCCCGGCGGCGTACAGGGCTGCGACGAACACGAGCGCGGCCGGCAGGACAGAAAGGCACGCGTAGATCGAGATGGCACAGCCCGAGTTGCGGCTGGCGGCGAAGTAGGCACGGAACCATCGGAACGCGAGCCGGCCGAGCGGCCGGTCCGATCGCTCGCGCAGCCAACCCATGAGCCGGTCGACGCGGCCGTGCTCCTCCGGTTCGCCTGCCGCGCCGCTGAGCGAATCGCCCGTCGTCATGCGCCCACCTTTCGGAACATCGATGGGAGACGACCGAAGCGCTCAGACAGGTCGTCGAAGCGGGCATCGAGCCGCCCTTCCAGCGCAGTATCGTCTACCCCAGCCGCGACCGACCGCTCGTGCTCCGCCCGAGCCACGAGTGTGGAGGTTTTTCCCTCATTGCTTTCCGACACCGAGCCCTCCACGCGACGGCGAGTCCGTTACGCCGTCTGCGGCCTGACCGGCTGGATCAACGCCCCGAACCTAGCAGCACCCGAGCGATGGCAAATCACCCTGAACAGACGACGATTTCCTTGCGGCAGGCTGCGAACTTGCGTGCATCAATCCCGCGAGGAGGCGTCCTGATGACGACGGTCAAGCACTCGAGAAAGTCGAGCCACCACAACGACGGACCGCCCGTCGCGCCGTTGTACGACCTCGAGACGCAGCCCGTCCCTCGCTACGAGCTCCCCGCGGGCGAGGTCTCGCCTGACGCGGCCTATCAGATCATCCACGACGAACTGATGCTCGACGGCAGCGCTCGCCTCAACGTCGCGACCTTCGTGACGACCTGGATGGAGCCGCAGGCCGAGCGCCTCATGGCCGAATGCCTCGACAAGAACATGATCGACAAGGACGAGTACCCGCAGACCGCGGCTGTCGAGACGCGCTGCGTCAACATCCTCTCCAACCTCTGGCACGCGCCTGATTCGGAGGAGGCGACGGGCTGCTCGACGACCGGCTCGAGCGAAGCAGTGATGCTGGCGGCGATGGCGCTCAAGCGCCGCTGGCAGAAGCGGCGGCTGGCCGACGGGATGCCGGCCGACAAGCCGAACATCGTGATGGGCACGAACGTCCAGGTCTGCTGGGAGAAGTTCGCCAACTACTGGGAAGTCGAGATGCGCCTCGTCCCGATGGAGGGCAATCGGTTTCACCTCTCGCCCGAAGAGGCCGTGAAGCGTTGCGACGAGAACACGATCGGGGTCTGTGCCGTCCTCGGCTCGACCTTCGACGGCTCGTACGAGCCGGTCGCGGACATCTGCGCGGCGCTCGACGCGTTCGAGGAGGAGAGTGGGATCGATGTGCCGGTGCACGTCGACGGCGCCTCGGGCGGGATGGTCGCGCCGTTCATCGACCCGGATCTCGTCTGGGACTTTCGCCTGCCGCGCGTCGCCTCGATCAACACGTCTGGCCACAAGTACGGGCTCGTGTATCCGGGCGTCGGCTGGATCGTGTGGCGCGACGCCGGCGCGCTGCCCGACGAGCTCATCTTCCGGGTCAACTACCTCGGCGACACGATGCCGACCTTCGCCCTCAACTTTTCGCGTCCCGGAGCCCAGGTCGTCGCTCAGTACTACAACTTCATGCGGCTCGGCTTCGAGGGCTACCGGCGTGTGCAGCAGTACGCACGCGACGTTGCGACCGGGCTGTCCGCCCGGCTCGACAAGCTCGGCCCGTTCGATCTCCTGACCCGCGGCGACGAGCTGCCCGTTTTCGCGATGGCACTGAAGCCGGAGATCGAGAACTACACCGTCTTCGACCTTTCGCTGGCGCTCAGGGAGCGCGGCTGGCAGGTGCCGGCCTACACGTTCCCCGAGAACCGCACCGACCTCGCGGCTCTACGCGTCGTCGTCCGGCGAGGGTTCACCCATGACATGGCCGACCTGCTGCTCGCCGACGTGAAGCGCCAGCTGGCCCGGCTCGAGAAGCAGCCGGCGCCGACGCACGACGCCTCGGACGCAACGGGGTTCGCACACTGAGGAGGGCTGGAAGATGACCACCGCCGAGCAGCAAGCGCTCGCGAGCGCAGTACCGCACTTCACCGTCGACGAGCGCGCCGCCCGGGGCCGCGCCGCGCGGGAGGAGTGCCCGCGCTCGAGCCACGCCGGCTTCGAGCTCGCGCCCGACCGCGATCCCGTCGCGATCTTGGAGGCACAGGCGGCTTCTCGCGTGCCGGAGCTCGTCCCCGTCCGCTACGGCCGGATGCTGGTCTCGCCCTTCACGTTCTATCGCGGCGCAGCGGCCGTGATGGCCCATGATCTGGCGTCCACGCCGCGCGCCGGGCTGCAGGCGCAGCTCTGCGGCGACGCGCACCTCTCCAACGTCGGTGGCTATGCGTCGCCCGAGCGCACGCTGGTCTTCGACCTCAACGACTTCGACGAGACGCTCCCCGGACCGTTCGAGTGGGACGTGAAGCGGCTCGTTGCGAGCTTCGAGATCGCCGGACGCGACCGCGAGTTCAGCGACGCGGAGCGCCAGGCGGCCGTGCTCTCAGCCGCTCGGTCGTACCGCACGTGGATGCGGAAGCTCGCGGAGTTGTCCAACCTCGACGTTTGGTACGCGCGTCTCGACGTCGAGCAGATCGAGCGGAATCTGCGAGAGCAGCAGGCGAAGCAGCAAGTCGCCGCAGTCGCGAAGGCGGCGGCGAAGGCCCGGACGAAGGACAGCATGAAGGCCTTCGCGAAGCTCACGAAGCTTGTCGACGGCGAGCCGCGCATCGTCTCCGATCCTCCGTTGATCGTGTCGGCCGCGGACCTTGCAGAGCAGGTCGGCATCCAATACGAGCGCCTCGAGGCCGTCATTCACCAGCTCTTCCGCCAGTACCGCGAAACGCTGCAGGAGGACCGCCGGCATCTGCTCGAGGAGTTCCGGATGGTCGACCTCGCGCGCAAGGTCGTCGGGGTCGGCAGCGTTGGCACGAGGTGCTGGATCCTGCTTCTGCTCGGGCGAGACGGCGACGACCCGCTCTTCCTGCAGATCAAGGAAGCGCAGGCCTCGGTGCTGGAGCCGTACCTCGGCAAGAGCGAGTATTCGAACCACGGCCAGCGCGTCGTGGTCGGTCAAAGACTGATGCAGGCGTCCAGCGACATCTTCCTCGGCTGGCTGCACTCGCCCGAGACGCTCGACGGCGCTCCGCGCGACTTCTTCATCCGCCAGCTCTGGGACTGGAAGACGTCGGTCGACCTCGACGTGATCCTGCCCAAGGGCCTCGAGCTCTACGGTGAGGTCTGCGGCTTCCTGCTGGCGCGCGCGCACGCGCGCTCGGGCGACCGGATCGCGATGGCCTCCTACCTCGGCAAGGGCGATACCTTCGACCGCGCGCTCGCAGAGTTCGCGGTCGCCTACGCCGACCAGAACGAGCGCGACCACGCCGCCCTGAAGAAGGCGGCAGACGAGGGCCGGATCACCGTCCAGGAAGGGCTTTAGCCATGACCAAGCCGTTCAAGGGCGTCATCAACACCGACATCCGGGACTCGGTCCCGGACTGGGAGCCGTACACCCAACCCATCGCGCCCGAGGGTGCTCCGAACGTCCTCTACATCGTCCTCGACGACGTCGGCTATTCGGCGATGGAGCCCTTCGGCGGGCTGATCGAGACGCCGAACATCAACCGCATCGCCGAGCGAGGACTGACCTACACGAACTTCCACACCACGGCGCTCTGCTCGCCGACGCGCGCGTGCCTGCTCACGGGCCGCAACCACACGACAAACGGGATGGCCTGCATCACCGAGGCGTCGGCCGGGTTCCCGAACCAGAACGGCCACATCCCGCACGAGTGCGGGACGCTCGCCGAGGTTCTGGGCGAGCGCGGCTGGAACACCTACGCGGTCGGCAAGTGGCACCTCACGGCCGCCGACGAGATGAACCTCGCGTCACGCAAGACCGAGTGGCCGCTCGGTCGCGGCTTCGAGCGCTTCTACGGCTTTCTCGGCGCCGAGACGAACCAGTGGTATCCCGACCTCTTTTACGACAACCACCCGGTCGAGCAGCCGTGCTCGCCCGAGGAGGGCTACCACTTCGGCGTCGACATCACCGACAAGGCGCTCTCGTTCATCACGGACGCCAAGGCGATCGCGGCGGACAAGCCGTTCCTCCTCTACTACTGCCCCGGCGCCTGCCATGCGCCGCACCACGCGCCGAAGGAGTGGATCGAGAAGTACAAGGGGCGCTTCGACGAGGGCTACGAGGCGTATCGCGAGGGCGTCTTCGAGCGCCAGAAGCAGATGGGCGTCGTCACCGACAAGGCCGAGCTGTCGCCGATCAACCCGTACAGCGGTGAGCAGAGCGACGACGGAACCGAGTGGCCCGAGCTCGACATCGTTCGCCCGTGGGACTCGCTGTCGGACGACGAGAAGCGCCTCTTCTGCCGGATGGCGGAGGTGTACGCCGGCTTCCTCAGCCACGCCGACCACCAGATCGGCCGACTGCTCGACCATCTCGAGGCGAGCGGGCAGCTCGACAACACGCTGATCGTCCTCGTCTCGGACAACGGCGCCTCCGGCGAAGGCGGGCCGAACGGCTCGGTCAACGAGAACAAGATCTTCAACGGGCTCCCCGACCTGATCGAGGAGAACCTGCCGTTCATCGACGAGCTCGGCAGCCCGAAGACCTACAACCACTATCCGACCGGCTGGGCCTTCGCCTTCAACACGCCGTTCAAGCTCTGGAAGCGCTACTCGAACTGGGAAGGCGGGACGGCGGACCCGATGATCGTGTCCTGGCCCGAGCGGATCGCCGAGTCGGGGCTGCGACGCCAGTACGTGCACGCGATCGACATCGTCCCCACCGTGTACGAGTGCCTCGGCATCGAGCCGCCGGAGGCGGTGAAGGGCTACACCCAGCACGAGATCGAGGGCGTGAGCTTCGCCGCCACCTTCTCGGACTCCGACGCGAAGACCGGGAAGCAGACGCAGTTCTATTCGATGCTCGGCACCCGCGCGATCTGGCATCAGGGCTGGAAGGCGGCGGCCGTCTCTCCGGCCGCTCCGCAGAGCTGGCCGAACTTCGCGACTCAGCGCTGGGAGCTCTTCGACACCGAGAACGACCCGAGCGAATGCCACGACCTTGCGGCCGAGCATCCCGACAAGCTGCACGAGCTCGTCAACCTCTGGTGGGCGGAGGCCGGACGCTACAACGCGTTCCCGCTCGAGTCGCGCAACGCCGTGGAGATCCTCGGCACCGAACGGCCGCAGCTGGCGAAGCCTCAGACCCGCTACACCTACTACCCCGGCGGCTCCGAGATCCCGGAGTCGGTCGCACCGAACCTCCGCAACCGCTCGTTCACGGTCGCGGTCGAGGTGACGATCGACACCGAGGAGGCAGGCGGCGTGCTGTTCTCCCAGGGCGCGCGCTTCGGCGGCCACGCTCTCTATCTCAAGGATGGGAAGCTCAAGTACGTCAACAACTTCGTGGGGATCGCGGAGCAGGTCGTCGAGTCGACCGAGACCGTTCCGCTCGGCCACCTCGTCCTCTCGGCGTCGTTCGAGCGAGAAGGCGACTCGATGCCGGCTGAGGGAACTCTCACCCTTCATTGCCGCGACGAGGCGGTCGGCGAGGGCCGGATCAAGACCCAGCCCGGCTACTTCTCGCTCGCGGGCGAGGGGCTGAACGTCGGCAAGGACGGCGGCGAGCCTGTTACCGACGACTATCCAGGTGACGCGCCGTGGGCATTCGTCGGGGGCACGCTCCACAAGGTGGTCATCGACGTGAGCGGCGAGCCGTTCGTCGACCTGGCTCAAGAGGCCAGGATGGCGTTTGCCCGCGACTGAGGACTACGGTCCTGGCATGAAAAATATGGTCGAGCTCCCCGGCGGGACGTTTCGGATGGGCTGCGACCGCTTCTATCCCGAGGAGCGTCCGGTGCGCAAGGTCACGGTCGGCGGCTTCGCAATCGACCGGCACCCCGTGACCGTGGCCGAGTTCCGGCGCTTCGTGAAGGAGACCGGGCATGTGACGTGGGCCGAGCAGGCTCCCGTCGCCGAGGACTATCCCGACGCGCCGCCAGAGCTCCTGGTGCCCGGCTCGCTCGTCTTTCGCAAGTCGCGAGGCCCTGTCGACCTGCGCGACTACCGCAACTGGTGGGGCTGGCAGCCCGGCGCCGACTGGCGGCATCCCGAAGGGCCCGGCAGCAACGTCGGCGGGCGCGAGCTGCATCCCGTCACGCACGTCGCCTATTCGGACGCAACCGCGTACGCCGAGTGGGTGGGGAAGTCGCTACCGACCGAGGTCGAGTGGGAGTATGCGGCCCGCGGTGGGCTCGACAGCGCGACGTACACGTGGGGCGAGGAGTTCGCGCCGAACGACCGGATGATGGCCAACACGTGGCAGGGCGAGTTCCCGTGGCAGAACCTCCTCACCGACGGCTACGAGGGCACCTCGCCCGTGGAGAAGTTCCCGGCCAACGGCTACGGCCTCTTCGACATGGCCGGCAACGTCTGGGAGTGGACGGTCGACGACTTCGTGCAGTCGCATCCGAGCGGCCGGCCGTGCTGCGCTCCTCAGGCTCCGCTCGCCGGCGACGGCACTGCCGAGAAGTACGCGCGCAAGGTGATCAAGGGCGGCTCGCACCTCTGCGCGCCGAACTACTGCCTGCGCTACCGCCCGGCGGCGCGCCAGAGCGAGACGCTCGACACGTCGACGTGCCACATCGGTTTTCGCTGCGTGGTCCGTTAGGAGACGGTCGCGCTGAGGATTGGCGCCATCGTCGGGCCGTTCTTCGCACCGCCGGCTCGCTCCAGCGTTACGGCGACGACCGCGTTCTTGGGCACGGTGCCATCGAGATGCAGCATCGAGTTCGCGCCTCCGGCGAAGAGGCCCGCGGGCCTCGGGGTACTTCCCGCCGGGATGATCCACGCCTCGTAGGTCTTGCCGTGAGGAGCCGTCGACAGGCCCGAGACCTGAATCGTCGCCGTCCGGTTCGGGCCGACCGCCACGCTGAGCGACTTGGTGTGATTCGACTGGCTCAGCGCGACAGCGAGGCCCACGACGATGCACGCTGCGGCGGCGGCCGCGATCGCCATGCCGCGCGCGACCCAGCGGCGCTGCAGGAACGGGACGACGTTCGTCCGCTCGGCGGCCGCCTGCTCGAGGATCACGGCCCGTAGCCGAGGCGGCGGCGCCGGCGCGACCGTGCCGAAGGCGAGAGCTGCTGCCGTCTCGCCGAGCTCGGCGAGCTCGTTGCGGCACTCCTCGCACTGGCTCAGATGCCGCTCGTACGCCTCGGCCTCGTCGGGCGCGAGCGCGTCCAGCGCGTATGCGGCGGTCAGGTCGTGGAAGTCCATGAAATCTCCGTCCCGGGTTCCCCCAGCTCCTCGCGCAGACGCGATAGCCCCGTGAACATCCTGCTTTTGATGGTACCCAGCGGCTGGCCGAGCCTCTCTGAGAGCTCCGACTGGCTGAACCCTCCGTAATACGCGAGCTCGAGCGCCTCACGTTGCGCGTCGGGAAGGTGGCGCAGAGCGGTCTGTACCCGCTCCCGCTGCAAACGAAGCCACGCGTCTTCCTCGAGGCCTTCGACCGACGGCTCGGCAGCGAGCTCGAGCGAGTCGGTGCGCCGGCGCTGTTCGTGGCGCACGGCGTCGACCGCCCGCCGGTGCACGAGCGTGAGGATCCACGTGCTCGCCCTGCCTTTCTCCGGCATGAACCGTGACGCCGTCCGCCAGACGGCGAGAAAGGCCTCCTGCACCGCGTCCTCGGCGAGCACCGGGTCGCGCAGGACGCGCAGCGCGAGCCCGTACGCCGTGCGGCCGTAGCGGTCGTACAGCTCGGCGAGCGCCGTCTGCTCGGACCGGGCCGCAAGGGCCACGAGGGCTTCGTCGGAGAGGTGGGCTAGTTGCCGGTTCACAAGCGTCCGATATTCGCGCGCCGACCTTCGGCGGTTCAAGTCGATCGAACCAGTTCACCCGTTCGAGCGAATCAGCGCCGACCGCATTACACACGGCGGCCGGAAACCGCCGGGAAGGAGAGGGCAATGGAACGCCTGAGCAGGCGCTCATTCATGAAGATCGCCGGCGGGGCCGCCGGCGCAGCGGCTCTCGCCGCAGCGCCGCCGATCGCGCGGGCCGCGGTCGGTGAAGAAGGTGCCCAGCGCACCCATCCGACCGCCGACGTGCCGGACGAGCCCGTCGTCGCGTATGTCCGCGACGCCGCCCGCGGCGAGGTCACCGTCACCGCCGGCACCGCCGAGCACACGTACCGCGACCGCGCCCTCGTGCAGCGCCTGCTGCGCGCGGCCGGCAGGAAGGGCGTGAACTAGATGTCCTCCCATCGCGAAGCTCCGTCGATCAGCCAGGACCCGGTCGCCGACAACGCCGACACCTACGCGTTCGTCAGCCCGGACGATCCGACGACGGTCACCATCATCACCAACTACGTGCCCCTCGAGGGGCCGCCCGGCGGCCCGAACTTCTTCGAGTTCGGCGACGACGTCCTCTACGAGATCCATATCGACAACGACGGGGACGCACTGCCGGAGATCACGTACCAGTTCCAGTTCCGGACGACGCTCCAGAACGAGGACACGTTTCTCTACAACACCGGGCCGATCGGCTCGCTCACCGACCCGAACTGGAACAAGCGGCAGCTCTACTCGGTCTCCGTCGTGAAGGGGCACGGTCCCGGCCCCGGTATGCCGCCCGGCCCTCCCGGCCAGCCCGGACCGGGGCCCGGCGGCATGGGCAAGATGCTCGCGACGGACCTCAAGTGCCCGCCGTGCAACATCGGGCCTCGCTCGACGCCGCACTACGACGCCCTTGCGGCGGCGGCCGTGCATACCCTGCCGTCGGGCGAGACGGTGTTCGCGGGCCAGCGGAACGACGGCTTCTTCGTCGACCTCGGCGCGATCTTCGACCTCGCCGACATCAGGGAGCTCCAGGCGCACCACCTGATCATGTCGGCGCCGGGGACGAGCGTCGATCCGCTGAAGACGCTGAACATCCATACGATCGCGATCAAGGTCCCGATCCGGATGCTCACGCGGGACGGCTCCATGCCGAGCGACCCGATGGCCGCCAAGGCCGTGCTCGGGATCTGGGGCAGTGCCAGCCGGCAGCGTGCGCTCATTCGTGACCAGAACGGGAGCCACGCAAGCGGTCCGTGGGTGCAGGTTTCGCGCCTCGGCAACCCGCTGGTCAACGAGGTCGTCATCGCGCTCGGGGATAAGGACCGCTGGAACGGCCTCAGCCCGGTCAACGACAACCAGTTCGTGGACTACTTCAAGCAGCCGGAGCTTTCGCAGAAGCTCACCATCCTCTACCCGGGCGTGTTCCCGAACCTGGCGGCCTACACGAAGGACCGGGCCGACCTCGAGGCGATCCTGCTCACCGGAATCCCGGCCGGGATCGTGGCCGGGTTCCAGAACTTCACGACCACCAAGCCGTCGGACATGCTGCGGCTGAACGTCGCGATCAAGCCGACAACCAATAACCCCAACGCCCTCGGCCTGCTCGGCGGCGACGCCGCAGGCTTCCCCAATGGGCGGCGCGTGTTCGACGACGTCGTCTCGATCGAGCTGAAGGCCTTTGCAGGCCTCACGATCCCGCTCGTCGACTCGAGCTACTCGGTGGACACCAATGTCGGCCTGGTCTCGTCCTACCTCACGCCAGGGATGGACCGCTACCAGTCGAGCTTCCCGTATCTCGGATCGCCCCACGACGGATTCGACACGCCATCGTCGTGACCCCCAACCCGCACCACTCCAAGGATCCCCGTCCCGAGCACGTGATTCTCGAGCTCGGGCCGGGGGTCGGGGCCCTCGTCCTCCGCACCGGCGCAGGTCTGCACGGCAAGGAGATCGAGATCAGCCCCAGCGGGCGCGACAGCGAGCGCTCGCACAAACAGGTTCACGAGCGGCCGGTCGCAGGCCGTCCGCTCTACGGCGCGGTGTTCGACGGCCTGGCAGCCGGCGAGTACACGCTCTGGCTCGACGACCGGCCGCTGCGGCGCAACGTCGCCGTCGCGGACGCGGCCGTCACCGACATCTCGATCGAGGAGGCCCACGCATGATCGGCTTGACCAGCCCGACCCATCTCGCGCTTCTGCTCCTGATCGCGCTGCTGCTCTTCGGCGCCAAGCGCGTGCCGGAGATCGGCCGCTCGCTCGGCTCGGGCATGCGCGAGTTCAAGGAGTCCATCAGCCACGAGACGGCGGCCCTGCCCGAGAAGACCGAGCACGAGACCGCCGACTGACCGATGCGAACCCGTCGGCTCGACCACGAAGAGGAGGCGTCGCTCGTCGAGCATCTCGAAGAGCTGCGGCGGCGCCTCATGGTCGCGCTCGTGGCGGTGGGGGTCGCGACCGCCGTCGCGTTCGTCTTCCACAACCGGATCCTCGACTGGCTCGCCCGACCGCTGCCGGTGGGACACCGTCACGTCGTCGCGTTCGGGGTGACCGAGCCATTCTCGGTCTCGATCGCGGTGAGCCTGTACGCCGGGATCCTCTTCGCGCTGCCGGTGATCCTCTGGCAGCTCTGGTCGTTCCTCGCTCCGGCGCTCGACCCTGCGGCCGAGCGCCGGATTCTTCTCCTCGCCGCGTTCGGCGCCGTGATGGCCGCGGCCGGCCTGGCGTTCGGCTACGGAATCCTGTTGCCGCGCGCCATCCACTTCCTCACGGGCTACGACACGACGCACTTCAGGCTCCTGATCCGGGCGAGCAGCTACTACTCGTTCGTCGTGACGGTGCTGCTCGGGATCGTCTGCGTCTTCGAGACCCCGCTCGTCGTGCTCGCCCTCGTCAATCTCGGCGTGCTCTCGTCGGCCGCGCTGCGCCGGAACCGGCGGAAGGGTTACATGATCGTCTCGGTCATCGCGCTGGCCCTCCCGGGCCCCGATCCGGTTACGACGCTGCTCGAGCTCCTGCCGATGCTGATGCTCTTCGAGGGCTCGATCTGGCTTGCCGCTTTCGCAGAGCGGCGTGCGGCGAGGATGTCAGTCGCTGGCGCGCAGGCATGACGAGCATGTTCCGAAAAAGCTGATCTCTCGGTCGCTGAGCCGGTAGCCCGTGTCCCGCTCGATGCGGGTGCGAAGGTCGCCGAGCGTCTCGTCGTGCACGTGCGTCACCGTGCCGCAGCGCTCGCAGATCACGTGGTGGTGGCGGTGCTCCCCCGCGAGCTCGTAGTACGCGCGGTCACCACCCAGATCCGTCCTCAACAGCAGCCCGTCGTGGACGAAGATCTCGAGCGTCCGATAGACGGTGGACGTGTTGACGTTCGGGGAGCGCTCGCGCACCCGGGCGACGACGTCCTCGGCGCTCAGGTGCTCGTGCGGCTCAGCGAGCAGCGCTTCCCAGATCGCCCGCCGCTGCGGCGTCAGCCGCCGGCCGCGACGGCGTAGGTTGTCGGCGCCTTCGACCACGTGTCGATCATGTCCGAACCGGTTTGCTTCTTCCAGCGAATGGTTCGCAATTGGTGAGCGAGCGAACGGGGAGGTAGGCGGTGGAGGCAGCGTCGGTTGCGATGAAGTCGAGCCCGAGGTGGCGTGGGTTCTGGGCGTCACTGGACCAGGGCCAGCGCCGGACGCTCGCGATGATGGCGGCCGCGATCGCGGCTCTGCACGCGATCGGGTTCGGGATCCTGCTCTTCGTCGTCGCGCCGCACCACTACTCCCTCGGCGGCGGGGGCGCTTTCTCTGTCGGCATCGGGATCACCGCGTACACGCTCGGGATGCGCCACGCTTTCGACGCGGATCACATCGCGGCGATCGACAATACGACGCGGAAGCTGATGGCCGAAGGCAAGCGGCCGCTGAGCGTCGGCTTCTGGTTCTCGCTCGGCCACTCGTCGATCGTGTTCGGCCTCTCGTTCCTGCTCTCGATCGGCATCCGCTCGCTCGCAGGACCGGTCACGAACGACGGCTCGTCCCTCCACGCGGTCACCGGCTGGATCGGCACCCTCGTCTCCGGCACCTTCCTCTATGCGATCGCGATCCTCAACGTCGTCGTGCTGGTCGGGATCCTCAAGGTCTTCCAGCAGATGCGCCGCGGCGCGTATGACGAGCAGGCGCTGGAGCATCAGCTCTCGAACCGCGGTCTGATGAACCGCTACCTCGGCCGGCTGACACGCGCCGTGCGCAAGCCGCAGCAGATGTACTCGATCGGCCTCCTCTTCGGGCTCGGCTTCGACACGGCGACCGAGGTCGGCCTGCTCGTGCTCGCGGGCGGCGCCGCCGGCGCCGGGCTCCCCTGGTACGCGATCCTCTGCCTGCCGGTCCTCTTCGCGGCGGGAATGTCGCTGCTCGACACGATCGACGGCTCGTTCATGAACTTCGCCTACGACTGGGCGTTCTCGAAGCCGGTGCGCAAGATCTACTACAACATCACCGTCACCGGCCTCTCGGTCGCCGTGGCTCTGTTGATCGGGACGATCGAGCTCGGCGGCCTCGTCGCCTCGCAGCTCCGGCTCTCGGGCTCATTCTGGAGCTATCTCGAGAACATCGACCTGAACACGGTCGGGTTCATGATCGTCGGCATGTTCGTCGCCACCTGGGCGCTCGCCCTCGCCGTCTGGAAGTACGGGCGCATCGAGGAGCGGTGGAGCAGCTCCCTGCTCAGCTGAAGGGCGGGTGAAGCGGGAGAAGGAGTGGCGGCCGCGGCTTCTGGTCGAAGTCGAAGTCGTGGGCGAGGTTGCCGAGGATCTTGACTTTCTCGCGCACGTTCGGCCGGGAGTCGGGCCGGCCGTCGGTGCGCGGGTCGAGCCGGTGCCCGTGCATGAAGTCGTCCTCGATGAACTTCAGGTACGCGTCGGAGCTGAGGATCTGGTGGTCGACGTAGCCGCGCCGCGCGTACGGACTGATCACGAGCGCCGGCACACGGAGCCCGTAGCCCTCGCCGTCGACGCGCGGCGGCTTGACGTGGTCGTAGAAGCCGCCCCAGTCGTCCCAGGCGAGGAAGATCGCGGTCGATTTCCAGTCGGGGCCTCGCATGATCGAGTTGATGAGCCCCGTGACGTAGGTCTGGCCAGCCGTGATGGGCGCGGGCGGATGCTCGCTCAGGCCCTGGGAGGGCGTGACCCACGAGACTGCGGGCAGGTTGCCCGTGCTCGCGGCGCGGTAGAAGTCGTGGAGCGGCTGGACGTTGGCGAGCTGGTGGTCCTCCCAGACGTCGTCGAAGCGCGGCAGCGGATTCCAGATCCCCGGCGTCTTCGCGTTCTGGGGGACGTGGTTGCAGAACATCTTGTCGTCGGCGCAGTCGGGCTGGCTGCCGTTCGCGATGTAGTAGCGCCAGCTCACGTGGTAGCGGTGCAGGAGCCACGTCAGATCGGTCCACGGGTAGTCGAGCTTCTTGCCGCCGCCCGTCGCACCGAAGGGCGCTTTCAGCGCCGACTTGCAGCTCATCGGGTCGCCGTGCCGCGAGCAGCGCGCCGACCAGCCGGAGACGAGGGAGAGGTGCGCCGGCAGGCTCCATGAATTTACGCCTTCGAACATGTGGTCCTGCAGCGTGTAGCGGCGGGCGTAGGCCCAGTAGTTCGGGATCTCGTGCCAGTCGTGATAGCCCATCACGTCGGGCGCCTTGGGTGTCAGCGAGCAGCCGGGATTGTCGGTGTTGTGACAGGCGAGGAAGCGTCCTTTTCTGGCCTGGCGCTCGAAGCCGTCCATCTTGCCGCGGTCGACGTCCTTGATCGCGTCGATCGTGTCGTGCGGGCCGCCCGCGTTGACGTCGTGAGTGTCGTGGTACGGCTGGATGCAGAGGTGTGTGCCCGGATCGGCATTGCAGGGGATCGTGCCCGGATTGCCCGCGAGCCCGGGAATTCCGTCGGCGCCCGGGTACGTGCCGAAGTAGTTATCGAACGAGCGGTTCTCCTGCATGATGATCACGACGTGACGGATCTTGTGGATCCCTCGCGTGGCGGCATCCGCATCGCGCTTATGGCCGGGAATGTCCGCAGATGCGAGCAACAGGGTCAGCAGACAGACGCCCGCAAGTACGACGAGGAGGAGTTGCTTCAACGCGGACGCGAATCTTACGCTGCGTCTGAGAGTCACGTGAGCGAGATCCGAGAACTGTCTAAAGGAACATGACCCACGAGCGGGTCGCGCCGCACGAGCAGTCCTTGTGCTTGGCGGAGCAGGTGCGGCAGTCCCAGTACTCCCACCAGATCCACTTCAAGTGCTGGATCTCAAGCAGCATGAGGGCGAGTATCCAGAGCAGGATTGCGGTCCGGGACACGCCCTCACGGTCGCACAGGAACGGGCGGCCCGCAATGGGCCGCCCGACTCATCCTGGAAGCGCGTCCGGCCTAGCTACCAGCGTCGCGCGCCGGCTCCGAAGCCGCCGGTGAACAGGCTGATCAGCCAGATCAGCGCGAGCACTGCGGCGACGATGAACAGCCAGTGAATGGTGAAACCGACGCCGAAGGCGATGATCGCCAGAACTGCCAGTACGATAAGCAAGAGCATTCTCACCCCTCCTTCCGCCCGAAAACGGGAGGGTTGTTTGCGGGTCTGGATAGAGAAACGACGAACCCCCCGCCGCGGTTACGCCGCGTAGGCTCAGCATCCGATGAGCAGCGCCGAGGAGTTCTCGCCGGACGAGCGGGCGCGGGCGCGCGCGTACCACCGACCGCACTACTTCGCGTTGCTGGCCGACCTCGCCCTGGGGGCCGGACTGCTCGCAGCCCTGGCGTGGACTTCGCTCGGACGGTGGCTGTTCTCTCCGCTCGAGTCGCTCTCGCCGGTCGCCGCGGCCGCCGCCTACGCCGCGCTTGTCACGATCCTCTCGAGCGTCGTGCGGACGCCGCTCGCGTTCTGGCGGGGTTGGCGGCGCGAGCGGCAGTGGGGCTTCTCGACCCAGGGCGCAACCGGCTGGTTCGCGGACCGAGCCAAGGGGCTCGCCGTGGCGGTCGTGCTGGCAGCCGCTGCGTGGGCGGCTGCGGTTGCACTTGCCCGCGGTCTGCCAGGCTGGTGGGCGCTGCCGGCCGGGGTCGCCCTCCCACTGGCCGTCCTGGTTCTCTCGTTCGTCGCCCCGGTCGTCCTCGAGCCGATCTTCAACAGCTTTCGTCCGCTCGAGGACGAGGCGCTCGCGGCTCGCTTGCGTGGACTGTCGGAGCGGGCCGGCGTGCCGGTGCAGAACGTTCTCGTCGCCGACGCGAGCCGCCGCACGACGAAGGTCAACGCCTACGTGTCGGGCATCGGCGGTACGCGCCGCGTCGTTCTCTTCGACACGCTGCTGCAGGCGGCGGACACGGGTGCGGTCGAGCTCGTCGTCGCGCACGAGCTGGGACACCGGCGCGACGGGCACGTCGCGAAGCTGACACTGCTCGCGATGTGCGGCGCCGCGGTCGCGGTCTTGATCCTCTGGGCGCTGCTCGGGACGCGGATCGCCGATCCGCGCACGCTGCCCGAGGCGCTGCTCGTGCTCCTCGCCCTCGAGCTTGCCGCCCTGGCTCCGGGCGCCGCGCTCTCGCGCCGCTTCGAGCGCGCCGCCGACCGCTGCTCGCTCGACCTCACGGAAGACGCAGCCGCGTTCGCCCGCGCGCACGTCGAGCTGGCGCGCCGCAATCTCTCGGACCTCGACCCGCCGCGCCTCGCCTACGTGCTCCTGTTCAGCCATCCGACGCCGCCCGAGCGGCTCGCGCTCGGCCGGGCCTGGCAGATCGCCCACGCGTAGGGATGCGGTTCCCTCACAGCGGTGTTGCCTACGCGGGCGTTTTCGCTCTACCCTTCGAGCGGGGGCGGAGGGAGCCCGTGGTAAAGCCGTGACCGGGAGTGGGGACGACCAGGAGTCTGCTGACGAGCAGGACGTGCTGCTCGAGGTCAACGCGCACGTGCACGAGGCGGCGAGGCGGTTCGAGGGCGTCGAGGCCGGCCAGGATCGCTGGGACTTCACGTGCGAGTGCGGCGCGCCCGACTGTCGCGTGACCGTTTCGCTCACGACGGCGGAGTACGAGGCGCTGCGGACGGCCGGCGGGCGCGTCCTCGCTCCCGGGCACGTGGCTCGCGCATAGTCTGACCGCGTCTTGGCCACTCTCGATCTGACCGGCAAGCGGGCGATCGTGACCGGCGCCTCCTCGGGTATCGGCCGCGCGACGGCTGCTGCGCTCGCGGCGGCGGGCGTGCGAGTCGCGGGTGGCGCACGGCGCGTCGAGCGGCTCGAGACCGAGGTGGCGCTCGAGCTCGACGTGACCGACGCCGCGAACTCCGAGCGGTTCGTCGCGGAGGCCGTCGAGCGGCTCGGAGGCCTCGACATCCTCGTCAACAACGCGGGGCTCGCGCTCGGGCGGGCGCCGTTCGACGAGTCGAGCGAGGAGGACGAGGCGAGCGTGCTCGACGTCAACGTCGCCGGGCTGATCCGCATGACTCGGCTCTGCCTGCCGCACTTCGCCGACTGGGGGCACATCGTCAACATGGGCTCCGTCGCCGGGCGGCAGGCGTACGAGAACGGCGCGCTCTACGTCACGTCGAAGTTCGCCGAGCGCGGCTTCACGTACGCCCTGCGCGAGGATCTGCTGGGTCGGCCGATCCGGCTCACGACCGTCGATCCCGGGCTCGTCGAGACGGATTTCTCTCTGGTGCGGTTCAGGGGCGACGAGGAGAAGGCGGCCGCCGTCTACCGCGGCGTCGAGGCGATCCAGCCGGACGAGATCGCCGACTGCATCCTGTTCGCGCTCACGCGGCCGTGGCACGTCAACGTCGACGAGATCGTCGTCAAGGCGCGCAACCAGTCGTCGGGCGGACGCATCCTGCGCGACACATGAGCCTGCGCGTCGTCATCGTGACGCGCATCCCACCGGTGCTCGAGGCGTTCGACGCGGTGATCCGGGCGGTCGGTCACGAGCCGGTCGCGTTCCTGACGATGCGGAACGTCGACGGCCGCTACGGCCCGCCGGCCGACACGGGCGACCTCGTGATGGGAGCCGGTGACGAGCTCGACGTGCTGTTGCCGGCGCGCCGGAGCAGCATCGCCCCGCTGCTGGCCTCGGTCGATCCCGACCTCGTGGTCTGCATGGGCTTCCCCTGGAAGATCCCGCCCGACGCGCTCGCGGTGCCGCGGCTCGGCTGGCTCAACGGCCACCCGTCGCTGCTGCCGAAGCATCGCGGACCGCTGCCCGTCGCCTGGGCGATCCGCTCCGGCGACGAGGAGATCGGGATCACGTTCCACCGCATGGACGCTGAGCTCGACACGGGGCCGATCCTCGCCCAGCGGAGCTACCCGCTCGGCGAGCTCGAGCCGCCTGACGACTTCTATCCGCGCTTCGGCCCGACGGTCGGCGAGACGCTTGTCGAGGCGCTCGAGCGCCTCACGGCCGGCGAGGAGGGGACGTCCCAGCCCGACGGTGGCGACTACGAGACCTTCTTCACTGACGCCGACGCGTGGCTGGACGTCTCGCGCCCGGCGGCCGAGGTGCACCGGCTCGCGTGGTCCTGGCGGTACGCGATCTCGCTCACCGGACCGCGCGGCGCGCTCCTCGAGCTCGACGGCGCGCCGGTGCGCGTCCTCGCGACGTCCGTGACCGAGGTCGAAGGCGCCCGCCGGATCGAGTGCGGCGACGGGCCGCTCTGGATCGTCGGGACGGAAGAGCTCAGCGAGGAAGAGGCCAGGCGGTCCAGCGGTGTGGCTCCATCCACGCAGTGACGCGGCGCGCGTCGCGGCTGTGGAAGGGGTGTCCGTAGTAGCGATTCGAGAGGCGGTCGATGCCGGCGAGATCGGGGTCGTCCTCGATCGAGACCACGCGGCCGAGCAGTGTGACCTGCGCGTACCAGCTGTCCTCACCCAAGACAGTGAGCGCGACGGCCGGGTTCTCGCGCATGTAGCGCAGGCGAAGCCGGCTCTCGTCCATGTTGAGGAGGACGCGGCCGTTTTCCCAGTCGTACCAGGTGGCCGCCGTGTGCGGCTCTCCGCTCGGGCTGACCGTTGCGACTACCGCCGGGTTCGGTTGGCCGAGGAACGCGTCGACCTCGGGCGGCACGGGCACTGAAGGCACGGCGCCGAGCCTACTGAGCGGCGGCGGGCACGGCGTCGGTTGCGTCCTCGAACCCGACCTCGCGGACGGCAGGCAGGCGGATGACGAACAGGGTGCTCGCGACCATCCAGGCAGCGGCGATCGTCAGGTACGCCTTGACGCCGATCACCATCGCAATCGGTCCGGCGAGCGCGTAGCCGGCCGGCAGGAAGATCATCGAGCCCATCCACGCATAGGACGCGACGCGGGCGAGCTTGTCCGACGGGACCTTGCGCTGCAGCGTCGTGTCCCACACGACCGAGCCGAGCGCAAACGCGAAGCCGGCGCAGAGGGCGGCCGGGGCGAGCAAGACGGCCGTGGGATGGAACGCGAGGATGAGATCCTGGGCCGCGGTGACCATCAGGAGCAGGCCGGTCGTCACCATCGGCCGCCCGCGCGGCCGCCAGCGCAGGCCGGTCACGCCTCCGAGCAGCGCCCCGATTCCTTCTCCGGTGACGACGAACGCCCACGAGCGGGCGCCGTCCATGGAGTGCTTCGCGACGTACGGGCCGAGCACGAAGAACGGCGCGTACGTGATCAGGAAGTAGAGCGAGACGTAGACGACGAGCACCCACACCCACGTCTGCTCGACGAAGGCACTCCAGCCGTCGCGCAGCTCCTGCACGAATCCCGCGCCCGCGCGGGCCATCGACTTGACGTGGATCCGCGAGAGCAGGAGCGCGCTCGTCGCGTAGGTGCCGGCGTCGACGATCAGCGCGGCTCCAGGCCCGATCAGGGCGACGATCGAGCCGCCGATCGCGGCGCCGAGCGGGAACGCGGCATAGCGGGCGATTGCGAGCAGTCCGTTCGCCGGCTGGAGCTCCTCCTCCGGCACGACCTCTCGGACGAGCCCGTAGGACGCCGGCGAGTAGAACGCCACTGCGGCGCCGCCGCAGGCCTGGAGTGCGATCAACTGCCAGACCTCGGCGTGACCGGAGACGAGCAGCGCCCCCATCGTCGCGCGCACTGCGGTGCTCCCGATGTCGGAGCCGACCATGACCGTGCGGCGCGGCACGCGGTCGCCGACCACGCCGCCGAACACGAGCATCACCACCTGCGCGAGCGTCCAGGCGGCGAAGCTGAGCCCGACCGCTGTCGCGCCACCGCCGTTGTCGAGGATCGCGAATGCGACCGCGATCGGCGCGAGGTACGTCCCGACATACGAGATGGCCCGCGCCGAGAAGAGCAGGCGGAATGCGGGAAGCCGAAGCGGACCGGCCATGGCCCAGATCGTGACGTTTCGTGTGCGGAGTTACAAGCGCGCGTGCTTGTCGGCCCAGCGCCTGAGTCCGGCGTACGACTGCCAGAGCGGCATCGCGAAGTCGTAGGTCGGCGCGTCCTCGCGCGAGTCGGCGAGCTGCGCGTGCGCGTACTCGACGAACTCCTCCTCGGTCGCGCCGCCCTCGACCGACTCGGCCCAGTCGAGGAGGTTGAGCCGCAGCTCGGTGAGGTGGCGTTGGACGTCTTCGGCGACGCCGAAGTGGACGAGGGCCAGCCGCTCGGGAGCGCGGCGCTCGATCTCGTCGAGCGTCTCCTCCCACGCCTCGACGTCGACCTCGGGCGGAGGCGTCGGCGGCATCACGAAGCGGCCGGGCAGGACGCGTACCCCGCACGCGTCGCCGGCGTAGAGCGTGCCGTCGGGATCGAGGAAGCAGACGTGGTGCGAGGCGTGGCCCGGCGTCGGGAACGACTCGAGCCCGAGCACGGGCCCGTCGAGCGGGTGGACGTTCTCCTGCGGAACCGGTGCCAGCTCGCCCCAGAGCGAGTCGAAGCTGTCCCCGTAGAGCCGGCGCGCGCTGCGTTCCAGCCGCTCCGGATCGACGAGGTGCGGCGCGCCGATCGGCGAGACGTGTACCTGCAGCTCCGGATGCTCGCGGACGAGGACGCCTGCAGCGCCTGCGTGGTCGAGATGGATGTGGCTGAGCAGCAGGTGGCGGACGTCGGTCAGCGAAAGGCCGCGATCCGCGAGTCCCGCCTTCAGCCCGTCGATCGTGCTCGAGGGCCCGCAGTCGAAGAGCGCCGGCCCGTCGTCGGTGTCGAGCAGGTAGCTCGCGATGATCCGTTCGCGGCCGAGGTGATGGAGATCGATGGGCTCCGGCGCGCTCAGGACGGTCCTTCCCGCTCGCGCGCGGCGGCAAGGATCTGCTGCGCCTCGTCGCGGTTGCCCCAGCCGCGCGTCTCCGTCTTCTTCGTCGGCTCGAGATCCTTGTAGCGCTGGAAGAAGTGCTCGATCTCGTCGCGCAGCTCGTTCTGGACGTCGTGGATGTCGGCCACGCGCTCGAACTCGGCGGCGTTGAGCGGGACACACAGCAGCTTCTCGTCGGGGCCTTTCTCGTCGGACATGTGGAAGACGCCGATCGCGCGGACGCGGATGCGGCAGCCGGGGAAGGTGGGGTCGGAGACGAGCACGAGTGCGTCGAGCGGGTCGCCGTCGTCGGCGAGCGTTCCCTCGACGAAGCCGTACTCGGCCGGATACGTCATCGCGGTGAAGAGGCGCCGGTCGAGCACCAGCCCGCCGAGCTTCTCGTCCCACTCGTACTTGTTGCGCGAGCCCGACGGGATCTCGACGAAGACGACTGCCTCGCCGCCGGCGTTCATGCCCGTGCGGCGGCCGGGACGAGCGCGTTCTCGAGATCGAGCACGAGATCGTCGGCCGACTCGATCCCGACCGAGAGGCGGACCAGGTTCGGCGGCGCCGCGAACGGCGCGTCGGCGGTGGCCGCATGCGTCATCCGGAACGGCACCTCGATCAGGCTCTCGACGCCGCCGAGCGACTCCGCGAGCTGGAAGAGCTGCGTGCGCGCAACGATCGCCTCTGCCTCCTCCGGCGACTCCGCGAGGAACGAGACCATGCCGCCGAAGTCGCGCATCTGCCGCGCCGCGATCGCGTGGCGGGGATGCGACGGGAGCCCCGGATAGAAGACCTGCTGCACGCGGGAGTGCCGCTCGAGCACTGCGGCGATCTCCATCGCGTTCAGGCAGTGCTGCCGCATCCGCACCGCGAGCGTCTTGATCCCGCGCAGCACGAGCCAAGAGTCGAACGGACCGGGCACGGCGCCGAGCGACTTCTGCAGGAAGCGCAGGCGCTCGGCGACCGTGGGATCGTTCGTGGCCGCGAAGCCACCGACCACGTCGGAGTGGCCGCCGAGGTACTTCGTCGTGGAGTGCACCACGACGTCGGCGCCGAGCTCCAGCGGCCGCTGCAGATACGGAGTCGCGAATGTGTTGTCCACCACGAGGAGCGCGCCCGCCGCGTGCGCGGCCTCGGCCGCCGCGGCGATGTCGATCACGTTGAGCATCGGGTTCGACGGCGTCTCGATCCACACCATCCGCGTCGAGTCGTCGAGGTGGTCGGCGAGGTTCGGGAAATCCTCCGCCGGCAGATAGTGGAACCGGTAGCCCTTGGGCTCGTAGACCTGCGAGGTCATCCGGTAGACGCCGCCGTAGACGTCGGCGACGAGCACGACTCGGTCGCCCGGGTTCAGCAGGTGCATGAGCGTCGTGGTCGCGCCGAGCCCGGAGGAGTACGCGATCCCGTGTTCCGCCGATTCGAGCGAGGCGAGCGCTGTCTCGAGCGCGCGCCTGGTCGGGTTCGCAACGCGCGAGTAGTCGTAGCCCTTGTGCTCGCCGACCGCATCCTGCACGTAGGTCGACGTCTGGTAGATCGGCGTGATGATCGCGCCGGTCGCGGGATCGGGCTCCTGGCCGTCGTGGATGGCGCGAGTCTCGAAGTCCATCAGGTCGATGCTAACCAGCGCTCGAGGTCGTCCAAAGGCTCGGCGAGGTCGAGCGGCTTCTGGCCCGGCTCCCACCAGACGCCCTTGACCGCGAGCGTGCGCGTCTTGCGGTCGAACACGGGCTCGATCCGGCCGACGAGCCGGTCGCCGTGGAGGATGGGGAGGACGTAGTAGCCGTACTCGCGCTTCGCGGCCGGGACGTACATCTCCAGCCGGTAGTGGAAGCCCCAAAGCGCCTCGGCGCGAGCGCGGTCGTGGATGAGCCGGTCGAACGGCGAGAGGAACGTGAGGCGCTCGCGAATCGGGCCGTCGTCTGCTTCCGGAT
>DASXKE010000074.1:0-5145 GCA_036496985.1 Gaiellaceae bacterium | reverse complement strand
CCCGACGGCGTGGCGCGGCGCCGGGAGGGCTTCGTCGCTGCGCTCCGGCTCGAGCCGTACGAGCGCCGCGTCGTCCTCCCGCACGAGCGCACGCACGCAGGGCCGAAGGAGGGCCGGTTGCGGCTGCTGCGCGCCACGCGGACACAGCTCGAGCCGCTCTTCTTCCTCTGGGATGGAGCGATCGAGGTCGACGGCCTCGCCGAGCCCGAGCTCGAGGCGGACGAGAGCGGCGTCGTCTCGCGGCTCTGGCGGCTCGACGCGGAATTCTCCGACGCGCTCGTCGACGAGCTCGCCGACGCTCAGCTCCTGATCGCAGACGGCCACCACCGCTACGAGACGGCGCTCGCGTTCCACGCCGAAGACGGAACCGACGCCTCGGCGTGGCTGCTGGCGGTGATCGTCCCGACGGGACAGGAAGGCCTGACGATCTTCCCGACGCACCGGGTTGCCGAGAGCGCCGGCAGCGGCTCCGGCACGCCGATCTCGCCGCCTCGGGAACATCTCCCGGGACCGGTTCGCTACCGCGCCGGCACCTACGAGTTGCTCGACGGCAACGGCTTCCTCGACCCTGAGGTCGTCGACCGGCTCGGTCCGGGCGGCGTCACGTACACGCCGCGTCGCGAGGAGGCAGTCGCCGCCGTCGATCGCGGAGAGGCGGAGGCGGCGTTTCTGCTGCGCCCGACGCGGATCGAGGACGTCTGGTCGATCGCCCGCCGCGGCGAGGTCATGCCGCAGAAGAGCACGTTCTTCTATCCGAAGCTCACGTCCGGCCTCTTGATGCTGCCGCTTGACTGACTGGCTGGAGCTATGTCGCGCGGCCGTCGCGGACGTCGAAGCGGTGCTCGAACGGCTGCCGACGCGGGCAGAGCGCGAGCCCGTGGTGGGCGCCGGGCTCGGCGGCGACGACACGACCGCGATCGACAAGGCCGCGGAGGACGTGATTCTCGCCCGGGTCCGCGAGGCGGCCGGAGCGGTCGTCTCGGAGGAGGTCGGCCGGTTGGGCGGCGACGCGCTGCCGCTCGTCGTCGTCGACCCGATCGACGGCTCGCTCAACGCGAAGCGAGGCATCCCGTTCTTCTCCCTCTCGATCGCGGTCGCGGAGGGCGAGACGATGGACGACGTCTTCTTCGGCTTCGTCCACGACTTCGGCTCGCGCGAGGAGTGGACTGCCCGGCGCGGCGAGGGAGCGTGGCTGAACGGCGAGCCGCTCGGTGCGGTTCGGCCGAAGGACGAGGTCGAGATCCTCTCCTTCGAGGCGACGCTGACCTCGCTCGTCGCGCGCGACGCGCCGAAGGTCGCCGACCTTGCCCACCGGCTGCGGATCATGGGCTCGCTGGCTCTGTCGTTCTGCCATCTCGCGGCGGGTCGCGTCGACGCCGTCTGCTCGCTCAAGGCCGCGCGCTCCGTCGACATCGCCGCCGCTCAGCTCCTCTGCCGCGAGCTCGGGCTGGCAGTCGACCTGTTCGACGTCCCGGAGCCGTTCGGCGCCGCGCCCCTCGACCTCGAGCAGCGTTCGCGGGTCGTCGCCGCAGGCTCGACCTCGGTGTGCGACCGGATCGCCGCCGCGCTCCGCGGCGAAGCATAGGTCCGACCCTCTCGGGCATACGCCTCGCGTATCTCGAAAAAGGGGGAAGCCAATGAGATCGACCCGCTCCCTGGCGGCCGTCGCCGCCTCAGCCGGTCTTGCCCTGGTTGTTGCGAGCTCCGCAGCGGCCGGTGGACATGCCGTCTCGCCCTCGGGCAAGGCCGGCGGACATGCGGAGAACGGCAGCGTGCGCGCGGCGCACCTGCACGGGCGAACCGAGGCCGGTGTCGAGTGCCCGCCCGGGCTCGGTTGCCAGTTCGTACCGGCGGCGTATGCCGAGAACTCGAGCCCGTCCGACTACGGGAATTACGACCTCGCCGACCGTCCGGCCGACGCATTGGCGATCCGGTACGTCGTCGTCCACGACACCGAGGAGGACTACAACTCCACGCTCGCCGAGTTCCAGGACTCACATGCGTACGCGAGCGCCCACTACGTGATCCGCTCGTCCGACGGGCTCGTGACGCAGATGGTGCCGACGAAGGACGTCGCCTGGCACGCGGGCAACTGGTACGTCAACACGCACTCGGTCGGGATCGAAAACGAGGGCTTCGCGCTCGACGGTGGGAAGTGGTTCACGCCGAGGCTCTACCACTCGCTCGCCCGGCTCACGCGCTACCCAGGCCCAGCGTTTCGGGTTCCCGCTGGATCGCGCGCACGTGATCGGCCATGACCAGGTCCCCGGGCCTGCGGACGCATACCAGGCCGCCATGCACTGGGATCCCGGCACGTACTTCGACTGGGCTCACTTCATGGCGCTCGTCGGGGCGCCCATCAGGCCGAGTGGCAATCCGGGCACGGATCCCGTCGTGACCATCGATCCGAACTGGAGGACGAACGAGCCGGTGGTCACGGGCTGTGGCGACGGCACTGCCGCGTGCCCCAGGCAGCCCGCCAACTTCGTCTATCTCCACACAGCCCCGAGCGCCGACAGCCCGCTCGTTTCCGATCCCTACCTCGCCGCCGCCGGTGTCGAGCCGGACGGCGTCGGGACGACACTCGCGTGGGACTGGGGGGACAAGGCCGCCGTCGGCGAGCAGTACGCCGTTGCCGGCCGGCAGGGCGACTGGCTCGCCATCTGGTTCGGCGGACAGAAGGCCTGGATCCGCGATCCGCACGGCAAGGACGCCGCGACGATTCCGGGCAAGGGGACGCTCATCACGCCGAAGGCCGGCCTCTCGTCCATTCCGGTCTACGGGGCGGCCTACCCGTCGAGCTACTCGACGGCTTCGCTGAGCAAGTACTCGATCCCCGCGGGCCGGACGTATGTGGCGAAGGATCTCGTCGGGGCGGACCACTACTCCGCGTCGACCTTCGACGACCCCGGTTCGTACTCGGTGCAGACGAGCTCCGAGCAGTTCTACGAGATCTTCTTCAACCACCGGATCGCGTACGTGAGAAAGGACGAGGTCGACGTGGTGCATTGAGCACCGCTGAAGCGGTTGCCGAGAGCTAGCTCTTCGTCGCGACGCGGGCAGTAGAGCGTGAGGTCGCGGTCTCGCTGCCGGCCACGTTGGCCGCCGTGATCACGACGCGCAGCCGGTGCCGAGCGTCCCGCTTCGTGACCCGGTACTTCGGGTGCGTGGCCCGGCTTATGTGGACGCAGGATCCGCCACTCGCGTTGCAGCGGAGCCACTGGAATTGGAAGGTCTGCGGCGACCCGCGCCATGAGCCGTGGCCCGCGACCAGCTGCCGCCCGACCCTGGCGCGGCCCGTGATGTGCGGAGCCTTCGCGATCGCGGGCATGCCGACGACGATGCTGGTCGGCCGGGACACGGCTGTGGTCGTGCCACTGGAGTTCGTCGCCGAGATGCGTATCTCGAGCGTGTGTCCGTCGCTGGCCGCGACGGTTGTGTACGTCGCGGAGGTCGCGCCCGAGACGGCCTGGCAGCCGGTTCCGTTCGCGCCGCAGAGGAGCCACTGGTACGCGTAACCGGTCGGCACCTGTGTCCAGGAGCCCTGCGCTGCAGAGAGCGTCTGGTTCTCGACGGCGGCCCCGCTGACGATGGGCAGGCTCGTGTTCGCCGGGAGCCCGACGTAGCGTTGACGACACGTGCTCCCGTCGTTGCTGTAGTCCTGCTGCAGCTCGTACTCGTGGCCGTTGATCAGCTGGTTGTACGGCTGGCCGTCGGCCGCGGTGCCGAGCGGCGTGCCGAAGTTCCAGGCGCAGATGTCGGCGATCTCGTCGCCCGAGGAGTCGAGCCACCCGTTGCCCCACGGATCGGTGATCGCCTCGTTGTGCTCGTGGCTCATTGTGTTGATCTCCGAGTCGGCGTCGTCGTTGTTGGGAGACGGCGAGCTGCATTGGTCGACCGTCGCGTCGTAGGGCTCGTTTGCATAGAGCACGGGCTTGCCGTCCGTGCCGGTGAAGCCGCTGTGGTACGCGCAGAAGAAGTTCGTCGAGCACTCCGCGCCCGAGTTGTTGAGGCAGGAGCCCACGCCCTCGGGCGTCAGGATGAAAAACAGCGAGTCAGGCCCGTCCGTCCAGCCGTTCGCTGTGATCACCTTCTGGATCTCGGTCTGGAGTTGCGAGTCCGTGAGACAGGTCGGCGTCGCTTGACAGCCGCTCGCCGGGAAAGGGTCGGTGTCGACGTACGCGCCGCCGAACGTCGACTGGGTCGAGATGTAGCCGGTCGAGTCGTAGTACTGCGTGGCGACGGAGTAGACGATCGACTGGCTCCCGCTCGCCGCGGCGACGTCGGTCAGGTACTGGTTTATGGCGTCCTCGTATCCCGCCTGGACGGTCTGGCCGCTCGGAACCCAGTAGATCGCGTACGTCCGGTTCGTCCGCATCACCCAGCACAAGGGCGGCGTGCAGGGCGACCGCTGCAGGGCGATGTCGTTCTCGCCGATCGCGCCGGCGGTGACCGTGCGATGCAGCTCGGCCTTGTTCGGGGTGGCTCCTGCGTGCCACACGACCCCACTGATCGGCGCACGCGCCGGGCTCGCGGAGGCGCCTGCGGCCGCGGTGACGCCGAGCACGAGCGCTCCGAGCACAGCGAGCGTGGCGAAGCGGGCTGCGGCGCTGTTCATCTGCCGCACAGAGTGCCCGAAAAGGATGTCGGCGGGGGCGCGCGAGCTTATCCGTCGGTGCCTCGCCGCGAGGCGTCGGCCTCCTGCTTGCGGCGCAGGGTCCACCACAGCCGCAGCGGGAACATGCCGAGGAACGGCGCCCGCCGTCCCAGCTCGGACCGGTCCTCACGGTCGAAGGCCGCGGCGTACTGCGCGGCCTCGGCGGCAGTTGCGTACTCCTTCGAGCCCCCCGCGCCGCAGCCGCGCGCGCACGTCCACCGCATCGTCCGGTCCTCCGCCCGGAAGCGGTAGCGATGACCGAGGAGCTTGCAGCTGAGCATCGATCGAGCGTAACCGCGGCCACGATCCCGCCGTTGGTATCGAGCATGAGCGCGGAAACCGCGAGCGTCGAGACCGGTCGGATCGAGACCAACATCCCCGCCCGTCTGGACCGGCTGCCGTGGGCGAAGTTCCACTGGATGGTCGTGATCGGCCTCGGGACGGTCTGGATCCTCGACGGCCTCGAGGTGACGATCGTCGGTTCGATC
>DASXKE010000073.1:0-2373 GCA_036496985.1 Gaiellaceae bacterium | reverse complement strand
ACACGCACGAACGGATTCGACTCGCGCTCGCGCCCGATCGTCGTCTCTTCGGTGTGGCCGGGAAGAACGCGCATCTCGTCGGGCAGCGCGAGGAGGACGTCCATCACGGAGTGCCGCACGGTCGCGAGGTCGCCGCCGCCGACAGCGCCGAGGAACAGGGTGTCGCCGGTCGCGACGAGCTCGTCGTTGACGACGAAGGAAAGCCCGTCGTCGGAGTGCCCGGGCGTCGCGAGACCCCGCACGCGCAAGCCGTCCCACTCCCACTCGCCAACCTCGGCGATGACCGGGATCGAGTACCGCTGCACGAGCTCGTCCTCGTTCTCGACGTGATCGTGATGCGAGTGCGTCCGCAGAAGCGCGACGGGAGTCACGCCCCAGCGCTCGACCGCCTCCACGAGCGGCGCGACGGCGGGACCGGAGTCGACGAACACGGCCGGGCCGCCTTCCACGGCGAGCAGATAGGCGTTGCTCAGCCAGCTGGGATGCATGCTCCTCTCGACAAGCATGGGCGCTAGGCTAACCGCTCGGTATCGACGAGGAGGATTGATGGCAGGCCTGTGGGCACGCACGACGACGGTCGTCAAGGCGAAGTACTCGAAGCTCCTGAACAAGGCCGAGAACCCGACGGAGACGCTCGACTACTCGTACGAGCAGATGCTCGAGCAGCTGCAGAACGTCAAGCGCGGCGTCGCCGATGTCGTCACCTCCAAGAAGCGGATCGAGTTGCAGCAGCAGAAGCTCCAGCAGAACGTCGTCAAGCTCGAGACCCAGGCGCGCCAGGCGGTCGCGGCGAACCGCGAGGACCTCGCCAAGCAGGCGCTCGAGCGGAAGGTGGTCGCACAGCAGCAGCTGCAGGACATGGACGGGCAGGTCACGCAGCTCGAGGGCCAGCAGGAGAAGCTCGTCGCGGCCCAGCAGCAGCTCGAGACCAAGATCGAGTCGTTCCGCTCGCAGAAGGAGATCCTCAAGGCCCAGTACTCCGCCGCCGAGGCTCAGGTCAAGGTCGGCGAGGCGGCGACCGGGATCGGCGAGCACATGCAGGACACCGGGCTCGCCATCCAGCGCGCCAAGGACAAGACCGAGGAGATGCAGGCGCGCGCCTCGGCGATCGACGAGCTCACGTCGACCGGAGCCCTCGAGGACTTCACCGCAGGCGACCAGACGCAGCTCGACCGCGAGCTCGCGCAGATCTCATCCGCCTCACAGGTCGACGACGAGCTCTCGAAGCTCAAGGCCGAGGTCGGCTCCGGCAAGCCGCAGAAGGAGATTCCCGCGGGCGACGCCGCGGCTGCACCGGCCGCGACTGCCACGGAGCCTGCGACCCAGCCGGCCGCTCCCGCTCCGGACGAGCAGCCGGCCGCAGCGCCGGCCGAGGAAACCACCGAGTCCTGACCAAGCTCGGCAACATCCTCTTCGGCCGCAAGAAGCTGCAGGAGCCGGCGGCCGAGAAGCTGTTCGCGCTCTCGACCGCCGCGGTGACGCTCGACACCGAGTGCTCGCTCAAGACGGCCGGCGACGCCGCGCTCATCTTCAAGCCGCTCTCGGCGGGCGAGTTCAGCTCGAGCGAGAACGACGCGGAGGAGCTGCTGCGCGGGGTCGCCAAGGACTCCGGCTCGACGATCGACCGCAAGACCGACTCGTTCGGCTTCGAGTGGGTGATCGTTCGCGACCCGCAGATCGAAAACCAGGTCGCGGGCGTCCACACGCTCGCCTCGGAGCTCGAGCAGAACGGCTTCGGCGGCCAACTGCTCGCGGCGGCGTTCCGCTTCGACGGCGGCACGTTCGATCCCGACGGGCCGGTGTACTGGATCTACGGCTTCAAGACCGGCACGTGGTGGCCGTTCGTGCCGAGCGGCAAGGAGCACGAACGGGACAACGCCCGCGAGCTGGAGCTGAAGGCGAAGCTCGAGAAGGAGCTCCCGATCGAGCCCGACCTCAGCAAGTGGCTCGCCCTGTTCGACGCGCCGATCTAGTCAGGCGAGAGGACGCTCGCGCGCGCTGTCGATCATGCTGGTCGCTCTGACGCCGACCTGGGAGGCGTGATCTAGCGCGGGCCGAGGCTGATGGTGAGCCGGACGCTCGAGCCGCGCGCGAGTGTCTTGCCCCACCCGGGGTACTGTCCGATCACGATGCCGGGCACGAAGTGGTTGTGCTTGCTGACGACCTCGCCGACGCTGCAGTCCGCCTTCTCGATCGCCCGTGACGCGCCGGCCAGCTTCAGCCCGATGGCGATCGGGACGTTGCACATCGCGCTCGGCGATGGGCCGGGGTCGTAGGTGTTCGTGCCCGCTCCGTCCTCGACGGCCTGCTGCCAGGTGTAGTTGTAGGCCGGCTTGTAGGCCGCGTTGCCGCCGACGAAGAGATACGTGTAGC
>DASXKE010000072.1:0-5254 GCA_036496985.1 Gaiellaceae bacterium | reverse complement strand
CGGCGCTTCCGCCAAGCGCACACACGTGCTCATCGCGGCCGAGCGCCTGCCGACTCGCGTGGGTCTCCGGCTCGCGCTCGAGCCCGAGGCGCGCTGCACCGAGGCGGCCGACGCGGAATCCGCGGTGGATGCGGCGGTGCGCGACCGGCCCGACGTCTGTCTGCTCGGTCTCGATCGTTCGGGTCAGAGCCTTCGTGTGGTGAACGAGATTGTCTCGCGGGTGCCGTCTGCCGCCGTGATCCTCCTCACGAACAAGCTCGACGAGGAGGAGTTCATGGCCGCGGTGCGCGCCGGGGCGAGCGGCTATCTGACGAACAACCTCGATCCAGCTCGCCTACCGTACGTCGTGCGCGGCGCAATGCACGGGGAGCCGGCCGTGCCGCGCAAGTTCGTGTCGCGGTTGCTCGACGAGCTGAGGACGCGCGAGCGCAGGCGCTCGGTCGTGCTCGAAGGCAAGGGCCGGGTCGCGCTCACGACGCGCGAATGGGAGGTCGTCGAGCTGCTCCTGCGCGCGGCGAGCACCTCGCAGATCGCCGAAGAACTCGGGGTCGCGCCGGTCACGGTTCGCCGCCACGTCGGATCCGTCGAGCGCAAGCTCGGCGTCACGACTCGCGCCGAGGTTCTCGAGCTCCTCTCCGCGGAGACAGCGGCCGCGGCTCCGGCCTAGCTCTGCTCTCGATCGATCCGCACGCCTTCAGGCTTCCACTTGGAGTGGTGCTTCACGGCCCACTCGACGCGAACGTCGCCGAGGGTCATGCCGCGCAGCGAGTGCCGCGTCGCCGGGTTGATCAGGCTCAGGTACAGGTGGCCGACGACGAGCACGAGCGAGATGTACATCAGGCCGTCGTGGAGGATCACCGTGCTCGCGAAGCGGAAGCGCGTGTCCTGCTCCCCGAACCAGAGCAGGAGCCCGGAGACGCCGAAGAGGACCGCGAACGCCGCGGTCAGGACCGCATTGAGCTTCTGGCCGGCGTTGAACCTTCCCTGCGGAGCCTTGCGGCCGCCGAGCCAGCGCAGGTCGTCCTGGTCGAACGTCTCGATCTCGCGCGCGGTCGTGACGAACCGGCGCGCGCCCAGCAGGAGCACCGCGGCCAGCGCACCGAGCCAGGCGACGCCTCCCCAGAAGTGGATGCTCTGGATGAACTGCCGGCGCGCAACGAGCACCGACAGCCGCGGCAGGTAAAGGATGAGGCCCGTCGCCAGCAGGAAGAAGAAGCCGAGCGCGTTCACCCAGTGCAGCAATCGCTCGACGCGGGAGAAACGCTTGACGTATCCCGCCTTCATCTCCCGAATGATGGCTACTCGGGCGTGACGTAGGCCGCGCTGAGGCCCCCGTCGACGACGAACGTCGCGGCGTTGACGTAGCTCGACTCGTCGCTCGCGAGAAAGAGCGCGGCGTTGACGATCTCGCGCGGCTGCGCCATCCGCCCCATCGGAAGATGGACCAGCCGCCGTTGGGCCGCGCCGGGCGTCTCGCACCAGATCCGCAGCAGCAGGGGTGTCTCGACCGGTCCCGGGCAGAGCGCGTTGACGCGCACCCCTTGACGCGCGAACTGGACGCCCAACTCCTTGCTCAGCGAGAGGACGGCGCCCTTCGACGCCGTGTACGAGATCTGCGAGGTCGCGGCGCCGACGAGCGCCACGAACGAGGCCACGTTGATCACAGAGCCACCGCCGCGCTTCAGCAGGTGCGAGATGCCGTGCTTGCAGCAGAGGTAGACGCCGCGCGTGTTCACGGCCTGCACGCGCTCCCAGGCGTCGAGGCCGGTCTCGAGGATCGAGCCGTCGTCGGCGGGGGAGATGCCGGCGTTGTTGTAGAGGACGTCGATGCCGCCGAACCGCTCTGCTGCGGCGAGGTACATGCGCTGGACGGACGCCTCGTCCGAGACGTCCACCTGCACGGCCAGCCCGTCGACCTTGCCCGCGACCTGCTGGGCGGCGTCGCCGTCGACGTCGGCAACCGCGACGAGCGCGCCCTCCTCCGCGAAGCGGACAGCCGCGTCGGCGCCCATCCCGCCGCCGGCTCCGGTGATTACGCAGACCTTGCCCTCGAGGCGCCCGCTCATTCCGTCGAGTAGAACACGTTCTTGACCTCGCTGTAGCCGGCGAGGCCGTGCATGCCGAGCTCGCGGCCGAAGCCGCTTCGCTTGAAGCCGCCGAACGGCGTCGAGACGCGCACCGACGAGTTCGAGTTGATCGAGAGGACACCCGTCTCGAGCGCACGGGCGACGCGGAGCGCGCGGGCTCCGTTCTCGGTCCAGATCGAGCCCGAGAGGCCGTAGTCGGAGTCGTTCGCGATCCGGATCGCCTCAACCTCGTCGGCGAACGAGATCAGCGCCGCCACCGGTCCGAAGACCTCCTCGCGCGCGATCCGGTCTTCCGGTCGGGCCTCGACGAGCGTGGCGGGGAACCAGAAGCCGCGACCGTCCGGCGCCTCGCCACGGAAGAGCGGCTCGTCGCCGTCCAGAAAGCTCGCGACGGTCTCGCGGTGCGCCGCCGAGACGAGCGGCCCCATTTCCGTTGCGTCGTCCTCGGGATCGCCGACCTTCACGGCACGGCTCGCCTCGACGAGGAGCTCCGCGAACCGGTCGTAGACGGTCGCTTCGACGAGGATGCGCGAACGTGCGCAGCAGTCCTGGCCGGCGTTGTCGAAGACCGCGTAGGGCGCCGCGGCGGCAGCCCGTTCGAGATCGGCATCCGCGAAGACGACGTTCGCCGACTTGCCGCCGAGCTCGAGCGTGACGCGCTTGATGGTGCCGGCGGCGCCGCGCATGACCTCCTGGCCGACCTCCGTCGAGCCGGTGAAGCCGATCTTCGCGACGTCGGGATGCTCGACGAGGCGCGTGCCGACAACCGAGCCCTTGCCGGGGAGGACGTTGACGACCCCTTCGGGGATATCCGCCTCGAGCGCGAGCTCGCCGAGCCGCAGTGCCGTGAGCGGAGTCAGCTCGGCGGGCTTGAGCACCACGGTGTTGCCGCAGGCGAGTGCAGGCCCGAGCTTCCACGACGCGATGTTGAGCGGGAAGTTCCACGGCACGATCAGGCCGACGACGCCGAGGGGCTCGCGGAACGTCAGGTCGACGCCGCCGGCAACCGGGATCGTCTCGCCCAAGTGCTTGTCGATCGCGCCGGCGTAGTAGTGGAAGACCTCGGCCACCATCCCGACCTCGCCGCGCGCGCCCTGGATCGGCTTGCCGACGTTGCGGGACTCGAGTCGCGAGAGCTCCTCGTGGTGCTCCTCGACGAGCGTGGCCAGACGGCGCAGCAGCCGCGCGCGATCCGTGGGAGCGACAGCGCGCCAGCCCACGAACGCGTCTTTCGCACGGGCGACCGCGGCATCCGTCTCCTCGCGGCCGGCGGCCTCGACGTCGGCGATTGCCTCCTCCGTCGCCGGGTTGAGGATCGTGGTCATCCGCGGGCTGCCTCGACGAGCTGCTCGAAGAGACGCTGATCCTCGCCTGCCTCGGGATGCCAGAGCACGCCGACGAGGAACGGCTTCTCGGGATCCTCGATCCCCTCCACGGTGCCGTCTTCGGCCCAGGCGACCTCGCGGAGACCTTTGCCGATTCGACCGATTCCCTGGTGGTGATGCGACATGACCGGGCCCCGAACGTCGCCGATACGCGAGGACGGATCGACGCGGACGGCGTGCTCCGAGAACTCCCCCAGCACCTCGCGATGCTCCTCGTGCCCGAGGACCTCCGGCAGGTGCTGGACGATGTCGCCGCCTCTGGCGACGTTGAGCACCTCGAAGCCGCGGCAGATTGCAAGCACCGGCAGGTCGCGTGCGAGCGCGGCTTCGAGCAGGGTGAGCTCCCCGCGATCGCGCTCCGGGTTCGTGGCCGTCGTCGCCGGATGCGCTTCCGCGCCGTACTCGCCTGGCTCCACGTCGTTGCCTCCCGAGAAGATCAGCCCGTCGAGCACGTCGAGGACCTCCTCGACCCCGTCCTCGTCCGGCGGCACGAGCACCGCGCGACCTCCCGCACGCTCCACTGCGCGGACGTAGCCGTAGGGAATGAGCGCTGCCTCGACGCCTTCCCAGTGGCCCCAGGACGCGGGCTCGACATAGGTCGTGATTCCGATGAGCGGCTTAGCCACGTTCGAACATGCGCTCGCGCTCGTAGCCGGTGACGGTCCGGTCGAACAACTCCTGCTCGGTGCGTGCGTAGTTGAGGTAGTGGTCGACGACCTCGTCGCCAAGCAACTCGCGCGCGATCGAGCTCGACTCGAGCCTGGCGATCGCTTCGCGCAGCGCGTGCGGGAAGCGCTCGGCGTCCGAGACGTAGGCGTTGCCCTCGAGCGGGTCCGCGAGCTCGAGCTCGTGCTCGATCCCGTACAGCCCGGCTGCGAGGAGCGCGGCAAACGCGAGGTAGGGGTTCGCGTCGGCGCCGGGGATCCGCGTCTCCGGCCGCACCGACGATCCGTGGCCGACGACGCGGAAGCCGCAGGTGCGATTGTCGTGACCCCACGCGAGCGTGGTGGGCGCCCAGCTGTCGGCGGCGAAGCGCTTGTACGAGTTGACGACGGGTGCGACGAAGATGGCGAGGTCGGCGAGACACGCGATCTGGCCCGCGAGGTAGTGGCGGAAGAGATCCGACTCGCCTGCGAACGCGTTCTCGTCGTCGCGCCAGAGGGACGAGTGGATGTGGCACGACGAGCCGACCCATTCATGGTGCGGCTTCGCCATGAACGTGACGGAGCATCCGTTCTGGAACGCGATCTCTTTGATCCCGGTCTTGTAGACGGCGTGGTCGTCGGCAGCCCGCAGCGCGTCGCGAAAGCGGAAGTTGATCTCGTGCTGTCCGGCCCATGCTTCGCCCTTCGAGGACTCGACGACCATGCCGGCCGCCTTCATCGCGGTGCGCACCGTGCGCAGGAACGGCTCGTCGAAGCTCGCCGCGAGGATGTGGTAGTCGAGGATGTACGGCACGGACGGGGTCAAGTCGTGGTAGTGCTTCGCGTGCGCCTCCGCGTAGCTCTCGCGGAAGAGAAAGAACTCGAGCTCGGACCCGAACATGGGCTCGAAGCCGAGTCCCTGCGCCTTCTCGACCTGAGCCTTCAGTACCTGGCGGGGCGACGGTCCGACAGGCGTTCCGTCATGCCACTCGACGTCGCACTGCACCATCACCGTCGCCTCGTGCCACGGGATCCGGCGCAGGGTCGAGAGGTCCGGCCGTAGCGCGAAATCTCCGTAGCCGCGCTCCCAGCTCGCGATCGCGTACCCGGGGACGGGATCCATCTCCATCTCGAGCGC
>DASXKE010000071.1:0-1930 GCA_036496985.1 Gaiellaceae bacterium | reverse complement strand
CCGCTCGCCACCGCCCGCTCGACGCGTGCCTCGCGGCCGACGAGCTCCCGCATCACGTCCTCGTCGATATCCGCCGCCACCCACGCCTCGTCCTGCGCGTCGGGGCTGCGCAGGATCAGGTCGTCTCCGCGAGCCTCGGTGCAGGTGAAGCCGGCGAGGGGGAGCACGAACGTGCCGTCCATCTCCTCCACCATGTAGTCGTTCATCGCTCAGCCTCCCTGTTGAGCACCTCCCACGCGCGCCGGACATCGTCCTCCGTCGTCCGGGCGTTGCCGACTGCGAGGCGCAGGACGTAGCGGCCGTCGAGCTTCGTGTGCGTGATGAAGATCTCGCCCGAGGCGTTGACGCGCTCGAGGAGGCGCTCGTTGTCGGAGTCCGAGCCGTTCCGCCGGAAGACGACGAGGGAGAAGCGCCGCGGCGCGACGAGCTCCCACTCGGGGCTCTCCTCGACCCAGCCTGCAAAGAGGCCCGCAAGGCGGATGTGCTCACGCAGGATTGCGCGCAGACCTTCGGCGCCGTAGCAGCGCAGGACCGCCCAGAGCTTGAGCGACCGGAAGCGACGGCCGAGCGGCGGCCCGAAGTCCGCGAGCGAAAACGCCTCGTCGTCGGTGCGCAAGTACTCGGGCGTCAGCGTGAACGCCTCGCGCCACTCGTCTGGGCGCGCCGTCCAGACGAGCGAGCAATCCGTCGGAACGAGCAGCCATTTATGCGGGTTGATCACGAGGCTGTCTGCAAGCTCGACCCCATCGGCCGACCAGCGCTCCTCCTCGCAGATCCAGGAGGAACCGGCGTAGGCCGCGTCGACGTGGAGCCATGCGCCCGCCGCGTGCGCACGCTCGGCCAGCTCGCGCACCGGGTCGACGGAGGCGAACGACGTGGTGCCGACCGTGGCCACGACCGCCGCGACGTCGTCGAGGTCGTAGCCGTCGACGCGCATCCGCAGCTCCTCGTCGACCGGCGCCTTGCGCAGCTCCATCCCGAGCATTCGCGCGTCCTTCTCGACCGAGGAGTGCGCGTGCTCGGAGCAGATCACGACATTGCGGCCCGTCACGTGTCGCGCGGCGATGAGCGCAGCGAGCGTCGACGTCGAGGCCGTGTCCTCGATGTGCCCGTGCCAGCCGTCGGGGAGCCCGAGCAGCTGACGGACCCAGTCGGCGACGCGCAGCTCCAGCTCAGTCGAGGCCGGCGACGCGCGCCAGAGGATCGCGACCTGGTTCAGCGTCGCCGCAAGTAGCTCGGCGAGGATCGCCGGCTCGGACGACGTGACCGCGAAGTACGAGAAGAAGCGCGGGCTCTGCCAGTTCGTCATCGCCGGCAGCAGCAGCTCGTCGAGATCGCGCAGGACGTCGGCGAACGACTCCGGCTGTTCCGGCGCGGACGGCGGCAGCTGCGCCGACAGCTCGCCCGGCTTGACCTGCGCGAGCACCGGCAGCTCGCCCACACGTTCCAGATAGCGAGCTGCCCACTCGAGCGCGGCCGCACCGTCCTCGCGAAAATCAACTCCGTTCACGGCCGCTTCTTCCGCAGCTTGTCGAGCTGCTTCCACGTGCGCGTGTTCGCGACGTCGGCCTTGGTGAGCCAGCCGCGCCGCGCTTGCGAAACAGCCAGCTCGACGTACGCCTGCGAGCGCACCTCATGCCCGTCGGAGGAGACGACCAGCTTCAGCCCCGCGTCCTTCGCCGCGCGCGCATAGACGTCGCGCAGGTCGAGCCGGTCCGGCTGGCCGTTGATCTCGAGCAGCGTCCCCGTCTCGAGAGCTCCCTCGATCACGCGCGCCACATCGACGTCGCGCGGCGGCCGCTTCCCGATGCGCCGGCCGGTGAGGTGGCCGATCACGTCGACGTAGGGGTTCTGCATCGCCTCGAGCACGCGTTCGGTCGGACGCGAGTCGGGCGCCTGATGCACCGACGCGACGACCCAGTCGAGCAGC
>DASXKE010000070.1:0-3457 GCA_036496985.1 Gaiellaceae bacterium | reverse complement strand
ACCGTCGACTTGACGCGCCACTTCCGCCTCGGTGGGATGCTCGCGAACAAGCAGATCCTGCACGCCGTCGACGACCTCAACCTGGCGATCGGGGAGCGCGAGATCGTGGCGCTCGTCGGCGAGAGCGGCAGTGGCAAGAGCACGATCGCGAGACTGCTCGCGCGCGTCTACCAGCCGACACGCGGCGAGATCTGGTTCGAAGGCATGCCGCTAAGCCGCCTACGTGGGCGACGCAGCCGGCTCGCCTACAGCGCTGCCGTGCCGATGGTCTTCCAGGACCCATACAGCTCGATGAATCCTGCATACCGGGTCTCACACGGAATCCTCCGTGGGATGAAGCTTCACCGCGACGACCTCTCCCGTGCCGAGCGCCAGGACGAGCTAAACCACGTTCTCGAGGCGGTCGGGCTCACGCCGGCGAGCGAAACACTCCGGCGCTTCCCGTACGAGCTGAGCGGCGGCCAGCGACAACGGGTCGGCTTCGCGCAGGCACTCGCGCTGCGGCCAAAGCTGATCGTCGCCGACGAGCCCGTCTCGATGCTCGACGTCTCGATCCGCATCGGCGTCCTGAACCTGATGGGCGAACTGCGCGAGCGCGAGGGCGTCTCATTCCTCTACATCACCCACGACGTCGCGAGCGCCCGCTACCTCGCCGATCGCGTGCTCGTCATGTACGCAGGACATCTAGTCGAAGAGGGACCGACGGAGGACGTCCTCCAGCAGCCGAAGCATCCATACACGCAGCTCCTTGTCTCGGCGGTCCCCGATCCGCGTGCCGAGCTCGGTCTCGCAGACGCGCGCGACGTCGGCGAGCCGCCGAAGGTCGTCAACCCGACACCCGGCTGCCGCTTCCGGCCGCGCTGTCCGCTCGCGATCGCCGAGTGCGAAACCGTGACGCCGGCGCTACGGAAACTCGCGGACGGCCGTCGCGTTGCCTGTCACGTCGCCGACTGACTCGGTCGCGCGGTCGAGCTCTCGTCGCGCGCGCTCGTAGGCGTCCGGGCTCGCGCCTAGCCGGTCGAGCCCGAGCAGCACGGATCCCACGATCGGTCGCGAGCTCGCGACCCGCATCACGAGCTCGGGGCCGACATCGCTCAGACCCGCCTCGATCCCGCCGATCAGGCGCGGATTGGCGGACTGGAGAATGCTGCCGCCGAGCAGGACCTCGACCCTCTCGCCGGCCAGGCCCAGCCTGTTCACCGCAGCCCGGACGAACGCAACGACTTCCTCCGCCTGCCGGTCGACGAGCCCGGCGGCGACGGCGTCCGTCTCCGCCGCCTCGAACACGAGAGGTGCTAGCTCACCCAGCCTCCGCGACGCAATCGCGCCGTCATGAAGCGCACGAGCGAGCCCGACAGGCGTCTCGAGCCCGAAATGCGCCGGCACAAGACGCTCGAGCTCACTCTTCTCGCCGCGACCGTCCTCGCTCCGCGCAGCAGCGGAAACCGCGGCCAGCCCGATGGCCCCGGCGCCGTCCATGAGATCGCCGCTGACAGCTCCAAGCGAGGGGAAGCGCACCTGCCGTCCGTCCGGCGCGACTCCGACGCAGTTCATGCCGGAACCGCAGGTCACAGCGACACCCCAGCCGCACTCACTCCCCGCGCGGAGAACGGCGAAGGTGTCGTTACCGACAACGACCTCCGGCGCCCAGCCACGCTGCTCCGCCTCGGCCCGGTACGCATCCTCCTCGTCCGGGAAGTCAAGCCCCGCCAGAAGGAGGACCGCGAGATCAGCCGGCGCGCCGACCACGTCGGCGAGGGCGTCGATCGCGTCCGCGCTGGCCACAACGCCGATGTGATGCGGGTGGCTGAGCGGGCCGCGGACAAAACCGAGTACGACTCCGTCCTCCTGTACGAGCACAGCGTCGGTCTTCGAGCCGCCGCCGTCGACGGCAAAGACGGTCTTCAGTGGTGTACCGCCTCGGCGACGAGCCGCTCGAGCAGTCCGTCCACAAGCTCGACCTGGCCGATCAGAGGATGAGCGAGCAACGCCTTGCGCGCATCGATCGGATCGCGGCTGAGCGCGGCCCGGACGGTCAGCCGCTCGTACGCGGCAACATGCTGGACGAGCCCGAGCAGCTCGGGTGCAAGCGGCGTCTGTGGCAGCGGCTCGGGACCGTCCCGGCCGACGCGCGCCGGCACCTCGACAACGTCGTCGGCGGCGAGGCCCGCCAGCGTCCCGTGATTGCGCACGTCCACCTCGTGCACCGCGCCGTCACCGCCGGTGAGCGACGAGATCAACCCCAACGCGGCCTCGCTGTAGTAGGCACCACCGCGTTGCATGAGCAGATCGGGCCGCACGTCAATCGCCGGGTTGCGGTAAAGGTCGAGGAGGCTCCGTTCGATCGCCTGCACCGTCGCGGCGCGCGGCTCGCCGTCGAGCTGTTCGCGGAAGACGGCGTCGTGCGCGTAGAAGTAGCGGAGGTAATAGGACGGAACGGCTCCAAGCTCATCGAGCAGCCGACGCGGGAGCTCGACCTCCTCGGCGAGCTCGTCGCCGTGCGCCGCGAGCAGGGACGGAAGCACGTCCTCGCCGTCAAGCAGCACCGCGCGCACCCAGGTTAGATGGTTGAGCCCGACCTGGTCGACGACCACGCGCACCGGTGCGACCGAGAGCAGCTCGGCGAAGCGGCGCTGGAAGCCGATTGCGACGTTGCAGAGGCCGACGGCGCGGTGGCCGCCGTCGAGCAGAGCTCGAGTGACAATGCCCACGGGGTTCGTGAAGTCGACGATCCAGGCATCCGGCAGCGCCAGGGCCCGAACCCTCTCGGCGATCTCGAGCACGACCGGGACGGTGCGCATCGCTTTTGCGAAGCCGCCTGCGCCGGTCGTCTCCTGGCCGATGCAGCCGCAGGCGAGGGGCGCGGTCTCATCGTGCAGGCGTGCCTCCTGCCCGCCGACGCGGATTTGAACAAGGACGAAGTCGGCGTCCGCGACCGCCGCGTCGAGATCCCCGGTCGTCTCGAGCCGGCCCCCAAAGCCCTGACGCGCAAGCATCCGTTTCGCCATGCCCCCGACAACGTTCCGCCGCTCGGCATCGACGTCCTGAAGAACGAAGTCGTCTACCGCAAGCCGAGTCAACCCGGAGACCAGCTCAGGCGTATAGGTGGATCCGCCTCCGACCACCGCGATCTTCACTGCGATGATCTTACGTCCGAGGTGTCGAATGCCGAGCCGCAGTGGAGAGGAGGCCTAGCCCCAGCTGCGACCTTTGGCGCGACCCAGCTAACGACCCCAACTACGCAAGCTGGGTTAACGGACATCCGTCGACCACCGCCTACGAAGCTGACGGTGAAGAAGCCAAGCATTCGGGTCTATCCGAGCGATCCGCATCGGGGCATTGACTCGTACACGCTCGGACGGAAGAATCAACCCACTCAACACAGCGAGCAGGGGAGGATTCATGTCGTGGAGGATCGCAGGCTCGTACTTTGAGACGTGTTCGTGCGATGTGGTGT
>DASXKE010000069.1:0-5271 GCA_036496985.1 Gaiellaceae bacterium | reverse complement strand
GGCGTCCGCGTTCGGGTTCGCCTTCAGGCCTTCGAGCTCGAGGTCGGCGACGAGGAGAACCTTCTCGAGCAGCTCGTCGAGGTTCGTCTGCGCCTTCGCCGAGACCTCCGCGAACTGCGTGTCGCCGCCCCAGTCCTCTGGATTGAGGCCCTCCTGCGCGAGCTCGCCCTTGACGCGGTCGACGTTCGCATCGGCCAGGTCGATCTTGTTGACGGCGACGACGATCGGCACGTCGGCGGCGCGCGCATGCGCGATCGACTCCTTCGTCTGCGGCATGACGCCGTCGTCGGCAGCGACGACGAGCACTGCGATGTCCGTCACCTTCGCGCCGCGGGCGCGCATCGCGGTGAACGCCTCGTGGCCCGGCGTGTCGAGGAAGCTGATCTTGCGGCCGTCGACGTCGACCTGGTAGGCGCCGATGTGCTGCGTGATGCCGCCGGCCTCGGTGGCGACGACGCGAGCGTCGCGAATCGCGTCGAGAAGGGTCGTCTTGCCGTGGTCGACGTGACCCATGATCGTGACGACCGGCGGCCGAGCCTGGAGCGTCTCCTCCGGGTCGTCGAACTCCTCGGGCTCCTCCTCCTCGTCGGCGGCGTGCTTGATCGTGATCTCACGGCCGACCTCGGTTGCGATCAGCTCGACCTCCTCGTCGCTGAGCGACTGGGTCGCGGTGCGCATCTGTCCGAGCCCCATGAGGATCTTGATGATGTTCGGCATCGTGACGCCGAGCGCCTGTGAGAGGTCGCGGACGCTGACGCCCGACTCGACGGAGACAGGACCGGTCGGCGGCGGCGCAGGCGGGCGCGGCTCGCGGTTGCGCTGACTGTCCTGGCGCGCCTGCCGCTGCTCGCGCGAAGGCCGGGCGCCGCCCTGGTCGATGACGACCCGACGCCGGCGTCCACCGCCGGCGCCACCGCCGCGTGGGCGGAGCGGACGGTTCGGTCTGTTGCCTCCGTTAGCCATGTGTGCCTCCAGTGTAAAGGCGGCGCAGCTCAGGCTCGACCTGGACGGACTGCCGCAGGACTCGTGTGAACGCCCGGCGTTCAGCCGCGCGGTCGAAGCAGGCGATGCTGCGGCAGGTGTACGCGCCGCGACCGGGTTCCGTGCGGCCGGTCACCAGCACGCCCTCACGGGCGACGAAGCGCAGCAGCTCACGCTGCGGCGCGCGCCGGCCGCAACCGACGCAACGCCGCAGCGGCTCCGCGCCTACGAAGGCTCCTCCCCGCCGGTCGGCTCGACCGGAATGCCCGCCGGCACCTCCGCCGGCGCCGCTACCTCGGCCTCGGCGTGAGGAGACGTGGTCGTGTCGTCGGCCGCCTCTGGCCGGGCGTCGTCGGCTTCGCCGGCGACGCTGCCAACCGGAGGTGCGCCCCCGACGTAGTCACTGCCGGTTCCTTCGAGCGCCTGGTGCGCCGGAACGCCGCAGAAGCGTGAGCCCGGGAGCGCCGCGTTCGGGCAGCGCTTGCCGTTCGCGAGGATCGCCGAGCAGCGGCCCGAGAAGTCTTCCGCGCCGTCCTCCCCGCCTCCGCCGAATACGGCATCGGCCTCGGCCTGGGCGAACTCGGTGTCCGACTGGATGTCGATCTTCCAGCCGGTGAGGCGCGCGGCGAGGCGGGCGTTCATGCCCTCCTTGCCGATCGCGAGCGCGAGCTGGTCGTCGGGGACGACGACCGTCGCCTCACGCGCCTCGTCGTCGAGGTAGACCTCGCGGACGCGCGCGGGCGAGAGCGCCTTCGCAACGAACCTCGCGGGCTCCGGGTTCCACGGGATGATGTCGATCTTCTCGCCGCGGAGCTCGGAGACGACCATGCGCACGCGCGAGCCTCGCGGGCCGACGCAGGCGCCGACGGGGTCGACTCCCTGCGCGTGGGACTCGACCGCGATCTTCGAGCGGTAGCCCGGCTCGCGGGCGACGCCACGGATCTCGACCAGCCCGTCCGCGATCTCCGGCACCTCGAGCTCGAACAGCGTCTTGATCAGCTCCGGATCGCGCCGCGACAGGATGACCTGCGGGCCCTTCGTCCCGGAGCGCACCTCGGTGATGACCGCCTTGATCCGCGAGCCCTGCTCGTAGCGCTCGCCGTCGACCTGCTCGGAACGCGGCAGCAGCGCCTCGACCTTGCCGAGGTCGACGAGCACGTTGTTGCGGTCGCCGGCCTGCTGGACGATGCCGGTCACGACCTCGGTCACTCGGTCGATGTACTCGTCGTACATCATCCGCCGCTCTTCCTCACGGATCCGCTGCAAAATGACCTGTTTCGCGGTCTGGGCGGCGATGCGGCCGAAGCCCTCGGGCGTTACGTCCTCGCGCTTCACGTCGTCCTCGGGAACCTCGGACCAGTCGATGTCGAGATCGTCGTCGGAGATGAGCGTGTGCTGGCGCTCGCCGGTCTCTTCCTCGAGCTTCTCGAGCTCCTCGAGCTTGCGCTCGCGCGCCTCGTCGAGCAGGCGCTCTTCGACGTCCGCGGGCAACTCGACGGAGAAGACGCGGAAGTCGCCCGTCTCCTCGTCCATCTCGACGGTCGCGTGACGGGACGCGCCGGGGGTCTTCTTGTACGCAGCGAGCAGCGCGTCCTCGAGAGCCGCGACGAGCGCGCCCTCCTCGATCCCCTTGTCGCGCTCGATTTCGCGGACGGCCTCGATGATCTCCTGGGTCATGTCACTGCTCCCTCGTAGATGAGGTTCGCCCGCACGATCTCGGCGTACGGGATCTCGGTTTCGGCGCCGTCCGAGACGGCGACTTTGACGCTCTGCTCGCCCGCCGCGAGAACCTTCCCGCGCAGCGTTCTGCCGCCGGCGCGCAGCTGGACGCGGCACCCCATCGCGGCTTCGAAGTGATCGCGGCGGCGTAGCGGCCGGTCGAGCCCGGGCGACGAGACCTCGACGCTGTACTCGCGCAGGTAGTCGCGCAGTACCTCGGTCACCCGTTCGCAAAGGGCGTGGTCGACGCCGTCAGGCGAGTCGACGTAGACGCGGAAGCGCGACGGAGCCAGCAACTCGACCGCCAGAACGTCGACGCCCGGCAGGTCGCGCTCGACCTGCTCGGCGATCTCGTCCTGTAGCTCGCGTTCCTTCTGGCGTGTCGTCGGCATCCGTCTCCCTCATAAAAAATGGGCCCGCAGGCCCATTTCTCCGATCCGGTGAAATGTGGTGAATCGAGTGTAGCAACGGTACTCGGAGGCGGTTCTCCCGGCAGCGTCAGAATCGCGTGGGGAAGGCGTAAAGCGACAAGGAGGAGACGATGGGCGGCGAGCTCGAGCAGGAGCTCAGGGACTACTTCGGCGCGCTCGACCGTATGGAGCTCGAGCCGTTGTTGGAGCGCATGACGGACGACATGCAGGGTATTGACGAGATCTCCCAGGGCTGGACCCGCGGGAAGAGCGCGTTTGCGGCCAAGGTCGGCGTGCTCACGGAGAAGATCAGCGACGTCAGCACCGAGATCACGGACGTCGTGGAACACGTCTGGGGAGACACCGGCGTGTTGACCTGCTGGATGGAGCAGGACTACACGTACGAGGGAGCCGAACAGCGCGTCTCGGCACCGACGACGGCCGTCTTCCGACGCCTGGACGGCGCCTGGAAGATGGCCGTCTTCCACATGGTCCCTGTCTCGGAGTAGCTGACGACGATCATGGGCCGGAGGCCACGTCGAGCACGATCGTGACCGGCCCGTCGTTCACGAGCTCGACCTCCATCGTCGCGCCGAAGACGCCGGTCTCGACCGGGACGCCGAGCGCGCGCAGCTCCGAACAGAAGCGCTCGTAGAGCGGTTCCGCCTCTTCGGGGGGTGCGGCCTCGGCGAAGCTCGGGCGGTTGCCCTTCGCGGTGTCTGCGATCAGCGTGAACTGGGAGACGACGAGAACTGCACCTGCGACGTCGCCGACCGAGCGGTCAAAACGTCCGTCCTCGTCGGGAAAGATCCGCAGCCGCGCGACCTTTCCCGCCAGCCGCGCGGCCAGCTCCTCCCCATCCCCGCGCGCGACGCCCAGCAGCACGCAGAGGCCCGGCCCGATCTCGCCGCCCGGCGTGACCCGCGCCCGCAAGACACGTTGCACGACTGCCCGCATCTATCTAGTCGAGCTCGCGGATGCGCGCCCGGTACTGGTTCGAATCCGGCTGGAGCGAGCTCGCCAGCTTGTAGTGCCGGTTGGCCTCGGCGACCCGCCCCTGCTTTTCGAGGCAGCGGCCGAGCGCGTAGTGCGCGTAGTCGTTGACCGGCGAGAGCTCCAGCACCTTGCGGAACTCCTCCTCTGCCTCGCTCCAGCGCCGGATGCGGAAGTACGCGATCCCGAGCGCCTCGCGAATCGAGGCCTTGTCTGGCTCGCGCCGCTTCGCCTTCTCGAGCGAGACGGTCGCCTGCGCCGCCATGCCCGCGCGGAGGTGACGCCGACCGCGCTGGAAGAGGCTGTACGTCGACTCGCTCACGTCGCCACTGGTCGGGTGAGCGAGCGCAGTGAGAGGAGGCCGCGCAGCCGATCGCGCCGCGTGAGGCCGCGGCGCGCGACGTCGAGGAGAGCTCGAAGCTCTCGCCTCGCCGCCACGGACGCTGCGGCGGCGTTCTCGTCCGGCCCGAAGCGGGCGGCCGTCGCCGCCGCCACGAACGCGTCGGGACCGACTCCGAACTCGCGCTTGACGAGCTCGCCGAGCTCGCCGAGCGTCGCGCTGCGAGGCGCCTCGATCCGTTGATCGAGGAGGAACCCGGCCAGCTCCTGCCGGCACGCTGTCGCCACCCCACGCGGGTCACGGCGCGAACTTCGCCTCAGGCGAAAGCCGACCTTGATTAGCGCAATGCCGCCCACGGCGGCGGCGAGGGCGGCGAGGAGGAGCAGCACCGGCCGGCTGCGATCGCCGCTTCCGCTTCCTGCACCCACGGCCGGAGCCCGCGACGAGACGTCCTGACCGGAACCCTCCCCGAACCCGTTGTTGCCCGTCAGCTTCTGTTCTTCCGGCGATGTGTGGCGGGCGCCGCCAGCCGTACCGGCCGCGGACGATGGCGCTCCCCGGCCACCGTTCACCGCTGCATCCCCCAGCCCGGCCTGCGCCTGGCGCGGCGCGGCCCCGGGGGCGGCCGGCGTCGGGTCGAACGGGACCCAGCCATAGCCCTTGAACCAGACCTCGACCCAGGCATGCGCCTCGCGGTCGGTGACGTTCCAGACGTGCTGGCGCGAGTCGTAGGTGCCGCCGGCGAAGCCGACCGCGACGCGGGCGGGGATGCCGAGGTAGCGGAGCATGAGCGCCATCGCGCCGGCGAAGTACTGGCAGTAGCCCGCG
>DASXKE010000068.1:0-2032 GCA_036496985.1 Gaiellaceae bacterium | reverse complement strand
GAGGCGGACTCGTTCGCGTCCCGGACGGCGGAGTACGCGGCAGCGCTGGCGGCTGGTCCAACGCGCGCGATCGCGCTGACGAAGCGCCTGTTCGACGAGGCGTCCACCTCGACGCTCGAGGACCAGCTCGAGCGTGAGGCGGAGACGCAGGCCGTTGCGACGCAGACCGCTGACTTCCGCGAGGGAGTCGCGGCCTTCGGCGAGAAGCGCGAGGCGCGCTTCAGCGGGAGCTGAGGAGGGTCAGGATCTCCCCGTCCTCGGGGTAACGCCCGAGCTTCTGCTTCGAGAAGATCGTCTCGCCGTCGACGACGATGTCGTACTGGCTCTTGGCTCCCTCGCGCGGGGTCGCGTCGTAGCCGTGCTCGCTCAGCTCGGCCGCGAGACTCGCGGCCCGTCGGTCGTACCCGCTTCAGACGGGGCAGTAGAGGATCTCGACGGCCACGCCGGGAGCCTAACCGGAGGCCGTGACGCTACGCGCTACGCCGCTTGAGCAACCGCGCGCAGCCGCGACTCGATCTGCGCGGCCAGCTCCGGATACTCCTGCTGGAGCTGCCGAAACTCGGTTCCGAAGAGCACGAGCACCCGCACCGGCGAGGTGGTTGTGACGGTGGCCGTGCGCCGGCCGTCGCCGAGGATCGCGAGCTCACCGAAGAAGTCGCCCGGCTTGAGCGTCCGCACCTCGTTCCCGTCGATCGTGACGGTGGCGGTTCCTTCGCGAAGGACGAAGAACGAGTAGCCCGACGCGCCTTCGCCTGTCAGCTTGACATCGGCGCTGATGTCCTGCACCTCGAACCAGGACGCGAGCGACTCTCGCTCGTCCGGCTCGAGATCGGCGAACAGCGGGACGCCGACGAGGTCTTCTGCGGCTGCGGACGACATCGCGGCGCACCCTAACCCGCTTGTGCCGGCCGTTTCCAGTTTCGTCACCGGACTGTCACCCGCCGCCTACCGGTGCGATACTCGGCGGCGTGGACGAAGACGATCTGCGCAAGCTGCAGGAGGCGGGCTCGGCGCTCTCTTTCGGTGCCGGGCAGGTGCTGATCGAGAGCGGGAAGCCCGGGACGGGGCTGTACGTCGTGGTCGACGGACACCTCGTGGTGGAAGCGCCTGAAGGCACGCGCGAGCTCGGCCCGGGCTCGCTGATCGGAGAGCGAGCGCTGCTCTCGGGCGACGGGATGCGCACTGCGCGCGTCCGCGCGCTGACGGCCGGCGTCGTCGTCGCCGTCGAACGGGCGGATATCGATCAGCTCTGCGCCGAGGATCCGGCGTTCGCCGAGCGGCTCGCGCAGGCTTCCTGACGGAGTGCCCAATGGTGTCGCCCGGCCGCGGCCGGATGGGGTCAGGGCCTCTAAGCTGAGAACATGCAGCTTGCCGCGCAGCCCGCCGTCGCAAGCGAGCGTCCGCTGCTACGTGGGGCACTTCACGGTGTCGCCTTCGCCGCCTCCCTCGGGGTCGGCGCCTTGCTCGTTGTGTTTGCGCGGGAGTCGCGTGTTGTGCCGGCCGCCGTCTTCGCGGGCTCCGCGGCCTTGATGCTCGGAACAAGCACGCTTTACCACCGCGTCACCTGGAGCTCGAGCGCACGACAGTGGATGCGCCGCGCCGACCACGCCGGGATCTTTCTGCTGATCGCAGGCACGTACACGCCGGTCGCACTGATCAGCCTGCACGGGACCTTGGGGATCACCGTGCTCGTCATCGCCTGGTCGGGCGCGATCGCGGCGACGATCTCCAAGTTCTGCTGGGTCGGCGCACCCAAGTGGGTGTCGGCCGCGTTGGGCCTGGCGCTCGGGTGGATCGGCGTCATCGTCCTGCCGCGGTTCGCTCACGACGAAGGGATCGCGCCGGTCGTGCTCCTCGCAGCCGGTGGGCTCGCGTATACCGCTGGTGCTCTCGTCTACGCAATGAAGAGACCGGACCCCTACCCGCGCGTCTTCGGCTATCACGAGCTGTTCCACGCGCTGACGATCGTGGCGCTCGCCTGTCAGTACGTGGCTGTCGCGTTCTTCGTCGTGCGCGTCGCGTAGACGAAGTT
>DASXKE010000067.1:0-3032 GCA_036496985.1 Gaiellaceae bacterium | reverse complement strand
ACCGTCGAGTTGCGAAGCTCGAACGGCCCGGGCGTCGCGGAGACGAACACGAGCTGCGGCACCTTGCGGAGGAACTCGTCGAAGCGGAGCGGCCGGTTGTCGAGTGCCGACGGAAGCCGGAAGCCGAAATCGACGAGCGTCTGCTTGCGCGAACGGTCGCCCTCGTGCATCCCGCCGAGCTGCGGCACCGTTTGATGGGACTCATCCACGAAGACCACGAAGTCGTCCGCGAAGTAGTCGAGCAGCGTGAACGGATGCGTGCCGGCCGCGCGTCCCTCGAGGATGCGTGAGTAGTTCTCGATCCCGTTGCAGAAGCCGAGCTCCTTCAGCATCTCGAGGTCGTACTCGGTGCGCTGCCTGATTCGGTGCGCCTCGAGGAGCTTGCCCTCGTCCTCGAACTTCCTGACCTGAGCGTTCATCTCGGCGCGGATCTCGTCGACCGCGCGCTCGACGGTCGGCTGAGACGTCACGTACTCGGTCGCGGGCCAGATCGACAGGTTGTCGAGCTTCGCTAGCACCTCGCCGGTCAGCGGATCGAAGTGCGTCATCCCCTCCACGTCGTCGCCGAAGAAGGAGATCCGGTACGCGGTCTCCTGGTTCGCGGGCTGCACCTCGACCACGTCGCCCTTCACGCGGAACCGGCCGCGGCCGAGCATCGTGTCGTTGCGGACGTACTGCGAGTCGATCAGCTTGCGCAGCAGCAGGTCACGGTCGTGCTGGGCGCCGACCTCGACGTAGATCATCCGCTCGCGCCACTCCTCCGGCGAGCCGAGCCCGTAGATGCACGAGACGGACGCCACCACGACGACGTCGCGGCGCGTGAAGAGGGACGACGTCGCCGCGAGCCGCAGCCGCGCGATGTCGTCGTTCCGGGACGAGTCCTTCTCGATGTAGAGGTCGGCCTGCGGGACGTACGCCTCGGGCTGGTAGTAGTCGTAGTAGGAGACGAAGTACTCGACGGCGTTGTGCGGGAAGAACTCCCGGAACTCGTTGCAGAGCTGCGCCGCGAGCGTCTTGTTGTGGGCGATCACGAGCGCCGGCCGGCCGGTCTTCTCGATCGTCCAGGCCATCGTCGCGGTCTTGCCGGTGCCGGTCGCGCCGATGAGCGTCTGGAACTTCTCGCCGGCCTCGATTCCGTCGGAGAGCTTGGCGATCGCCTGCGGCTGATCGCCGGTCGGGGAGTACGCGGATGTCGTCCGAAGCTCGGCCATTCAGGACAGGGTAGTCAGCCGCCGAAGGCGATCACACTGCGGATCCCGTCCTGCGCGTGCATGAGGTCGAAGCCGCGGTTGACCTCGTCGAGCGAGATCGTGTGGGAGATGAGCGGATCGACGTCGATGTCGCCCGCGAGATAGCGGTCGACGTACTGCGGCACCTGGTCACGTCCCTTCACCCCGCCGAACGACGAACCGGCGACGCGGCGGCCCGTGATCAGGAAGCGCGGGACGACGTCGAGCGTCTCGCCCTTCCCGGCGACGCCGCAGATCGTCGCGAGGCCCCAGCCCATGCGCGCCGACTCGACGGCCTGGCGCATCACGGCGACGATGCCCGTCGCCTCGAAGGTGTAGTCCGCGCCGAAGCCGCCGGTCAGCTCGAGGATCTGCTCCACGACCTCCGGCCCGCCCGTGAGCGTGTCGGTCGCGCCCTGGCCGCGCGCGAGCTCGAGCCGCGACTCGGCCGGATCGACGCAGACGACCCGTTCGGCTCCGGCGAGCCGACAACCGGCGACGGCTCCGAGACCGACGAGGCCCGCGCCGAAGACGACGCAGGTCGAGCCCGCCTCGACCTTCGCGGTGTTCAGCGCAGCGCCGAGCCCGGTCGAGAGCCCGCACGCGAAGACGCACGCGCGGTCGAGCGGCGCCTCCGACGAGATCTTGGCGAGCGCGATCTGCGGCATCACCGTGTACTCGGCGAACGTCGAGGTACCCATGAAGTGGCGGATCGGCTCGCCGTCGCGCGAGAGACGCGTCGTCCCGTCGGGGAGGAAGCCCTGGTTCTGCTGCTCGCGGATTGCGAGACACAGATTCGTGCGCGGATCGAGGCAGTGGACGCATTCGCGGCACTGCGGCGAGAAGAGCGTCACCACGTGGTCGCCCGGCGCAAGCGACGAGACGCCCTCGCCGACCTTCTCCACGACGCCCGCGCCCTCGTGGCCGAGCACCGTCGGCGAGTAGCCGGACGGATCGGCGCCCGACGCGGTGTACGTGTCCGTGTGGCACACGCCGCAGGCGACGAGGCGAACGAGCACCTCACCCGCCTTCGGCTCGGCGAGGTCGACCTCCTGAACCTCGAGCGGGCGGGCGAACTCCTCGAGCACCGCGGCGCGAATCCTCATCGGGCGGTCATACCAGTTTCTCGATCGCCCGGGATGCGCAGAAGGCTGTGGTGGAGACGGAACAGCAGCCTCCCCATGCCGCGTACGCCGCGATCATGGGCACCTTCTGCGGCGGTTTGCTTGTCGCCGGCGCGATCTCGCGCGCACTCGGCCGCAACCCGCGAGAACAGACGGCGCTCGATCTCGTCACACTCGCGCTCGCGACGTACAAGGCGTCGCGCACCCTCGCGCGCGACGAGGTCACGAGCTTCCTCCGCGAGCCGTTCGTGGAGGGCCACGCGCACGAGGGCGGCGAGGATCCGCTCGAGAACGGCGGAATGCGGCAGGCGATCGGAGAGCTCGTCACCTGCAGTCGCTGCGTGGGCACGTGGGTCGCGGCAGGCCTCGGCGCCACTCAGATCGTGGCCCCGCGCTACGGGCGACTGCTCACCTGGACACTCGGAGCCGCCGGATTGAACGACTTCCTGCAAGCCGGCTTTGCCACGCTCACGAACAAGAGCAACGAGATCGAGCAGCGAAACCCCTAGTAGCCGAGCTGGCTCGCGTAGGTGCGGCGGTAGATCTTCTTCAGCCTCTCGACCTTGTGAACGTAGTCGCGCGTCTCTTCGAACTGGATGCCGACGTGCTTCCGCTGCCAGCGGTCGACGTTGTCCTCGCCGGCGTTGTACGCAGCGAGGGCGAGCAGCTCGTTCCCGTG
>DASXKE010000066.1:0-9611 GCA_036496985.1 Gaiellaceae bacterium | reverse complement strand
AGGTAGGCGCCCGGCGAGCGGACGAGCTGCGTCACGATCACGCGCTCGGTCCCGTTGATGATGAACGTGCCGAACTCCGTCATCATCGGGAAGTCGCCCATGAAGACGCCCTGCTCGCGGATCTCCCCCGTGTCCTTGTTCACGAAGCGGACCTTCATGTTGAGCGAGGCCTGGTACGTCAGATCCTTTTCGCGGCACTCCTTGATGGAGAACTGCGGCTCACCGAACTCGAACTCGCCGAACTCGACGGCGAGCGTGCCGGTGTAGTCCTCGATCGGCGAGATGTCGTCGATCGTCTCCCGTAGGCCTTCGTTCTTGAACCAGCTGAACGAGGCCTTCTGGATGTCGATGAGATTTGGTAGGTCGAGAACGTGCTCGAGTCGACTGAACGTCGTACGAGCGCGGGGCGAAACGACCGTGGTGGTCAAGAAGAACAGCCTCCCTTGAAGCGAACGAGAACGGGCAAGAAATCGGCGTCAGAGCTAAAGCGGCCGTGCGTCGGCGCAACCAGCCAGGGTACCGGAACGACTCCCCTCACCGCAAGCCGAAGCCGCGGCGGTCGCCGGTATCGGCCTGAACTGTAGCTCCGAGGCCTTCGAACGGCAAGAAGGGGCGCCTGGACGCCCCTTCCGCGAGCTCGCTGAGCCGCTACGCTACTGGAGCTCGACCTCGGCGCCGGCCTCTTCGAGCTGCGCCTTGATCTGGTCGGCCTCCTCCTGGGCGACGCCCTCCTTGACCGGCTTCGGAGCCGAGTCGACGAGGTCCTTCGCCTCCTTGAGGCCCAGGCCGGTCACGGCGCGCACGACCTTGATCACCTGGATCTTCTGGCCGCCGGCCGCGGTGAGGACGACGTCGAAGGACGTCTTCTCCTCTGCGGCCGCACCGTCGCCTCCGGCCGCCGCGGGCGCAGCGACCGCCATGGGAGCGGCGGCGGTGACGCCCCACTCCTCCTCGATCTTGTTCTTCAGCTCGACCAGCTCGAGGACGGTCATCTTCCCGAGCTCGTCGAAAACCGTGTCGACAGCCATCTAGGCACTCTCCTCTTCTTCAGTTTCAGTCTCGTTTGCTTCTTCAGTCGCGTCTTCAGTCGCGTCTTCGGCGGCGGACGCTGTGGCGTCCGCCTGTGTGGCCTCTTCCGCTGCCGGCTCCTCGACGACGGGCTCCTCCTCGACCGCTGCTGCCTCTGCCTCGGGCTCCGCTGCAGTCTCAGCCTCGGGCTCCGGCGCAGCTGCGTCTTCGCCGCCGAGCTGCTCGATGCGCGCATCGATGAGGCCCACGAAATTCTGCAACGGCGCGTTGAGCAGGCCGGCGAGGGCAGTGAGCGGAGCGACGATCGCGCCGAGCACCTGTCCGCGCAGCACGTCCTCCGGCGGCAGCTTGGCGAGGCTCTCGACCTCGTCGGCGGTCAGCGTGCGTCCCTGCATGACCCCACCGCGGATTTCGAGCACGTTCGTCTCGCGCGCCGAGTCGGCGAGCGCCTTCGCCGCGGCCACCATGTCGCCGTCGGTCTCGAGGAAGGCGATCGCGCTCGGCCCGTCGAGCAGCGCGAGCAGCGCGTCGGCGCCGGCAGCCTCGGCCGCACGGCGGGTGAGCGTGTTCTTGACGACGGTGAAGCGCGCGCCGGTCTCGAGCAGGCGCGAGCGGAGCTCGTCGATCTGCGGCATCGTCAGGCCGCGATAGTCCGCCACGAGCAACGTGTCCGCAGCCTTGAGGCGCTGCGTCAGCTCGTCGACAACGTGTTCTTTGTGTTCTCTCTTCATCTCACCTCGACTGGTCTTCCGCCCTCTCAAGGAGGGCCGCCAGTGGTCTTAGGCGGGTCAGCTGCTAGGCCGGAACTGTAGCGGCCCCCTGCGGCTGCTCGTCCAGCTCTTCGACAACCCCCCGAATCCGGGCCGGATCGACGTGGATGCCCGGGCCCATCGTGCTCGTCAGCGTGATCTGCCGGATGTAGCGGCCCTTCGCCGCCGACGGCTTCGCGCGGACGATCTCGTCAAGCACGGTCGCGTAGTTCTCCACGAGAGCGCGCTCGTCGAAGCTCTTCTTGCCGATCACGACATGGACGTTCGCGCCGCGGTCGGTGCGGTACTCGAGCTTGCCGGCCTTCGCCTCGGACACGGCCTTGGCGACGTCCATGGTCACCGTGCCGGTCTTCGGGTTCGGCATCAGGCCTCGCGGGCCGAGGATGCGGCCGAGCTTGCCGACGTTGCCCATCTGGTCGGGCGTCGCAATCGCGACGTCGAACTCCGTGAAGCCCTCTTCGATCTGCTTCGCGAGGTCGGCCGAACCGACGACGTCTGCGCCGGCCTGCTCCGCCTCGCGGGCCTTGTCGCCCTCGGCGAAGACGGCGACCCGAACCTCGCGACCGCTGCCGTGCGGAAGCATCAGCGTCCCGCGCAGCTGCTCGTCGGCGTGGCGGACGTTGAGGCCGAGGCGGAAATGGAGCTCGACCGTCTCGTCGAACTTCGTCGCGCCCATCGCCTTGAGCAGGCGGACGGCCTCGACCGGCGAGTAAACCTTCTCGCGGTCGAATGCCGCGCGCGATTCGAGGTAGCGCTTGCCGTGCTGGGCCATTACCAGTCCACCTCCACTCCCATGCTGCGCGCCGTGCCGGCGATGATCTTCGCCGCCTGGTCGACGTCGCGCGCGTTGAGGTCGGGCATCTTCGTCTCGGCGATCCGGTTCACCTGCTCGCGCGAGAGACGGCCCACCTTGTTCCGGTTCGGCTCGCCCGAGCCCTTGTCCAGCCGCAGGGCCTCCTTGATCAGGACGGCGGCCGGAGGAGTCTTCGTGATGAACGTGAACGAGCGGTCCTCGAAGACCGTGATCTCGACCGGCGTGATGCGGCCGTTCTGGTCGGCCGTCTGCGCGTTGAACGCCTTGCAGAACTCCATGATGTTGACGCCGTGCTGGCCGAGCGCAGGGCCGACCGGCGGGGCCGGGTTCGCCTGGCCGCCGGGGATCTGGAGCTTGATCAGTGTGAGAACCTTCTTCGCCATCTACTTCCCCATCCAGTTGCTCAGTCGAGTTTCTTGACGTTGTCGAATCCGACCTCGACCGGCACCTGCCGCTCGAAGATGTTGACCATCACCTGCAGCTTCTGCGCATCAGGATTGACGTCGGTGATCTCGCCGTCGAAGTCCGCAAGCGGGCCGGAGGTGATCTTGACCGACTCGCCGAGCTGGAACTCGACCTGCGAGCGCGTCTGCAGCGCGACTCCACCGTCGCCGGTGTGGAGGATGCGGTCGACCTCGGGCTGTGAGAGCGGCACCGGCTTCGCGCCTGCACCGACGAAGCCCGTCACACCGGGCGTGTTCTTCACGACCGTCCAGGCGTCGTCGTTGAGATCCATGTTCACGAGCACGTAGCCCGGGAGCGTGCGCTTCTCGGCCTGCACCTTCTGGCCGTCCTTCGTCTCGATCACCTGCTCGGTCGGGACCACGACCCGCCGGAAGCGAGTGCGTTGGTTCATCGACTCGATCCGATGCTCGAGATTGGTCTTCACCTTGTTCTCGTGCCCGGAATACGTGTTGATCACATACCAGCGAAACATCTCTCTCCCCTATCGCAGCAGCACGTGCTTGACGACGTATTCCCACAGGCGGTCGTTCGCGTACAGGTAGACGCCGGTGATGAGACACGCCACGAGGACGACGGCGGTGCCGCTGATCAGCTGCTGCTGATTCGGCCACTCGACCTTGTTCAGCTCGGCCCAGGACTCCCGCAGAAAGCGGATGCCGGGCACGCCCGACCGGACCTCGTCCTTGCGCTCGGGCTTGGCCTCGGCGGCGGGCTGCGGCGGCGGCGGCTCCTCCTCGGTGGTCGGGCGAGCCCGAGGTGTCGGCCGCAGCGGCGGTGTACCCGCAGCCTTCGCGCGGCGCTGCCGGCGCTCCTGGCGCGTGGATCTCGCCACTAGCGGGTCTCCCGGTGCAGCGTGTGACCGCCGCACCAGCGGCAGTACTTGCGGAACTCGACGCGGTCGGGCGAATTTCGCTTCGACTTCTGCGTCTGGTAGTTCCGGCGCCTGCACTCCGTGCAAGCGAGCGTGATTGCGACTCTGACTCCGGCTGCCATCTCTGTCTTTCGTTCCGACTTTGTACGCGCTCCAGTAGCGCCGGGTGGGCTCGAACCACCGACCTCTGCATTATGAGTGCAGCGCTCTAACCAGCTGAGCTACGGCGCCTAGCGCCGGCGCATAGTAGCGGAGACGAAGGCAACCGTTCCTGCCGCCGCAGCGACGACCACAGCCGCCTTCGCGGCTCTCCGCGCGAGCGACGAGCGCGGCCGCACCTCGTAATAGAGGCGCTCCGGCCTCGGCCCCCGCGGACCGGAAGCACCGTGCTCGCGGGCGAGCTTCAGCACCTGCGCGACATGCAGCGCCCTCCGTCCCGTGCTGCCCTGCTCGATCTGCGTCTTGCAGGAGAACCCGTCGGCGACGACGATCGTCTCGTCGTCGAGCTCGCGCACCTTGGGCAAGAGCCCCTGCTCGCCGATCTGCATCGAGAGGTCGTGGTGGCCGGCCTCGAAGCCCCACGAGCCCGCGAGCCCGCAGCAGCCTGCGTTGAGCGTCTCGACGTCGACTCCCATCTTCTTGAGCAGCTCGACCTCGGGGTCGATCCCGCCCGTGGCCTTGTGATGGCAGTGGCCCCAGACGAACGCCTTGCGCTCGAGCGGCGGCGGCGCGACGTCGAACTGCTCGAAGAACTCCGCGAAGTGGAACGTGCTCTGCGCGAGCCGCTTCGCATCCTCATCGTGCGGCAGGAGCTTGCAGAGCTCGTCCTTGAACACGGCGACGCAGCTCGGCTCGAGCCCGACGATCGGGATTCCCTCGCGATACCACTCGCGGAGCTGGTCGAGACTGCGCCGGAGGTAGCGCTCGGCGAGGTCGAGGAAGCCGTAGTCGTAGAGCGGCCGCCCGCAACAGACGTGCCCTTCCGGGACGATCACCTGCCAGCCCGCGTCCTCCAGAGCCTCGACCGCCGCGACGCCGACATCCGTGTGCATGCGGTTGTTGAAGGTGTCGGGAAAGAGGACGACCTTGCGTCCGTTCGGGTTCGTGGTCCCGCCGCGCCGGGTGAACCACTGCTGCAGCGTGAGCGGCGCGAACTCCGGGACCTCGCGCTGCTGTGTCATCCCCGCGGCGAGCTTGAACACCTGCGCGAACGGCGGCGTGTGCGTGAGGAAGTTGACGACGCCGGGCGCCCGCGACGCGGCCCGCGAAACCTGGTCGATGAGCCCGAACGCGTACGCATGCCGCGGGCGCAGCCGGTGCTTCCAGCGGTGGTGAAGGAACTCGGACTTGTAGGTGGGCATGTCGACCCCGACCGGGCAGTCGTTCGTGCAGCCCTTGCACGAGAGGCAGAGGTCGAGTGCCTCCATCACCTCGTCCGACTGCCAGCCGTCGGTGATGACCTCACCCTCGAGCATCTCGAACAGGAGACGCGTGCGGCCGCGCGTCGAGTGCATCTCCTCGCGCGTCGCCATGAAGGACGGGCACATGACGTCGACTCCGCCCGGCGTGCGGCACTTGCCGACGCCGACGCAGCGGACGGTCGCGTGCGCGAAGTCGCCGTGGTCGTGCGGATAACCGAACTTGACCGCCGGCCGCCACGGTTCGTAGTCGGGGCCGAGGCGAAGATTCTCGTCGGCGCGGAACGGCTTGACCACCTTTCCCGGGTTCATCTTCCAGTCGGGATCCCAGATCGACTTGAACTCTTCGAAGGCGCCTATGAGCTGGTCGCCGAACATCTTGGGGAGCAGCTCGGCGCGCGCCTGGCCGTCGCCATGCTCGCCGGAGATCGAGCCGCCAAGCTCGATCACGAGGTCGCTCGCCTCCTCGAGCCAGCGGCGGAACTTCGCAATTCCGGGCTTGGTGACGAGGTCGAAGTTCCAGCGGGCGTGGACGCAGCCCTGGCCGTAGTGGCCGTAGAGCGAGCTCTCGTAGCCGTAGCGGTCAGCGAGCTTGGAAAGCCGTCGAAGATACTCGCCCAGCCGCTCGGGCGGCACGGCCGAGTCCTCCCAGCCCTCGTGCGTGTCCTCCTTGCCCGGCACGAACGCCGTCGCTCCGAGCCCCGCCTCGCGCACCTCCCAGATGTGCTGCTCGGAGCTCGGATCGTCGTAGAGCTTCATCCCGGAAGGCGGCTGGCCGTCCTTCTCGAGGTCGTGCATCAACGCCCGCGCCTTCGCATCGGCCTCGTCCTTCGTCTCGCCGCCGAACTCGACGAGGAGCCAGCCGCGACCGTCGGGAAGCATCGAGCGCTCGTGGTCGTGCAGCCCGAGCAGCGTCATGTCGTCGATCAGCGTGTCGTCCATCCCCTCGATCGAGATCGGCTCGTGCTCGCGCGCGATCGTGACGTGGTCGGCGGTGCGGAACTTGTCGGGGTAGCCGACGGCGAGGAGCGACACGCACCGCGGTTTCTCGATCAGCTCGAGCGTCGCCTCGAGGATCGTCACGCAGGTCGACTCGGTGCCGACGAGCGAGCGCGCGACCTCGAATCCGTTTTCGGGAAGGAGCTCATCGAGGTTGTAGCCCGACACGCGTCGCGGGATTTGCGGATAACGGGTGCGGATTTCGTGCGCGTTCGCCTCGGCGAGCGCGCGCAGCCGCTCGGCGATTCCATCCGGCGTGCCGACACCGCCTGGGCCGATCCGCAGCCGCTCGCCGCGGTACGTGAGCACTTCGAGCTCAACGAGGTTGTCGGCGACGCGCGGCCCCGGGCCGTGAAACTCCGACTGCACGGAATGGCGCCCGCACGAGTTGTTGCCGAGCATGCCGCCGAGCGTGCAGTAGGCGTGGGTGGACGGATCCGGGCCGAAGGTGAGGCCGTACTTCTCGCTCGCGGTCCCGCGGAGGTGGTCGAGCACGCAGCCGGGTTGCACGCGCGCGAGGCGCCGGTCGGGATCGATCTCGAGGATGTGGTGCAGGTACTTCGAGAAGTCGATCAGCACGGCCGTGTTGCAGCCCTGGCCGGCGAGGCTCGTGCCTCCGCCGCGCAGGACGATCGGCGCGCCGTGCTCGCGGCAGACCCGGTGGATCTCCACGAGCTCGTCGACGTGCCGAGGCACGACGACGCCGATCGGCGGCATCCGGTAGTTCGAGGCGTCGGTTGCGTAGAGGGCACGGCTGCCGGCGTCGAAGCGAACCTCACCCTCGATCGCAGCGCGGAGGTCGGCGGCTATGCCCCGCCGGTCGACGTCCTGTGCTCCTCGCATCGCGACGCTCAGCGTGTCACCTCGGCAAGCTGGACGCTGTGCCGAGCCGCGTCGCGGTGCTTGAGTGTGAGCCCGTTGCCGGGGCGCGAACGGTCGGGCCGCAACACGCCGTCCTGCGGCTCGGGGACGCCGTCGAACACCATCGACTCGATCCGGACATGGTCGTGGAAGTACTCGAGATGCCGCCTACGCTCGACCGCGCAGAAGGCGTGGGCCGAGATCGCCGGCGCGCAGTGCGCCGACAGGTCGATCGAGTGCGCGTTGGCCAGACCGGAGGCGGAGAGGAGGCCCGTGATCCCGCCGCAGCGCGTGACGTCGGCCTGCAGGCAGTCGACCGAGCCGACGAGGTTCCGGAAGTCGGCGGGCACGTATGCGTACTCGCCCGCCGCGATCTCGAGCCCGGCCGGACCGGAATCGCGGATGAGCCGCAGACCCTCGAGATCGGCGGAGGACACCGGCTCCTCGAACCAGGTGACGTTCCAGGAGTCGGCGTAGCGCGCGGCCCAGGCAAGCGCCTCCTTGCGTGCAAAGGCGCCGTTCGCGTCGACGAAGAGCTCGACGTCGTCGCCGATCGCCTCGCGGGCCGCGTCGAGGCGGACCGGATCGCGCTCGGGCTCGCGGCCGACCTTCATCTTCACGCGCGGGATCCCGGCTTCGGCCCAGCCGCCTAGCTGCTCGCATAGCCGCTCCTCGGAGTACGAGCAGAAGCCGCCGCTGCCGTAGATCGGGACCTCGTCGTGCGCAGCGCCGAGCAGGACGACGAGCGGAACGTCGAGCAGGCGCGCCTTCAGATCCCAGAGCGCCTGGTCGACGGCCGACACGGCGCAGAAGCCGATTCCCGGCTGGCCCGCGTTGCGGACCTGGGCACACATGCGCAGCCAGGCAATACGGACGTCCATCACGTCCTCGCCCTCGACCACGGCGGCGAGCTGGCCCGAGATCACCTCGGCGGCGGCGGCGTCGCAGTACGTGTAGCCGAGCCCTGTCTGCCCGTCGGCGTGAGCCTCGACGACCACGATCGTGGTCGAGTCCCATTCGAGCGTCCCGTCCGACTCCGGCTCGTCGGTCGGGATCGTGAACGCGTTGACTTCGAGCCGCTCGAGCGGCGCCAGACCGACCACTACGACTTCAGGTGCTCGGTGAACTCGACGAGCTTCCCGCGCAGCGACTTCTCCATCACACCGCTGCGTTCGGGGTCGCCCTTGACCATCGCCTCGGCCATCTTCTTCGCCTGCTCGACCTGGATATGCGGCGGCAGCGGCGGGATCTCGGGGTCGGTCTTGACCTCGAGCACGACCGGGCGGTCGGCGGCGAGCGCCTCCTCCCAGGCCGCGCGCATGCGGTCGCCGTCGTCGCAGAAGATGCCCTTCAGGCCGCAGAGCTCCGCGTAGCCGGCGTAGTCGAAGTTCGGCAGCCACTGCGTGCCCAAGAACTTCGGGTCGCCCTCCATCACGCGCTGCTCCCAGGTGACCTGGTTCAGGTCCTGATTGTTGAAGACACAGAAGATGAGGCGCTGGTCGTGCCAGCGCTCGTGGTAGCGCTTCACGGTCAGCATCTCGTTCATGCCGAGCATCTGGAAGGCGCCGTCGCCGACGAAGCAGATGACGGGCCGGCCGGGATGCGCGAACTTGGCGGCGATCGCATACGGGACTCCGGGAACCATCGTCGCGAGCGTCCCCGAGAGCGAGGCGAGGTTGCCCTTGCCCAGCTTGAGCTGGCGCGCGTACCAGTTCGTCGAGGAGCCGGAATCGGCCGAGATGATCGCGTCCTCGGGCAGCACTTGCGAGAGCTCGTGCACGACCCGCTGGGGGTTCATCGGGTCGGCATCCATCATCGCGCGGCGCTCGACGATGTCCCACCAGTCGCCGACGTTCGCCTCGATCTTCTCGCGCCAGGAGCGGTCCTCATTGCGCACCAGATGCGGCTCGAGTGCGCGCAGCGTTTCCTTCGCGTCGCCGATCAACAGCGCGTCGGCCGGGTAGCGGATGCCGATCATGTCGGCCTTGAGGTCGATCTCGACGCAGCGTGCCTGCCCCTCCTTCGGCAGGAACTCCGCGTACGGGAAGCTCGTGCCGATCATGAGCAGCGTGTCGCAGCCCTCCATCATCTCGTAGCTCGGGATCGTCCCGAGCAGGCCGATCGCGCCGGTCACATAGGGGAGGTCGTCGGCGAGGACGTCCTTGCCGAGCAGGGCCTTGGCGACTCCCGCGCCGAGCAGCTCGGCGACGCGCTCGACCTCTTCGGAGGCGCCTCGGGCGCCTTGGCCGATCAGGATCGCGACCTTCTCGCCCTCGTTCAGGATCTCGGCGGCGTGCTGGATCTCGGACTCCTGCGGCAGCACCCGCGGCCGCTTGTAGCCGACGCTCGAGTAGACGGAGCCGTGCGTGCGCGGCGGCGATTCG
>DASXKE010000065.1:0-5880 GCA_036496985.1 Gaiellaceae bacterium | reverse complement strand
TTCGCGAGTAGCCGAGCACGAAGGGCGGGAGATCGCTCACGCTGCCAGCGCCTCCATCCGCGCCGACTCCAGCCGCGGCGGCTCCTGCTCGACGTGCCGCTCGTACCAGATCGTGAAGGCGAGCAGCCCCCAGAGCTGGCGGCTCCAGTCCTCACGGCCCGCGACGTGCTCGTCGAGCAGCCGACCGACCGGTTCGGGCCGGAAGAAGCCCTGGCGCTCGAGAGTGCTCGGCGACAGCGTCTCGCGCGCGAAGGGCTCCAGCTCGCCGCGCAGCCAGGCCGCCGCCGGGATCGAGAAGCCGCGCTTGCGCCCGTGCACGACCTCCTTCGGCAGGAGAGGCTCTGCCGCCTTGCGCAACAGCACCTTCTTCGTGAGACCGCGCACCTTCAGCCGTGTCGGCAGCGCGAAGGCGAGATTCGTCACGACGGGATCGAGGAAGGGGACACGTGCCTCGAGAGAATGCGCCATCGACGCGCGGTCGGTCTTCACGAGCAGGTCGTCGACGAGGTAGATCCCGAAGTCCACGTCCTGCAACCGCGCGAGCTGTGGCGCCGCCGAGGTCTCGGCGTACCGCTCGCGATGGACGTCGACCGGATCGAAATCTGCGTGGCGTCCGGTCAGCTCGCTGCGCGCCTCGGCCGAAAAGATCTCCTTCCAGCCGTGATGCCTCTCCAAAGCCGGCAGATGAGCCGCGCGCACGAACCGCTTCGCCTTGTAGTCGAGGCTCGCCTTGCGCGAGGACGACGGCAGCGCCTCGACGAGGGGACGGACGGCGCGCGCAATCGGCGCCAGGCGATCCGCCATGAGGTCCGCCTGATACGTGTAGTAGCCGGCGAAGAGCTCGTCACCGCCCTCTCCCGAGAGCGCGACCTTCACGTGCTCGGCCGCGAGCTGCGAGACGAGGTAGGTCGGCAGAGCCGACGAGTCCGCGAACGGCTCGTCGAACGCCTCGGCCAGCGCGCGGAGCAGCAGCTCCGGGTCGGGTCGCACCAGGAGCTCGTGGTGCTCGGTTCCGTACCGCTCCGCGACCCGTCGCGCGTCGTCGCGCTCGTCGAAGCTTCGTTCTTCGAAGCCGATCGTGAACGTGTGTACCGGCTCGGGCGTCTCCTGCGCCGCGAGCGCGGCGAGTACTGCGGAGTCGACGCCGCCCGAGAGCAGGACGCCGACAGGCACGTCGGCGAGGAGATGCGCGCGCACCGAGTCGCGCATCCGGGCGCGCAGCTCCTCGACGAGCTCTGCCTCGTCGCCGGCCCGCAGCGCGTCCACGGCCTCCGGCCCGGGCCGCGCGAATCGCTCGAGCGTGACCGCGCCGTCTTCCCAGACGAGGATGTGTCCAGCCGGGAGCTTGCGGACGTCGCGAAAGATCGAGTACGGCGCCGGGATCGAGTTGAAGGCGAGGAACGCCTCGAGCGCGTCGAGGTCAATCTCGCCGCGCGGCATGGCCCGCAGTTCCGACGCGAAGCGCAGCTCGTCGCCGGCGTGCCGGTAATAGAGCGGCTTGATCCCGTACGGGTCGCGCGCCAGGACGAGTCGCCTCCGCTTCGCATCCCAGATCGCCACCGCGAACATCCCGCGCAGCCGCTCGGCGAAGCCGAGGCCGTGCTCCTCGTAGAGATGAACCAGCGCCTCGGTGTCGCAATGCGTCCGCAGCTCGTGGCCGGCCCGCTCGAGCTCTCGGCGGAGCTCGGGGTAGTTGTAGATCTCGCCGTTCTGGACGACGACGCAGCTTCCGTCCTCGTTCGCGATCGGCTGGTCGCCGTGCGCGAGGTCGATGATCGAAAGCCGCCGCGCCGCGAGAGCGACCGCGCCGTCGACGTGCTCACCGGCGCTGTCTGGGCCGCGGTGGACGAGCAGATCGCTCATCGCCCGCAGCCCGCCGACGTCCGCAGCGCCGTGCGTCGTCGCAATCCCGCAGATCCCGCACACGGCTCTACCTTAGGCGCCGCGTCCCGTCAGTCCTTTGATCGACTGCTTGAGCACCCGCCAACCGGTCGCAACGACGGTTCGGAGGTAGAGGCGCACCGAGCGGTCGGCGATCCATTCGAGATCGTGGGCGAGCTTCTCGCTCATCGGCGTCTCGTAGCCGCGCCGCACCTGGGCGAAGCCGGTCAGCCCGGGCCGGACGACGAGCCGTTGCCAGTACGACGGCAGCTCGTGTGCGAGCTCCTCGAAGAAGACTGGACGGATCGGACGCGGCCCGACCAGGCTCATGTCTCCGCGCAGGACGTTGACGAACTGCGGGATCTCGTCGAGCTGGGTCGCCTTGAGCCACCGCCCGACCGGCGTGAACTCGGCTCGTGTCCGCTCCACGAGCTCCTCGCCGAGGTATTGGCCGAGCCGTCTCTCAGCGCCGCGGCGGAGCGTGCGGAACTTGTACATCGTGAAGACCTTCGCGCCGCGGCCGACGCGTTCGCCGCGGTAGAGGATCGGGGTGCCGCTCGTAGCGAGCACGACGAGGGCTATCACGAGCGCGAACGGGAGCGAAAGGAGCAGGAACAGCGAGGAGAGGAGGATGTCGAGCACCCGCAGGACGATGTCGCGGGGCCGCTCCGGCGTCTCGAGCGCAAGCTGGCGGTAGCCGCGGACGAGCGTGTCCTCGATCCGCGTGGGCTCTGGCACGCGTCCGATCGTAAAGCTGCGGCTAGTCGATCCGCTGGGCGAGCTCGACGATGATCCCCTCCGGACCGCGTATGTAGCAGAGCCGCTTGCTGTTCTCGTAGTTGTCGATGTCGTCGTGCTCCAGCCCCGTGATCGCCGTCACCGAGGCGAATGCTGGTTCCACCTCCCGATAAAATGTCCTTATGGACACGAAGCAGCTGGTCGCCTTCTGTGCCGTTGTCGAGCGCCGCAGCTTTTCGCAGGCCGCCGATCAGCTCGGAGTCACCCAGCCCGCCGTCAGCCTGCAGATTCGCTCGCTCGAGCAGCGCGTCGGTCAACGGCTTCTCGACCGCTCGGGCCGCCGAGTGGAGCCGACCGAGGCCGGACTGCGGCTCTATCGCGGAGCTCAGCGGCTATTGGCGCTCGAGCAGCAGCTGCTCGCCGATCTCGGCGAGGAGGCCGAGGGCGAGCTCAAGGGCCGGCTCGAGATCGGCGCCTCCACCGGGCCCGGAGGCAGCGTCCTGCCTGTCCTGCTGGGCGAGTTTCAGAGCATCCACCCGCTGATTCACGTGGCGCTGACCGTCTCGGACACGCACACGGTGGTGGAGCAGGTTGGGAGGCGCGAGCTCGAGCTCGGCGTGGTCGGGGCCGGCGGGCGGCACCGCGGCGTGTCCTTCGAGCCCTTCTACCGCGACGAGGTGGTGCTTGCCGTTCCTGCCGGCCACCAGCGTGCAGACAAGAGCATGACGCTCGAGGAGCTGAAATCCGAGCCGTTGGTGCTGATGCAGGAGGGAGCCGGCATTCGGCAGATGATCGACGACGAGCTGCGCGAGCTCGGCGTCCGTTCTCGCGACCTCAACGTGAAGCTCGAGCTGGGGTTGCAGGAATCGGCTCGGGCCGCGGTGCTCGGCGGGTTCGGCGCCACGTTCATCTCGCGCATCGCGATCGAAGGAGACCTGTCGTCGGGAGCGCTGGCGATCGTGCGCGTCGAGGGGTTGGAGCCGGCCCGCGACGTTCAGCTTGCGCGCGCGACCGGCCGCGCCGAGACACGCATCGGGCAAGAGTTCGTCGCGTTCGCGCGCGAGCGGCTGAAGTGATCGTCCACTGGGGGCTGGACCGGCTGCCGGAAGCCTGCGTCGAGGCAGGCGTCACCTCTCCGCTGCTGGTGGCGGGGTCCCGGTGGGACTCGCTGAAGCTCTCCTTGCCGGTCGCAGGACGCTGGCGGGAGGTGCCGTCCGACCGGGTTTCCGAAGCCGTCGCGGCTGCAAGGGACGGCGACGGCGTGCTCGCCGTCGGTGGTGGAAGCACGATCGACCTCGGGAAGGGGATCTCGGCCGCGGCGGAATTGCCGCTCGTGTCGGTGCCGACGACGTACTCCGGCGCCGAGTGGACGACCTATTTCGGTGTACGCGACCAAGCTCGCCGTATGCGTGGCGGTGGCGGAGGAGCGCGACCGACCGCGATCGTCTACGAGCCAGAGCTCACGCTCGACCTGCCGGCCGAGACGAGTGTGGGGACGGCGCTGAACGCGCTCGCCCACTGCGCCGAGGCTCTTTACGTGGAGGGACACAACCCTGCCGCAGACGAGCACGCGCTCGCAGGGGCGCGTCTCATCTCCGAGTGGCTGCCGCGTGTCGTCGCGGCTCCGCGAGACGTCGACGCGCGGACCAAGCTGCTCTGCGGCGCCTGCCACGGCGGCGCGGCGCTTGCCGGGTCGATGCTCGCGCTCGCCCATGCGATGGCGCAGACGATCGGCGGACGCTACGGATTGCCGCACGGGACGCTGAACGGGATCTGCCTGCCGCCGGTGCTTCGTTTCAACGCCGCGTTCGATCCCGACGCGGTCGCGAGGTTCGGTGACGCCATCGGTGCTCCGGACAATCCCGCAGGCCGCGTCGAGGCGCTCGCCGCGCTGGCAGGGCCGACGCGGCTGCGCGACCTCGGCGTGCCGGAGACCGATCTGCCCGAGCTCGCGGAGAGTGCGGCCGAGCGAGGCGGGAACCTCGCCAACCCGAAACCCGCGAGCCCGGACGAGATCGAGCAGCTCATGCGCGCCGTCTACTAGCCCGAGCCGACTTCGGTCGTCACGCCGCGATCGGTTCGCTTCGTATCCAGGTGATGCGTCGTGTGGATCGCGATCCAGGGGACGGCCGTCTGACAGGTGAAGTTGGCCGACGCGCGGTTCGTGAAGTACGTGAAGCCCGGTCCGACTCCGCCGCCGATCAGCGCGGCTGCGCGCCAGCTGACTCCGCAGAGCAGGCCGGACGCCGTCGTGGTCGACGTGCGGTAGGTGATGTGCTTGTCGAAGATGGCACACCAGTAGCTGGTGTCGGTGATCCGTTGCTGGTACGGCCACGTTCCCCACTGATGCCACGTCGCGTTGGCCCAGCAGGACGCCCTGGTCGCCGGGACAGAGGCGATGGTGGAGCCGTCGCCGGACTCGTTCAGGGGGGCGAGGCCGACCGCCGCCTGCGGTGAGATGCCTGCTTCGATCGACGTGTCGGCGCCGGGGAGCGTCGAGGCGTTGAGCGCGGTCTGGCCGTCGACAGCAGTGGTCGAAGAGCCGCTCGGCACGTCTGCTGTCGCGGTGGCGAGAGCTTGCGCGTCGTCGGGAGGCGAGGGGCTGGGGCCGGGCAGCCCAATCGCGGCCAGGGCCGGCACGGCCGAGCCGAGAATCGCGGTCACGGCCACGAGGAGCAGCGCGAGGAGCGCCGCACGTCGTACGGAGATGGGTAGGGACACGGTGGTGACCTCCTGTCGTTCGTGGGCAGATGCGACGAGGGCCACGCTAGCGTTGTCAAGATTGACAATCAAGATGGCTCTTTCGGGCATGACGAAAGCAGCCAAATCCGGTATGGAATAAGCGATTGCTTATTCCATCGATTAGGTACCATCCGAGCGATGCCAGGCTTTTCAGACGGATTTCTCGGGGTTCCGGAGCGGCCGGCCAAGCCGCGCGAGACGGGGCTCACCCACGTCATCGACAAGGGACTCAACCTGCGGGAGATCGAGGGCCTCTTCGACACCGCCGGCGACTACGTGGACATCGTCAAGCTCGGCTGGGGCACGAGCTACGTCACGAACAACCTCGAGAAGAAGATCGCGCTCTACCGCCACTTCGAGACGCCCGTCGTCTGTGGCGGCACGTTCTTTGAGGCGGTCTACGCGCGCGACAAGATCGAGGAGTTCAAGGCCTGGTTGACCAATTTCCGCTTCTCGCACGTCGAGATCTCGGACGGCACGATCGAGATCCCACGCGACCGGAAGCTCGAGCTCATCGCC
>DASXKE010000064.1:0-4549 GCA_036496985.1 Gaiellaceae bacterium | reverse complement strand
CGCCGCTTCCCGCGCCAACTCGCCTGGAACGCGCTCGGCCTGATCGTCTTCGCCGTGATGGTCTTCCCGGTCTTCTGGATGGTCACGACCGCGTTCAAGGGCAACGACGAGATCTACAGCTTCAACCCGACTTGGATCCCGCGCAGTCCGACGCTGAGCCACTTCAGCGACGCGATCCACCGGCCGCACTTCTGGTCCTCCGTGGTCAACAGCATCATCGTCGTGGTCGCGACGGTGATCGTCGCGCTCGCGCTCTCGTTCTTCGCCGCAGTCGCGCTGGCGAAGTACCGCTTCAGCGGCCGCAGGCTTTTCATCGTGCTCGTGATCGGGATCCAGATGCTGCCGCAGGCCGGGCTGATCATCCCGCTCTATTCGGTGCTCGCGCAACATGGGCTCGTCGACGAGCTGGTGGGCGTGATCCTCGTCTATCTGACGTTCGCGCTCCCGTTCTGCGTCTGGACGTTGCGCGGCTTTCTGCTCGGCATCCCGAAGGACCTCGAGGAGGCAGCGATGGTCGACGGCTCGACCCGAATCGGCGCCTTCGTCCGGATCCTCCTGCCGCTCATCGCGCCGGGCCTCGTGGCGACGTCGGTGTTCGCGTTCATCACGAGCTGGAACGAGTTCATCTTTGCGAACACGCTCCTCAACAGCCCGAATAAGCAAACGATCACCGTCTGGCTCTCGTACCTCTACGGCGGCAACCGCTTCGTCGACTGGGGTGAGATCATGGCGGCCTCGACGCTGATCGCGATTCCGGTCGTCATCTTCTTCCTGCTCGTGCAGCGCAGGATCGCGTTCGGCCTTACCGCCGGAGCGGTGAAAGCGTGAACTGGTCATGACCAATGCGCGGACCAGAGCGGGCTGCTCCTACTTCGGGGTCAGGATCCCTCGGCACGTGCGCCGCGACATGGCCGACCTCGCCGCCCGCGGCTACACGGGCGTCCTCCACACGTTCTCGGAGAACGACTTCGCGTACTCCCGCGACACGATGGCCGAGATCGTCGAGATCTCGCACGACGCCGGGCTGAGCGTGCTGGCGAGCCCGTGGGGGCTCGGTCGCACCTTCGGCGGCGAGGCCGAGAGCCGGTGGGTCGCGTTCCATCCCGAAGAGTGTCAGGTGCTCGACGACGGCCGTCGCGTCGCCGCCGCCTGTCTCAACAGCTCCGCGTACCGCGACTTCTGCAAGGAGTGGGCCGACTGGGTGCTCGAGTGCGGCGTCGACTCCGTGTTCTGGGACGAGCCGGCGTGGGTGGTGCCGGTGCACGTCGGCGTCGACGACGCGGCTCGCTGGACGTGCCGCTGCGACCGCTGCGCCGAGCGTTTCGGCGGTCCGGTTCCTGCTGAGCGAACCCCCGAGGTCGTGCGCTTTCGCGAGGAGTCGGTCGTTGGCTTCCTGCGCGAGGTCGTCGCTCACGTGGCGGAGCGCGGCGGCCACAACACGATTTGTCTCCTGCCGTCCACCGAGGGTACGCAGGGTCTCGCCGACTGGGACGAGGTCGCAGCCATCCCCGGCCTCGGCGCGCTGGCCACCGATCCCTACTGGAAGCACTGGGGCGAGCCCGCGGGGCCGTTCGTTCGCCGCTTCGCCGAGCTGTTGCGCGCGACCGCCGACCGCCACGGTGTCGAAGCGCAGCTCTGGGTGCCGAGCTTCGGTCTCGATCAGGCGGAGATCCCGGACCTGGAAGCTGCTGTCGGCGGTGCGCGCGAGGCAGGCGTCGACGACCTCTGGACGTGGGGCTACGAGGCCTGCGGGCACATGACGTCGCTCGCCACGCCTGACGCGCCGCTCGTCTGGGAGGCGGTGAGCTCGGCCCTGACCGCTCGGCCGCAAGTTGCGACGACCGAGGCCGCGCGCCCTGACCTCGCCGACCTCGACCTGCGCGCCACGCGAGACCTCGTGCGCCTCCTGAACGAGGAGGACGCGACCGTGCCGGCCGCAGTCGCCGAAGCCGGCGACGCGCTGGGCGCCGCGATCGAGGCGATCGTCGAGCGCATGGGCCGCGGCGGGCGGCTCATCTACGCCGGCGCCGGCACGTCGGGAGCGCTCGCGGCGCTCGACGCCGCCGAATGCGGTTCGACTTTTGGCTCGCCGCCTGGTGAGGTTCTCGCCGTCGCCGCCGACCAGGATGCGGACGAAGACGATCGTGCTGCGGCGACGAATGCATTGCGCGGGCTCGCCCTCCGGCCTGCGGACTGCGTCGTCGCCGTCAGCGCGAGCGGCTCGACCCCGTTCGTGCTCGCCGCCCTCGAAGCGGCGCAGGAGGCGGGCGCGCTCGGCGTCGCGGTGGCGAGCGTTCGCGACAGCGAAGCGGCCGCTCTCGCGGAGCACGAGGTGGCGGTCGTCGTCGGCCCCGAGGTGATCGCGGGCTCGACGCGATTGAAGGCAGGCACCGCGCAGAAGCTCGTTCTCAACACGATCTCGACCGTGACGATGATCCGCCTCGGCCGCACGTTCGGCGGCCTGATGGTCGGCGTCGCGCCCGGCAACGAGAAGCTCCGCGAGCGCGCTCGCCGCAATGTCGTGCTCGCGAGCGGCGCCTCCGAGGAACGGGTGGACGAGGCGCTCGAAGCGGCTTCCGGCGATGCGCGCGTCGCGCTCGTCTCCCTTCTCGCGGGTGTCGACGCGGACTCGGCTCGGTCGCGGCTCGAGGCCTCCGAGGGCTCCGTGCGGAAAGCAGCCGGGCAATGAAGCTCGGCGTCGAGGCGGCACTGGTGCGCGGCGAGCTCGTTCCGGGCGACGTCGAGGTCGAGGACGGTCGCGTCGTAGCGGTCGGTCTCGCTCGCGGCCCGCGCGGACGCGTCGCGATTCCCGGCTTCGTCGACCTCCAGGTCAACGGCTTCGGCGGAGTCGACTTCCTCTCCGCCTCGAGCGAGGACTATCGCCAGGCGGGCGAGGCGCTTCTGCTGACGGGGGTGACGGCGTACCAGCCCACCTTCATCACGTCGGCGGAGGAGGCGACGGTCGAGGCCCTCCGGGAGATGCCCGTCGGCGCATCCGGCCCGCGCATCCTCGGCGCGCACGTCGAAGGCCCGTTCCTGTCGCCCGACCGTCCTGGCACGCATCCCCTCGTTCATTTGCGCGAGCCAGACGTCGAGCTGCTCGACCGGCTGCTCGACGCAGGCGTCGTCACGCAGATGACGCTCGCGCCCGAGCTGCCCGGCGCGGACGCGCTGATCGAGCGGCTCCGCGAGCGCGGCGTAGCCGTCTCGGCAGGACACACGAATGCGACTGCAGAGGAAGCCAACCACGCCTTCGATCTCGGCGTCGGAGGCGTCACCCATGTCTTCAACGCCATGCGCCCCTTCCGCTCGCGCGATCCTGGGATCGCAGGTGCGGCCCTCACACGCTCCAACGTCGTGATCGGGATGGTCGTCGACGGCCACCATCTCGCCGACGAGACGGTGCGGCTCATCTGGTCGTGTGCGGCGGGGCGGGTCGCGCTCGTCACCGACGCGATGGCGGCCGCCGGAACCGGCGGCAAGAGCAACGGAACGTTTCAGCTCGGCGACGTCGAGGTCGCGGTGGAGGACGGCGCCGCGCCGATGCGAGAGGACGGGACGCTCGCAGGCACGGTGCTCACCATGATCGGCGCCGTGCGGAACCTGCACGCGCTCGGCGTCCCGTTCGAGCAGGCGGTGGGCGCGGCGACCGAGGTGCCGGCGCGCTTCCTCGCCCGCGGAGACGTCGGATTCCTCGAGCCCGGCGCGGCCGCCGACGTCCTCGTGCTCGACGACCGGCTCGAGATCCAGGCCGTCCACTGCTCTGGACGCGACGATGTCGTGGCTCGAGACTGAGCTGCGCGAGCAGCCGGAGGCGCTGGCGCGCCTCCTCGAGCGCCAGACCGAGGCCGCGCGTGCCGCCGCGAAGCTCTTCCGCCGCCGCGACATTCGCTATCTCCTGATCGCTTCGCGCGGCAGCTCCTCCAACGTGGCGCGCTACGCGCAGTACCTCTTGGGGCGTGCGCACCGCGTGCCGGTGATGTTCGCGACGCCGTCGCTGTACACGATCTACGGCCAGCCGCCACGGCTCGACGGCGCTCTCGTGATCGGAATCTCGCAGTCGGGCGCGTCGCCGGACGTCGTCGCGGTACTGGCGGAGGCCCGTGAGCAAGGGCGGCCGACGCTCGCACTGACGAACGAAATCTCCTCGCCGCTCGCACGCGCGGCCGAGGCTGTGCTCCCGCTCGAGGCCGGGCGCGAGCAGGCGGTCGCGGCGACCAAAACCTACCTCAACTCGCTCGGTGCGGTCGCGCTGCTCTTCGCGCAGCTCGGGGACGACGCGGCCGCGCGCGACGAGCTCGCGCATATGCCGGATGCCCTGGCGGCGCAGATCGACCTGTCGCTCGCCGGCATTCCCTCGCTCGAGGAGTACCGCGAGGCAGTCGGCCTGACCGTGGTCGCCCGCGGCGTCAACTACGGCACGGGCTTCGAGATCGCGCTCAAGATCCGTGAGCTCTCGGGGCTCATCACCGAGGCGTACTCGCCGGCCGACCTCATGCACGGGCCGATCGCAGCGATCCAGCCGGACTGGCCGGTCGTCGTCGTTGCA
>DASXKE010000063.1:0-12242 GCA_036496985.1 Gaiellaceae bacterium | reverse complement strand
TGCACGGCCATAGCAGTCGCCCCCACTTTCTTGGTATGCGCTGCCGTTTCCGAGTCCTCAGCCTCGGGAACGCTGGAGGCGGGATGCAGCTCCGGTGGCGAAACTTCAAGAAGATCGTGCAGCTCTGGGTTGAGCTGTTCGACAAGCACAGCCTGCTGACGTACGCGAGTGCGATCGCGCTGCGGATGTTCATCGCCGGCGTCGCCTGCACGCTCTTCCTGCTCGGCATCCTCGGCGCGACCCATCAGGAGCAGCTTTGGCGGTCGACGATCGCGCCCCAGATCAAGCCCAAGGTCCTCCCTCATGTCTTCGACGGAATCGACCAGACGGCGCAGCGAGTGTTCTCGTCCTCCACTGCGGGGCTGCTCGTGGTCGCCGCCGCCTTGGCGGTGTGGGAGGTCTCGGGGATCGTCCGAGCAGCGATCGGCGCGCTCGACGAGATCTACGAGACGCCCGAGACGCGACCGTTCTGGGTGCGGTTCCCTCTCTCGTTCGGGCTGGCCATTCTCTTCCTGTCCGCGGTGCTCGGAGCGATCGCCATCATCTGGGCCGGGCACATCTCGGGCGCGTGGAGCATCCCTGTCCTGGTTCTGCGCTGGCCGGCCGCGGTCGTCCTAATCGCCTTCGCGTTCGAGCTGATCGTGCGTTGGGGCCCCGACGAGAATCGACGCAAGCGATGGACGAGCTTCGGCTCCGCGCTCGTCGTCGTGGGCTGGATCGGCCAGACCTTGATCATGGGCGCGTACGTCAGGTCGGTCGCCGACTTCCGCACCGCGGTCGGCAGCCTCGAGGTCTTCATCTTCCTGGCGACGTTCTGTTACATCGCTGCGATCGTCTTGCTCGTCGCGATGGAGCTCGACGAGCTCGTCCGTGCCGATGCGCAGCGGCCGCGCGCGAAGCAGAAGCTGCTCCCGCTCGTCACGGGCGTGATTCGCGGCCCTGCCGCCTAGGCGGTCAGCGCGGCGACGAGCGGAGCCGTGTCGAGCGGGTCGAAGCCCACCCGGCCAGCGATCTCCTCGGTCGACGGCCGCGTCCCCTCCGCGAACAGCCCGCGCAGGATCTCACCGGTCGCGCTGTTCCGCCACCAGTCTTCGCCGACCTCGCCTCGCAGGTAGGACACGAGCTGCGCCGAGCGGAGCCAGGCGCGCAAGTAGTCGGCGGAGTAGAAGCCTGCATCCATATCGGACAGGTAGCGGCGGGCGTCGTAGCGAAGACCTGTTGCCTCGGTGAGGAGCGGCTCGTAGTCGCGCGACGAGTCGCCATGCTCGGTGCCGAATGAGGACCAGAAGCCGAGCTCGTACCGGAGCTTGGCGGCGTAGCGCCGGTAGAGGAGCGCCTCGAGGAAGAGCGTCGCCTCGGCGTTCTCCTCCGCTTCGGCGTCCGACAAGCCGAAATGCAGCGCGTGCCAACCCGGCTCGCGCGTGATCGCCTCGACGATGTACGAGTAGATCTCTGTCAGGGCGTGATCCCGCGAGAGCGCGCGGAACGTCCACGGCAGCCGCGGGTCGCAGCCGGCGTAGTGGAGCGCGTGCCCGGCCTCGTGGAGGAACGCCTGATAGTCGGCGAGCCCTCCCTGGGCGCGCGTGATCAGGTGAACGACCTCGGGCGGGTCTGCCGCGATCACGCAGGCGCGCGGATTCTTCTGCGGCCGGTCCTCGAGGTCGAGACGGATGTTCGGAATCGCCTCGAGCTCGAACCCGAGCTCACGGACCGTCTCGACGCACACGTCGACCGAGCGATCCTTGGGATACGTCGACTCGAGCGGCGACAGGCGCCGGAGCCAGCCGACGTGGGCGCCCGACGGGAGCTCGGTGCGCTCCGGGCCGAGCAGCCGCTCGAACCAGCGCTCGCGGAGCCTCGCGTACGCGCCGTCGACCGCGTCGGACGCCGCGCGAAGGACGGTCTCGAGCTCTCGCAGCGAGATTTGCTTGTCCGCCTCGTTTCGCGCGACCGCGTCACGCTCGCCGGCGAGCGTGCCCTCGAGATCGTCACGGGAGACGAGCAGCTCTCGCCGCGGCTCGTTGAAGCTTGCGCTGAGCTCCTGAACCAGCTCGCCGAGCTCCTCCCGCTGCCCGTAGCCGGCCAGGACCGCGAGCTTCGCCTCGGCTGCGTTGAGCGGCAGCTCCTCTCCCCCGAACGTAAGCCGGGCCGCCAGGAGCGCATTCTCGAGCTCGTCCTCGCGCGCCGCAAGCTCGGCGTCGACGATGCCGCCCTCGCAGGCCCTGCGCAGCCGGTAGAGCCGCTCTTTGGCTGTAAGCATCGTCGGCGAAGCCGCCGACGCACGGCCGGGCTCCCGCAAGACCTCTGAAACCCCGTCTGCCTCGGCCTCGGCCTCGGCCTCACGGAGCGCTTCGAGCTGCTCCTGCGTGAAGAGGTCCGCATGGCGCGCGACGATCGCCGCCTGCTCGGAGGTCTCCTTCTCGCCGACCCGCACGGCACGGACCTCTTCCGCGGCTTCCGCGTAGTACGCCTCGTAGGCGTCCTCGTATTCCTGCGGGGTGCGAACGGTCGTCGTGCTCATCGCTGGGCGGGCGCACCGGCGAGGCTGCGCACCGTCGAGAGTAGTTGGTCCAGCTCGAACGGCTTGGGCAGCACCGCGTCGGCGCGATTCAGGTCCGGATGCGTCACGTCGACCGAGCCGGTCACCAGCACGACCGGGAGCGGCGGCCGCCGGGCGCGGCACTCGGTGACGAGCTCGTCGCTTCGCTCGCCGCGGAGATGGACGTCGAGGACGACGACGTCGATCTCGTGCTCCTCGATCGCGGCGCGCGCCGTCGCAAGCGAATGGGCCTCGAGCACTTCGTGGCCCTCGAGCTCGAAATTGACCCTGCACAGCAGCCGGATCGACGGTTCGTCGTCAACCACCAAGATCCGGACAGGCGCCGCATGCCCCCCGGTATCGCGCATCGCCAGGAGTCTAACGGCCGCCGTGCTCGTCCGTATCCAGGCTCAGGGAGGGCCCGTTTAGTCATTTGAAGTGGCAAAGGACTCCCCGCAGCCAGGAGGCGGTTGCCTGCGCGGCGTCCAGAACGGCGCCGAGCTCGCCGGCCTCCCATGTCCCACCCAGCGCTTCAGGCGCCAGTCGTGGCTCGCGTTTCAGCGTGCCCTCGACCCGCTGGCTCCGCCGAAGCCGCTCCCGCCTGCCGCGATCAACCCGCCGCGCGCAGGCGGCTGAGCGTGACCTCGCGGCCGAGCAGCTCGATGCTCTCGAACAGGCCCGGGGAGATCTTCGAGCCCGTGATCGCGACGCGGATCGGCTGAAACGCCTGGCGCGGCTTGAGGCCGAGCCGGTCGGCAGCATCGCGCAGGGCCCTCTCGATCTCGGTCGCCTCGAACGGCTCCAGGGACGTGAGTGCCTCTTCTGCCGCTGCGAGCATCGGCGCCCCCCCGTCGAGGTCGGCCGGGTCGGGCTCGACGTCGCCGAAGAGGAAGCCCGCGAAGCCCGGGAACTCCGCCAGCCGCGAGATCTTCTCCTGCACGAGCGGCGTCGCGCGGGCGACGAGCTCGGCGTCCCAGCCGTAGCCGTTCTCGCCGAGCCAGAGGACCAAGCGATGCGCGAGCTCCTCGGGCGGGAGGTCGCGCATGTAGACGCCGTTCAGCCAGTCGAGCTTCTGGTAGTCGAACTGTGCCGGGCTCGGGCTGACGCGCTCGAGCGAGAAGCGCTCGACCAGCTCGGCCTGGGACATGACTGTCGTCTCACCGTCCGGCGCCCAGCCGAGCAGCGCGAGGAAGTTCATCAGCGCCTCGGGGAGGTAGCCGGCGGCCCGGAACTCGTCGATGCCGGTCGCCCCGTGCCGCTTCGAGAGCTTCTTCCCGTCCGCGCCGAAGATGTTGGGCGCGTGCGCGTAGACGGGAACGTCGCCGCCTACCGCCCGGATGATGTTGAGCTGCTTCGGCGTGTTCGAGATGTGGTCGTCGCCGCGGATGACATGCGTGATCCCGTCCCAGACGTCCTCGAGCGGCGACGCGAAGTTGTAGGTGGGGCGGCCGTCGGAGCGGACGATCACGACGTCCTCGAGCTCTTGGTTCGGATACTCGATCCGGCCGCGGACGACGTCGTCCCACGCCGTCACGCCCTCGTCGGGCATGCGAAAGCGGATCGCGCCCTCGTCCTCATACGCCTTCCCCTTCAAGACGAGTTGCTCGGCGACGCGCCTGCAGTCGTCCAGCCGGTCGAGCTGGAACGTGAGCGGGCCGTCCCAGTCGATGCCGAGCCAGCGCAGCGAATCCTGGATCTGGTCGACTGCCGTCGCAACCTCGCGGCTCGTGTCGGTGTTCTCGATCCGCAGCAGGTTCTTGCCGCCGTGGTGGCGGGCGAAGAGCCAGTTGAAGAGGAACGTGCGGACCCCGCCGACGTGGAGGAAGCCGGTGGGGCTCGGAGCCATCCTGACGACTACGGTCATGCGGATAGCGTAGGCCGGGTGCGAGTCCGGACGCTGACGCTGCGGGAGCTCAACCGCGCGACGCTCGGGCGCCAGCTGCTGCTGGAGCGACGGCGGCTGCCTGTCGTGGGCGCTCTGGAACGCCTGGCCGGGCTCCAGGCGCAGTGGGCGCCGGCGCCGTATGTCGGCCTCTGGACGCGACTCGCGGGCTTCCGCCGGCAGACGCTCGAGCGGGCGCTGCTACGTGAGCTGGCGGTGCGGGCAGTGCTCATGCGCGGCACTGTCCATCTCGTTTCGCGGCGCGACTACGGAGTCTTCGGCTCGGCGGTCGGCATGGCGCCCTGGGTCAGCCCGGAGTCGGCGCAGCTCGCCAACAGCGTTCACGACGTGCTGCTCGAGTTCGGACGCGAACCGCGGACCCGCGCCGAGGTTCTCGCCTGGCTCAACGACACGCACGGGATCGACCACAACGGCGGCACAGGGTTCTGGTACGCGCTACGCACCGTCGGCCGCCTTACCCACGCGCCGGCCTCGGGCACCTGGAAGCAGCCGCGCGAGACGCGCTATGTCCGGATCGACCACGAACACATCGACCCGCTGCCTGCGCGACAACGGCTCGTCCGCGCCTACCTCGGCGCCTTCGGCCCCGCGACGCGAGCCGACATCGCCGAGCGGAGCGGGCTGCGCGTGCGCGATTTCGAGCAGGCGCTCGAAACGCTCGAGCCGCTGCGCCGCTTTCAGGACGAGCGCGGACGGGAGCTCCTCGATCTGCCGCGCTGTCCTCTTCCGCCTGCCGATTCCGTCGCCCCGGTCCGGTTCCTGCCGCGCTACGACAACCTCGTCCTGTCGCATGCCGACCGGACGCGCGTGATCTCCGACGAGCAGCGGCGGGTCGTGATCCACGGCGGCGGGATGGTCGAGGCGACGTTCCTCGTCGACGGCTTCGTGGCCGGGTTGTGGAGAGTCGAGCGCGACCGCGTACGGGTCGAGCCGTTTGGGCCGCTGCCTCGGGCTGCTCGGCGCGAGGTCGAGGACGAGGCGGCACGGCTCGAGGCCTGGCTGTGCTGATCGGCGCGCACATCTCCTCCGCGGGCGGGATCGACAAGGCGATCGACCGCGCCGTCGAGGTCGGCGCCGAATCGGTGCAGGTCTTCACCCAGAGCCCCCGTGCGTGGCGGCCGACGAACCACGACCCTGCGAGCTTCGAGCGCTTCCGCGAGAAGCGGGCGGCGGCCGAGATCGGCGGCGTCCTCTGCCACGCGCTCTACCTCTGCAACCTCGCGGCGCCCGACGACACCGTCTACGAGAAGTCGGTGGCCGCGATGCGCAACACGATGGAGGTTGCCGCGGCGATCGGCGCCGACGGCGTCGTGTTCCACGTCGGCTCGCATCTCGGCAGCGGCTTCGAGACGGGCCTCGAGCGTGTGCTGCCCGCGATGGAGCAAGTCCTCGAGCTCTGCACCGACGAGACGTGGCTCCTGATGGAGAACTCGGCGGGGGCCGGCGGCACCATTGGACGCTCGATCGAGGAGCTCGCCGTGCTCAACGAGCGGCTCGGGCGGCACCTGCGTCTCGGCGTCTGCCTCGACTCATGCCATCTCTGGGTGTCCGGTGTGGACGTGACCGACCCCGTCGCGCTCGACGCATGCCTCGACGAGCTCGACTCCGCGATCGGCATCGACCGGCTGCGCGCGTTGCACGTGAACGACGCCGCGGCGCCGTTCAACTCGAACCGCGACCGGCACGCGAACATCCTCGAAGGCGAGCTGGGCGAAAAGCTCGGCGTGTTCCTCTCGAACCCGAGGCTGCAAGGGCTGCCGGCCGTACTCGAGACGGCCGGTCCCGAGAACCGCGGCCCCGACGCGAACGAGATCCGCAAGACGAAAGAGCTTCGCGCGCGCTGGCTCGCGTGAGAGGAGCCGGCTACCGCTGGGTCGTGCTCGCTGCGGGAACCGTCGCGCAGGCGAGCTTCTCTGCCTCCTCGGTCGGGCTCCCGGCGCTCAGCCCGACGCTGAAGTCGGAGTACGGGCTCAGCCTGACCGAGACCGGCGTCGTGCTCGCCGCGGTCGGGATCGGGATGCTCTTCACACTTCTGCCCTGGGGGCTCGTCGCCGACCGGGTGGACGAGCGCTGGGTGATCGCGACGGGCCTCACAGGCGCTGCGGCCCTGCTCGCCGTCGCCTCCACGACCGAGACCTTCGCGACGGTCACGGTCACGCTGGTGGGAGTCGGCGCGCTCGGAGCGAGCGTCAACGCGGCGAGCGGCCGGGCGATCATGGCCTGGTTCCCCTCCACCGAGCTCGGCCTCGCGCTCGGCATCCGCCAGACCGCGATTCCGATCGGCGGCGCAGTCGGAGCTGCCGTCCTCCCCGTGCTCGGCTCGAGCGGGGGCACCCACGCGGCGTTCATCTTTCTCGGGGCTGCGTGCCTGACGGGAGCGCTGGTCGCTGCCGTTTTCATCCGCGGCGGCAGCGGCTCCGGCGAGGAGGAGATCCGCGACGTCGTGCAGCCCGTGCGCGATCCCTTCATGTGGCTGCTCGGCACCGGCACCGGGCTCTTCCTCCTCGCGCAGGTCGGGATCACGGCGTTCGTCGTCCTCTTCCTTCACGAGCATCGCGGCTTGTCGAAGGAAGCGGCAGGTGCAGTTCTCGCCACGATCTACGTGCTCGCCGTCGCCGCCCGCGTGGGCTCTGGGACGATCTCGGACCGGCTCGGCAGCCGCCTTCGGCCGCTGCGGACGATCGGCGTCGCGCTCTCGGTCCTCACCGCGTGCGTGGCGGCCGCGACCGACGCGCCGCTTGCGCTCCTGATCCCGCTGTTCGTGATGGCGGGCGTGCTGAGCATGTCGTGGAACGGGCTCGCCTACGCCGCCGCGGCCGAAGCGGCAGGAGCGGGCCGCACGGGCACGGCGCTCGGCTTCCAGCAGACGCTGCTCGGCGTCGTCGTCGCAGGCGCGCCGCCGGTGCTCGCCGCCGCCGCCGCCCAGAGCTGGCGGCTCGCGTTCGTTCTCGCCGCGGTCGGCCCGGCCGCCGGCGTGCTCGTTCTGCAGCGGCTGCGGGAGCCGGCTAGAGGTCCGCGACCCGCGCGAACACCCGGAAGGTCGGCGAACCTGCCGGCAGCTCGCCGAACTCCGGATTGAGGCAGCCGAGCTCGGTCTCGCGGTTCGAGAACGTCGACTGCACCGCGGACTCGCACATCGGCAGCGGACGGCGCAGCGCCCGCACGGCGCCGAACCCGCCCTGCGTTCGCTCGGCCGCCGCGAGCATCGCTACGTCGATCTCAGCTTCGAAGATCCTCTGCAAGCAGCCCATGTAGGTGTGCCCGTGCTCCTCGTACGCATAGGCGAACGGACACGAGCGCTCGAGGCAGGCCGCCGGATAGACGACCTTCTCGCAATGAACTTCGCAGCGCCGGCACTCCGCCTCGTCCTGCGGATGCAGCGGGAGCGTCGTCGTCGTCGCGGTTTGCTCGTTCACAGACACATTGTCGGAACGAATGAGGCCCTTCGCAAGACTTGACAGAGCACGGAAATCGAGCTAGGCACCCGTGCCTCATGCCCGCTCGGGCGGCTCTTTAGGCTTGCCGGATGCTGCGGAAGCTGCTCTGGGGGTCGCTCCTTCTCGCTCCACTCACCGTCGCGGTCGACAAGCTCACGGACGCGGGGGACGTAACGCTCTTCGTCCTCGCCGCCCTGGCGCTCATTCCGCTCGCCTGGCTGGTCGGCGAATCGACCGAGCACGCAGCGGAGCACACCGGCCCCGGGATCGGTGGCTTCCTCAACGCGAGCTTCGGGAACGCGCCGGAGCTGATCGTCGCGCTCTTCGCCATCGGCGCCAATCTGCCGGTGGTCGTGCTCGGCTCGCTCGCCGGGAGCGTGATCTCGAACCTGCTCCTCGTCTACGGCATCACCAAGATCGTCGGCCCCGACAGGGCGCGCCTCGACCGCCGCTCCCTGCTCGTCCAGCTCGCACTCGTCGCCGCAGCAGTCGCCGCGTTCACGCTCCCGACCGCGCTCGGCCAGAGCGGGCGGGGTGACCAGCATACGGTCGTGGTCGTCTCGGTGGCAGTGGCGATCGTCCTCCTCTTGCTCTACCTCGCAGTCGTCGGACGGAACCTGCACGCCCATCACGAGAAAGAGCGCGACCGCGACGAGCCGGGTGAAGGGACCTGGTCGCTGCCCGTTTCGCTCGGCGCACTCGCCGTCGCGACCGCCGCGACAGCCTGGGTCAGCGAGATCCTCGTCCACTCGATCGGCGCGTTCGCGACGGCGGTCGGCCTCAGCGAGTTCTTCGTCTCGGTGGTGATCGTGGCGATCGTCGGCAACGCGGCGGAGCACGGGGGCGCGATCCTCATCGCGCGCAACGGAAAGATGCGGCTGGCGACCGAGATCGCGATCTCGTCGGGCGCGCAGGTCGGGTTGCTCGTCGTTCCGGTCGTGACGCTCCTCTCTCTGTTCTTCTCGCACCACCTCGCGCTTGTGTTCCGCTGGTCGGAGATCGTCATCATGGCGGGCGCCGCGGTGGCTGCTACGGCGACCGTCTGGGACGGCACGTCTCGCCGGCGGGAAGGCGTGCTGCTCGTTCTCGGATACTGCGTGGCGGTCGTCGTCTTCTATCTCGTCGGCGGCCGGTGAACATCGTGTGAAGTGTTTTACGCCGCGGCCGACTTTGGCTAGCGTGGTCGACATGGCCGTGACGGAGGAGTCGAGAGGCGACAGCATCGGCTTGCCCGCCGATGCGGCGGTCGAGGCGCGCGAGCTGAGACGGCAATACGGCGAGGGCACGACAGCCGTCGAGGCGCTCCGCGGCGTCGACATCGACGTCAAGGCCGGCGAGCTCGTCGCGGTGATGGGTCCCTCCGGCTCCGGCAAGTCGACGCTCATGCACATCCTCGCCGGGCTGGACAAGCCGACGAGCGGCTCGGTCGAGATCGCCGGCACCGAGATCACGACGTTGAACGACAACAGGCTGACCCGGCTGCGGCGGCAGCACATCGGCTTCGTGTTCCAGTTCTTCAACCTCCTGCCGATGCTGACGGCCGAGGAGAACGTCGTGCTGCCCTTGTCGATCGCGGGCGAGAAGCCTGAACACGCGTGGCTCGAGGACCTGTTGAAGCAGACTGGGCTCTCCGACCGCCGTCGGCACCGGCCGGCCGAGCTCTCGGGCGGCCAGCAGCAGCGTGTCGCGCTCGCGCGCGCGCTCGTCACGCGGCCGACGATCCTCTTCGCGGACGAGCCGACCGGCAACCTCGACTCGAAGACCGGCGGCGAGATCCTCGAGCTCCTGCGCAGCTCCGTCGACGCGTACGGCCAGACGACGGTGATGGTGACGCACGAGGCGCGCGCCGCTGTGATCGCAGACCGGATCCTCTTCCTCGCCGACGGCCTCATCGTCCGCGAGCTCAAGGGCGCGAGCGCCGCCGACGTGCTCGACGTCATGGCCGGCCTCGGCTCTTGATCGGCGTCGCACTCCGAGGTCTTGCAGGCCGCAAGCTGCGCGCGCTCCTGACCGCGATCTCGATCGTGCTCGGCGTCGCGATGATCAGCGGCACCTACGTGCTCACCGACACGATCAAGGCGGCTTTCAATACCGTGTTCACGCAGGTCTACAAGAACACCGACGCGGTGATCACGGGCAAGAGCGCGATCGGCGGCAACGCGAACCAGGGCGTGACGCCGCCGTCGCTCCCCGTGTCGCTGCTCGGCAAGGTGCGCGGGCTCCCCGGCGTCTCGGTCGCCGAGGGCGGCATCTCCGACCAGGCGAAGCTCGTCGGCCGCGACAACAAGGTGCTCGCCGGCAAGGGCGGCGCGCCGAGCCTCGCGTTCAGCGTCAACCCGGCGGGCGACCAGCACTTCAACCCGCTCGTGCTCGTGTCGGGGCAGTGGCCGGCGGGGCCGCACGACATCGCGATCGACACGAAGACCGCGAGCTCGAAGCATTACTCGGTCGGACAGTCGATCGGAGTGCTCACGAGCCACGGACCGGTGCAGACGTTCCACATCAAGGGCCTCGTGCGCTTCGGCGGCCTCAACTCCCTCGGTGGCGCGACGCTCGCGATCTTCGACCTCCCAACGGCCCAGCGCATCTTCGACAAGGTCGGCGAGCTCGACTCGATCGAGATCGCCTCGAAGCAGAACGTCACGCCCGAGCAGCTCGTCGCGGAGGTCAAGCCGCTCCTGCCTCCGACCGCGCAGGTGCGCACGGGCGCGCAAGAGGCGAAACAGGCGGCGAAAGACACGAACGGGTTCCTGAGCTTCCTCGAGTACTTCCTGCTCGCGTTCGGCTTCATCGCGCTCTTCGTCGGGACATTCGTGATCGCGAACACGCTCGGCATCACGATCGCGCAGCGGATGCGCGAGCTCGCGACCCTGCGGACGCTCGGCGCCACGCGCCGCCAGGTGTACTGGTCGGTCGTGCTCGAGGCGTTCGTGATCGGGGTGATCGCGTCGGTGATCGGGCTCTTTCTCGGGCTCGGCCTCGCGAAGCTCCTCAACGCCCTCTTCGTCTCGTTCGGGATCGACCTGCCGCAGGTCGGCACTGTGTTCAAGCCGCGCACCGCCATCGTTGCGCTCCTCGTGGGCGTGATCGTGACGCTCATCGCAGCCATCCGTCCGGCGCTCCGCGCGACGCGCGTGCAGCCGATCGCCGCGGTACGCGAGGGCGCGGTGCTGCCGCCGTCGCGGCTCGCGCGCTTCGGCCCCTACATCGCGGTCGGGGTCATCGCTGTGGCGCTCGGACTGATGCTCATCGGACTCTTCGCCGGCGGCTTCTCGACGACTGCACGCCTGCTCTCACTCGGGATCGGGGCGCTCGGCGTCTTCATCGGGGTCGCGATGCTAGCCCCGACGCTCGTGCCACCGATCGCACGCGTCCTCGGCTGGCCGGCGTCGCGCTGGGGCGGCGCCGCGGGCAGGCTTGCGCGGGGCAACTCGATCCGCAACCCCTCGCGCACGGCCTCGACCGCGTCCGCGCTCATGATCGGCGTCACGCTCGTGACGCTCGTCTCCGTCCTCGCAGCCGGGATCAAGTCGACGTTCCAGGACTCGGTCAACAAGCTCTTCACCGCCGACTACGCGCTCACGTCGGAGAACGGCTTCACGCCGACGTCGGTGGCGTCGGAGAACGCGCTGCACGGCGTTCCCGGCGTGCTCGTCGTGAGCGGGGTACGCGCCGGGGAGGGTCAAGTCTTCGGCAAGCGGATCACGGTCACGGGCGTCGAGCCGAACGTGAGCAAGGTCATCGCCCTCAAGTGGACGGAAGGAAGCGCGGCGACTCCGGCCGAGCTCGGGCAGAACGGTGCGTTCGTCGCGAAGAGCTACGCCAAGGATCACAACCTGCACGTCGGCTCTCCGTTCACCATGACGACGCCGAGCGGCGGGATGCTGCACCTCGTCCTCCGCGGCATCTTCAATCCGCCGAAAGGCGGTTCGCCGTTCGGCGACATCACGATCTCGACTGCGCGGTTCGACCGCGAGTACGCGAACCCGCAGGATCTCTTCACCTTCATCACGATGAACGGCGGCGTCAGCGCTGCGAACACGGCGCGTCTCCAGACCGCGCTCCAGGGGTTTCCCGACGCGAAGATCCAGACGAAGTCGCAGTTCATCACGCTGCAGGAGGGCGGCATCACGTTCCTGCTGCGCCTCCTCTACGTGCTGCTCTCGCTCTCGATCCTCATCAGCCTCTTCGGGATCGTGAACACGCTCGTGCTGACGGTGTTCGAACGGACGCGCGAGATCGGAATGCTGCGCGCCGTCGGCATGACCCGCCGCCAGGTCCGCAACATGATCCGCCACGAAGCCATCATCACGGCGCTCCTCGGCGCGGCGCTCGGGATTCCCGTCGGTATCGTCCTCGCACT
>DASXKE010000062.1:0-2571 GCA_036496985.1 Gaiellaceae bacterium | reverse complement strand
GACGACGACCTGCGCCGCCTCGCCGACGGGCTAAGCGGGTAGGCCGAGCTCCGCGGAGATCGGCTGCAGCGCCGCGACGACCGTACGGATGTGGTCGTCGAGCTCGACTCCGAGCTCCTCGGCACCCTTGTAGACGTCCTCGCGGTGGACGCCCGAGGCGAAGGACGGCTGCTTGAGCTTCTTCTTGACCGATTTCGGCTCGAGCCCTTCGAGGCCGGTCGGGCGCACCCGCGCGCACGCGTGGACGAAGCCGCTCAGCTCGTCGCAGGCGAAGAGCGCCTTCTTGAGCGGCGTGTCGCGCGGCAGTGCGAGGTGCTCGGCGTGGGAGAGCACGGTGTCGATGATCTCCTCGGGATAGCCCTCCTCGCGCAGGATCGGAGCGCCGTCCTGGGGATGCTTGTCGAGCGTCGGGTGCATCTCGTAGTCGAAATCGTGCAGGAGCGCCGACACGCGCCAGAGCTGCTCGTCCTCGCCGAACTTCCTCGCATACGCGGCCGTCGACGCCTCCACCGCGAGCGCGTGCCGCAGCAGCGACTCGCTCTTCGTGTAGCGGGTGAGCGTCTCCCAGGCCTGTTCGCGAGTGGGCTCCAAAGGCCCGGCTATCCTAGCCCGGCATGTCCGTCACGACCGCGCCGCACGCCCTCGTCATCGAAGGTGGAAACCCGCTCAACGGCCGCATTCGTGCTTCCGGGAACAAGAACGGCGCGCTGCCGATCCTCGCCGCATGCCTGCTCGCCGACGAGGTGGTCACGCTCTCGAACGTTCCGCGCATCCGCGACGTCGAGACGATGCTCGAGCTGCTGTGCGCCACCGGCGCGAGCGCCGAGTGGACAGGCCCGAACGAGGTGCGCGTCGATCCGCGCGGGCTCTCGTCATACGAGGTCGACGCGGTTTTCGCCGAGCGGATCAGGGCTTCGTTTCTCCTGGCCGGCCCGCTGCTCGCTCGGCTCGGCCGCGCGAGCGTGCCGCCGCCCGGCGGGGACGTGATCGGGCGGCGCCGCCTCGACCCGCACATTCACGCGCTTCAGCGGCTCGGCGCGCGGATCGAGGTCGAGAGCCGCTACGTGATGGAGACGGACGGGCTGACCGGTGCGGAGATCTTCCTCGACGAGGCGAGCGTGATGGCCACCGAGAACACGGTGATGGCGGCCGTCCTCGCGCCCGGCGAAACCACCATCGGGAACGCCGCCTGCGAGCCGCACGTGCAGGACCTCTGTCGCTTCCTCGTCTCGCTCGGCGCCGAGATCGACGGCATCGAGTCGAACGTCCTGCGAATCCGCGGCGTCGACACGCTGCGAGGCGGCGAGTGGGCCATCGCGCCCGAGCACATCGAGGTCGGCAGCTTCATCGGCCTCGCCGCCGTCACGAACAGCGACCTCACGATCGACGCCGTCGTCCCGCACGACATGGTCTCGATCCTCACCGCGTTTAGCCGACTCGGGATCGAGGTGGAGCTGGGAGACAACTGGCTGCGCGTGCCGCCCGATCAGGAGCTCGTGATCAAGAACGACCTCGGCGACCAGGTGCCGAAGATCGAGGACGGCCCGTGGCCCGCGTTCCCGGCTGACCTCACGTCGATCGCGGTCGCGGTCGCGACGCAGGCCTGGGGGACGGTGCTCGTGTTCGAGAAGATGTTCGAGAACCGGCTGTTCTTCGTGGACAAGCTCGTGTCGATGGGGGCGCGGATCATCGTCTGCGACCCGCACCGCGTCGTCGTCAGCGGGCCGTCGCGCCTCTACGGCCAGCAGCTCACCAGCCCCGACATCCGAGCCGGGATGGCGATCCTGATCGCCGCGTTGTGCGCAAACGGCCGCTCCGTGATCGGCAACGTCGCCGAGATCGACCGCGGCTACGAGCGGATCGACGAGCGCCTCCGCGCCGTCGGTGCGCAGATCGAGCGCGTCGAGGCGTAGGGACAGAGCTACGCTCGGAGGATGAGCGAGCAGGCTGCGGCAGGCGTGCGCGTCAACGTCTTCGGGCGCGGCGAGGCGACGGTCGAGACGGGGCTGCCCGTCCTCAACCGTCTGCTCGTGCGCCTCGCCGAGACCGCGCGCTTCGACCTCGTCCTCGACATCGAGCCCGGCGACACGCAGGCCGAGGTCGAGGCGGCTGCCGGAGCGATCGGCAACGCTCTCGCAGGCCCGCTGCGGGCGGAAGGCGCGCGTGGCCACGGCTCCGGCGCCATGACGTCGGCGGAAGCGCTCGCCTCGGTCGTCCTCGAAACGAGCGACGAGCCGCTGTTCGTGACGAACGTCGACCTCACACAGGCTCGCATCGGCGGGCTCGGAACCGACGTCGTACGACGCTTTCTCGAGGTACTGGCCGAGCACGCGGGGCTCGTCCTCCACGTGCGGCTCCTGAACGGAACCGACAGCGGCCATGTGCTCGAGGCGATTTTCAAAGGGCTCGGCGCGGCGCTGGCCGAGGCATGTGAGAAACAGGAGAAACGTCGATGAGCGACAAGACCGTGGTCCGCACCGAAGCCGCACCGGCCCCGTTCCAGGGCGCTCCCTATTCTCAGGCCAACGCCGCCGGCGGCTTCGTCTTCATCTCGGGCCAGCTCGGCCTGAA
>DASXKE010000061.1:0-3393 GCA_036496985.1 Gaiellaceae bacterium | reverse complement strand
CGGAGCTCGGCTTCACCGGCGCCGCGGGCGCGCTCGTGATCGGCATCGACCCCGTGCTCGGGATCCTCGGCGGGTCATTGCTCGTGGGACTCGTGCTCGGGCTCCTCTCGCTGCGCGGGCGGGAGCGCGACAGCGCGATCGGGGCCGTGCTCGCCTTCGGCCTCGGCCTCGGTGTGCTCTTCCTCTCCCTCTATCAGGGCTACGCGACCGAGGCGACGAACCTCCTCTTCGGCAGCATCGTCGGTGTCTCCGACGCGCAGCTGCGAGACCTTGCGATCGTCGGCGGCGTCGTCCTCGCCGGTCTCGCGGTGCTCTACCGGCCCCTGTTCTTCTCGAGCGTCGACCCCGAGATCGCCGCCGCGCGGGGCGTGCCGATCCGTGCCCTCTCCGTCGCGATCTTCCTGCTGCTTGCGCTGACGACCGCGGAGGCGATCCAGGTCGTGGGCGTCCTGCTCGTGTTGACCCTCGTCATCACGCCGGCCGCCGCCGCCCAGCGCCTGACGGGACGACCCGGGCTCGCGCTCCTACTCAGCGTTGCTATCGCGCTCGTCTCGACCGAAGGCGGGATCCTGCTGTCGCTCGAGAAGTCGTGGCCGACGAGCTTCTTCATCACCACGATCTCGTTCGCGTTCTATGTCGGGGCTCGAATCTACGACTGGAATCGCGGCCGTCAGAGTCGCGTCAGCTCCGGTGCGTCACTGGCTGCGCAGGCTCTGGAGTAACCGCCGCGTTACGTGGAGCGAGGTCTGCGCGCCCGCGAGCTTGCCGGCTGCGACGCTGACCCTGTAGTCGACCGGCCGCAGCGGCAGCGGCGTCCTGAACTTGCCGCTCGAGTCGAGAATCGGATGCGCGACGACGCGCCACTGCCCGCCCACGAGGCGGGAGACCGTGACAGCGGCGTCGGGGCTCGGTGAGATCTCGCCGGCGATGACGCGCGGGCTCAGCGCCTGCACCTGCACGCGCGGCGCAACGGCAACCGAGGCCGAAGCCCCGTTCGTCCCGGGCGCGACGAGGCGGAACGCGGTGCTCGCGTGCGGCTGAAGCTGTACCTGCGCCGGCCCCGAAACCTGGCGGACGATCTCCCACACGCCGTTCGCGGTCTGCTCCTCCAGTTGCGCCCCGGTCACTCCCGTGGCCCGCGCGGTGACGGTGACGTTGCTGCCGTAGAGCACGTGGCTGCTGCTCGTCGAGAGCTGCAACTCGCCGATCGAGAACCAGTCCGACAAAAGGTGCAGCGCGCGGGCGACTTCGGCTCCGCTGCGGGTGACCTGCGAGCCAGACGCGAGCCGGAGGACCACCGATTGGGCTCGCGCGCTGCCGTTTCGTTCCACGCGCGCCGACTCGATCGCGCTCGCGAGACCCAGCCGCGTAGCCAGCTTCGACGACGAGAGGTCGTACGGGCCCCAGTCGTGATGCGGGGAGTAGCTGTCGTACGGATCCGCGACCGAGCGCAGATACGGGATCGGAGCTGCGCCGGGCCACGCGTCCTGCACCGACTCGGTGCGGCCGCCGGAGCTCGAGGAGTAGTACGTCCGCGCGACCTGGCCGTCCCAGGTCAGAACCTGCCCGAGCGTCGCGTAGACGGCGTGATCCGAGCGCGGCCGCTCCGCCGTGACGCCGCCGTAGACCTGGTCGGCCGTCGTCGGCACCAGGTCGTACCAGGAGCTCGGCTTGAGCTGAGCCACGGCGTACGAGCGGGCGGCGACCGCCTGCGCCTCGAGCGCCGCGACGGGCCAGTGCGAAGGCGATTCCGAAGGGACGACGCCGCGCAGGTACGTGTCCAGCGTCACGCCGTTGACGACCGACACGCCTCCGCCCTGGCTCCGCAGGGCGAGCGTCCCGTGGTACTCGCGCCCGTCGTAGGCGAGCGGTGCACGGGCGCAGTTGAAGACCGCGAGATGTCCGAAGGAAAGTCCCTGTCCCTTCTTCCTCACCGGCAGAACGAGCCGCGGCCCGACGCCGTACGTTCCGGCCGGGAGCGTCCGGGTCAGGCGCCGGCCGTCGGTGACCGTCATCGGTGTGGCGCAGCCGATGGTGACAGACGAAGCACCTTGCGCGAGGAGGACACGGATGCGCAGCTCGCCGATGTGCCCCATCTTCGTGCCGGGGTAGTAGTGCGACAGGATCCGCCGGTACTTCCAGCCGTGCAGCGCATAGCCGTACGCGCCCCATTGGCTCAGACCGACGCCGTGACCCCAGCCGTGACCGGTCACGATGAGCGACGTCCCGGCACGCGCTGCCCCGGCGCCCGCAGCGGCGACCGCCGAAACCAGCACAACCGCAATCCCTAACTTCACCCGCAAGCTCGCGATACCACCTTTGCGTCCGGTCAAAACGAGAAGCGTAGAGTGCAGACCGCCTGATCGCACCGAACTTTTTGTTAGGCGGTGCCTAGACTCACCCGCGATGCAGAGGCTGCTGGTCGCGAACCGGGGAGAGATCGCGCTGCGGATCTTCCGCGCCTGCCGTGCCGCGGGCGTCGAGACGGTGGCCGTCGCGGCTCCGGACGACCTCGGCTCGCTCCACGCCTCCTCCGCCGACGCTCTGGTCGAGATCTCCTCGTATCTCGACGCGGCCGAGCACGTGCGAGCTGCGCAAGAAGCCGGCGCCGACGCCGTCCATCCGGGCTACGGCTTCCTCTCCGAGAGTGCTGACCTCGCCGAGGCGGTGCTCGCGGCGGAGCTGACCTGGGTCGGCCCCCCGCCTGCGGCGTTGCGGGCCGGCGGCGACAAGCTCGCTGCGAAGGAGACGGCGCGCGCGGCGGGCGTCCCCGTCCTGCCGAGCGGAACGCCGGAGGAGATCGGCTTTCCCCTGCTCGTGAAGGCGGCCGCGGGCGGCGGCGGGCGTGGCATGCGCGTCGTGCGCACGCCCGAGGAGCTCGACGAGGCGCTCGCAGCTGCGCGGCGCGAGGCCGCGGCGGCGTTCGGCGACGACTCGGTCTTTTGCGAGCGCTTCCTCGAGCGGCCGCGCCACGTCGAGATCCAGCTGCTCGCCGACAAGCACGGCAACGTCGTTGCGCTCGGCGAGCGCGACTGCTCGATCCAGCGGCGCCACCAGAAGGTGCTCGAGGAAGCACCCTCCCCCGCGCTCGACCCCGAGCTGCGAGAGCGGATGAGCGAGGCGGCAGTCGCGTTCGCGCTCGCGATCGGCTACGAGAGCGCGGGCACGGCCGAGTTCGTGCTCGACGGCCGCGACTTCTGGTTTCTCGAGCTCAACGCGCGGATCCAGGTCGAGCATCCCGTGACGGAGCTCGTCACGGGCGTCGACATCGTGCGCGAGCAACTCCGCATCGCGTCCGGAGAGGCCCTGTCCAACCTAGTAACAGACTGTTACTTGGGGGGGCACGCGGTGGAGGTGCGGCTCTACGCCGAGGATCCGCGCTCGTTCCTGCCG
>DASXKE010000060.1:0-1957 GCA_036496985.1 Gaiellaceae bacterium | reverse complement strand
CACGCCCAGTACCGCCTCCTGCAGCTGCTGGCCGAGAAGCATCAGAACGTCTTCGCGGTCGGCGACCCGGACCAGTCGATCTACGGGTTCCGCGGAGCCGATATCCGCAACGTCCTCGAGTTCGAGCACGACTTTCCCGGCGCGTGCTCGATCGCGCTCGAGCAGAACTACCGCTCGACCCAGCACATCCTCGACGCCGCGAACGGCGTCATCAGGCACAACCGCGAGCGCAAGGAGAAGAATCTCTGGTCGGATCTCGGCGACGGCGATCCCGTGCGCGTGGTCGAGGTCGAGGACGAGCACGCAGAGGCGCGCTACGTCGCCGCCGAGATCGCGCTGCTCGTCGAGGAGGGCTTCTCGGGCAGCGAGGTCGCGGTCTTCTACCGCACCAACGCGCAGAGCCGAGTGCTCGAGGACGTCCTCGTGCGGCAGGGCATCGCGTACCAGGTGATCGGCGGCCCGCGCTTCTACGAGCGCGCCGAGATCAAGGATCTCGTCGCGTACCTCCAGGTGCTCGACAACCCGTACGACGCGGTCTCGCTGCTGCGGATCGCCAACCGGCCGCGGCGCGGCGTGGGGGACACGAGCCTCGCACGCCTGCAGACGTGGGCCGACCAGCGGGAGATCTCGCTCTGGGAGGCCACGGCCGAGGCCGCCAACGCCGGCGTCGGCGTGGCTCCGCAGAAGGCGCTCGGCGCGTTCCGCGGCACCATCGAGTCGCTCATGTCGGCGGCGCAAGAGCTCGAAGTGCCGGAGCTGATCGAGGAGGTGCTCACTCGCAGCGGCTACCGCGACTCGCTCGAGGCCGAGCGCACGATCGAGGCGCAGGGTCGTCTCGAGAACCTCGAGGAGCTCGTGTCCCTGGCACGCGAATGGCGCGAGCAGGCAGAAGACACGACGCTGTCGTCCTTCATCCAGGAGGTCACGCTCATGTCCGACCAGGACGCGATGCGCGGCGACGGCTCGCTCGTGACGCTCATGACGATCCACAACGCGAAGGGCCTGGAGTTCCGCGCGGTCTACCTGATCGGGATGGAGGAGGGGATCTTCCCGCACTCGCGCTCGATCGAGGAGCAGGGCGTCGAGGAAGAGCGGCGGCTCTGCTACGTCGGCATGACCCGGGCGCGGGAGCGGCTGACCCTGCTGCACGCATCGTCACGGATGCTCCGCGGCATGCGCGATCACAACCTGCCGTCGCGCTTCCTCGACGAACTGCCCGACGGACACGTCGAGCGCGAGCGGTTGCGGCCCGCGTCGTGGTCGGGCTACAACGCGCCGCGCCAGAGCGCGCTCGTCCCGCGGGAGGACGTGCCGGATCTCTCCACGGGGGACTCCGTCCGCCACTCGACCCTTGGCGAAGGCGTCGTGGTGCAGATCGAGGCGGGCGGCCTCATCACGGTGCGCTTCGCGGACGACGGCAGCGAGCGCAAGCTCATGCTCGACTACGCGCCGCTCGAGAAGCTCTAGGCTCGCGGTCGTGTTCGAGGTTCGTCCCACTGCCGACCAGGACGAGTACGCCCGCGCGGTCGGCGCGATCGGCCAGTACTTCAATCCGCCGCCGAGCGCGGAGCTGCTCGAGCTCTTCACCCGGACGCTGCCGCACGAGCGCATGCACGCGGCGTTCAAGGACGGCCACATCGTCGGAGGCGCGGGCGCCTTCCCGTTCGAGCTCTCCGTGCCGGGCGGGTCGTTGCCCTGCGCTGGCGTGACTGCCGTCGGCGTCCATCCGACGCATCGCCGCCGCGGCGTCCTGCGCTCGATGATGGACGCGTAGCTGCACGACGTGCACGAGAGAGGTGAGCCGATCGCGGCGCTCTGGGCCTCCGAGGAGACGATCTACGGCCGCTTCGGCTACGGGATCGCCAACTGGGCGGGCGAGCTGACGGTGCAGCACGAGCGAGACGCGTTCGCGGCGGCGCTTCCGGCGGGTGGGACGACGCGCTTTGTCACTCCCGAC
>DASXKE010000059.1:0-1924 GCA_036496985.1 Gaiellaceae bacterium | reverse complement strand
GCGCGCCCGTTCGAGCAGGAGCGCGTCGAGTCTCAGCCCGCGGCGGACAGGCTCCTCGGCGGCGATCGTGACCTCCGCCTCGAGCTCGTCGTCGCTGAGCTCCTCGATGCTGTCCCGGCCGTCGAACAGAGGCCGGCCGGTTCGCTTGTCGTGCCCTCGTCTCAACTCGCCCTCCCTCTCGCGGGGCCGTGCCGGACTCATGCGCCGCAAGTTTTCCACAGACCTATCCACCTCTGCAATCCGGAAGGCCCTAGTCGGCCAGGCCTTTGTCGCGTAACTCGGCGAGCGCCTGGTCAGTTTTGCCGAGCTCGAGACCCATCCCGGCGAGGACGCGGTCTGCCTTGGTGAACTGGATCTGGTCGTATTGCACGAGCTGTACGCGGTTACCGCTCGGGTCGCGAAAGTCGAGGAATCGGCCCGGCAGCACGTCTACGCCTGCCTCCTGGAGCGCTTTGCGGGCCTCCTCCTTGTCATCGACGACAAGTCCGAAATGCGGCTCCTCCGTGCGCGGGCCGCGTTCGAACAGCGCGATGAACTGGTCGCCCATCTGGATGAATGCGGCACCCGGGATGCGGTTGACCGCTGTGGGCTGGAAGAGGCCGGTGTAGAAGGCGACCGCTTCCTCGATGTCGTCGACCTGCAGCGCGACGTGGTTGATGCCTACGAGTCGTGTCATACGAGGGAAAACGACGAAGCCCGTCACAACTTCCTCCGCGGGAACGGCGGCGGGGCGACGCAGGGTGAAGGCGCGGGGCTACGCTCGGCCGATGGCCGCCGTCGTTCCGCCTGCCGCTCCATCCCTCTCGCCCTCGCAGCTCGACACGCTGGCGAAGGTCGGAGAGGAGCGGACCGCGAAGGCCGGCGACGTGCTCTACCGCGTCGGCGACGCGACGTATCCCTTCATTGCGATCCAGGAAGGGGAGGTGGCGATCCTCGATGCGGCCGGCAACGAGATCGTCCGCCACGGTCCGTCGAGCTTTCTCGGCGAGCTGAACCTCCTGTCCGGCCAGACCGTGTTCGTTACCGCGGTGGCCGTGCAGGCGCTTCGCTACGTCACGGTCGAACGTGACGCCCTGCGCGGCTTGCTGTTCGAAGACGGCCCGCTGAGCGACCTGGTGCTCTCGACGTTCATGACACGTCGCGCGGCGCTACAGCGCGTGGAGGGCATCGGCATCGAGATCGTCGGGCCGCGCTCCTCGGCGGCGACACTGCGCTTGATCGAGGTCGTGCGGGCGAACCGCCTGCCCTACAGCTGGCACGCCGAGTCGCCGGGCGGCGGCGAAGAGGCGCCGCTGGTGCGGCTCCCGGGCGGCGTCGAGCTGAAGCATCCGTCGAGCGGCGACCTGTTGCGCGCGCTCGGCATCGGCCGCGAGCTCGAGCCTCGGGAAGAGGTCGATCTGCTGGTGGTGGGAGGCGGTCCAGCCGGGCTCGCCGCGTCCGTCTACGGTGCCTCGGAAGGGCTCGACACGCTCGTTCTCGAAAGCACCGCGCTCGGCGGCCAGGCCGGATCTTCGAGCCGGATCGAGAACTACCTCGGCTTCCCGGCCGGAATCAGCGGTGCCGAGCTCACCAGCCGCGCCGTGTCGCAGGCCCGCAAGTTCGGCGCGCGGCCCGCCACTCCGTATCGTGCCGTCGGGCTCGAGCCGGGCGAGGGCCGCCACGTCGTGCACCTCGACGAGGGACAGGAGATCGCCGCCCGCGCGGTTCTCCTCGCAACGGGGGCCGAGTACCGGCGCCTGCCCCTCGCGGATCTCACGGAGTACGAGGGCTCGAGCATCTTCTATGCGGCCGGCCCGCCCGAGGCGCAGCTCTGTGGCGCTTCCCGCGTGGCCGTCGTCGGTGGCGGCAACTCGGCCGGGCAGGCCGCGGTCTGGCTCGCCCGCGGGGGAGCGCTCGTGACGCTCCTGCACCGGCGCGCCGACCT
>DASXKE010000058.1:0-8142 GCA_036496985.1 Gaiellaceae bacterium | reverse complement strand
CGGCCGACGGCTCGAACCCGCAGTGGATGGCGCAATGCTCGCAGCGCGGGTCGTTTCCCGGTCCGTATGCCTCCCACTCCATCCCCTCGATCAGCGCCTCGTACGTCGGAAAGATCCCGTCGGTGAGCAGATAGCACGGGCCCTTCCAGCCGTACGGGTTGCGCGTGATCGAGCCCCACGGCGCGCAGGTGAGCTCGCGCTGCCCGGTGAGGAAGTCCTGGTAGATCGGCGTCGCGATCCAGCGGTAGCCGTGCTCCTTCGTCGCGGCGCGGATCGCGCGGAACTTCTCCTCATGCTCGTCGCGCGTCATCGTCAGCGCCGGGTCGATCTGCGAGTACTGGTAGCCCGGCGCCATGAGCATCCCGTCGATGCCGACCTCGTCGGTGAGGTACCGCATCATCTCGATCACGTCCGTGACCTCGGTCTCCTTGAAGATCGTCGTGTTCGTCGTGACGCGGAAGCCGCGGCCGCGCGCCGTCTTGATCGCGTCGATGGCGATGTCCCAGAGGCCTGGGTAGTCGCAGACGTAGTCGTGAATCTCGCGCATCCCGTCGAGATGGATGACGAAGGTCAGCCGGTTCGACGGCTCGAACCAGTCGAGGCACTGCTCGAGCCGCAGCGCGTTCGTGCAGAGCTCGATCGTCTTGCCGCGCTCGAGCACCTGCGGAACGACTTCCTCGATCCCTTTGTAGACGAGGGGCTCGCCACCGCAGATCGAGACGACGGGCGCCGGGCACTGGATTGCCGCGTCGACGCATTCCTCGACCGAGAGCCGCGCACGGTTCGACTCGTACTCGCGAATCTTCCCGCAGCCGATGCACGCGATGTTGCACGCGAGCGTGGGCTCGAGCATCAGCACGAGCGGATAGCGCTCGCCCTTGCGCTGCTGCGCTGCGACGTACTTGCCGATCGAGACCGTCGACCCCAGCGGGAACTTCATCCAGCCAACCTTTCTCTCAGTCGTCCGAGTGCCAGAAGCGGAAACGTGATTCGGTAGAGGTGATACCGAATCATGAAGTCAAGGGGGAACCCTGTGCCGGTGAAGTGCTCCTCATGCCAGTCACCGTCCGCGCGTTGCGCAGCGCAGAGATAGTCTGCCGCCCGGCGGCTGGCCGAATCTTCAGCGTTTCCTGCGGCCACGTAGCCAAGCAGCGCCCAGGCCGTCTGCGAGGCGGTCGTGAAGTCGGCCCGCCCGCGCCAGGCAGGATCGGCGTACGAGCGGATGTCCTCGCCGAAACCGCCGTTCTCCTGCTGGACGGAGTCGAGCCAGGACACGGCCCGACGCATCGCAGGATGATCGTGCGGAACCCCCACGGCCTCGAGCCCCGGCAGAGCGGCACCCGTGCCGTAGAGGTGGTTGACGCCCCACCGCCCGAACCACGAGCCGTCCTCCTCCTGCTCGGAGAGGAGCCACGCGAGCCCTCGCTCGGTCGAGTCGCGATGCATCCCGAGCGTCCCGAGGGTCTCGAGCGAGTGCGCCGTCACGTCGGCGCTCGGCTCGTCGGTGACCTTGCCGAAGTCGCAGAACGGGATCTTGTAGAGCCACATCGCCTGGTTGTCCACGTCGAACGCGCCCCACCCGCCCTCGCGTGACTGCATGCCCGCGAGCCAGTCGACACCGCGCTTGACGGCGTCCTCCCCGCGCCCGAGTTCGTGCAGCGCGAGCGCGACCACGGCCGCGTCGTCGACGTCGGGATAGAGATCGTTCTCGAACTCGAACGCCCAGCCGCCGGGATCGAGGTCCGGCGCTCGGATCGACCAGTCGCCCCTGAGCGTCACCTGCTGGCGCAGGAGATACTCGCCGGCGGCGGCGAGCTGGGGGTGCCCGGCCGGCACGCCGCACGCGCGGAGCGCGAGCACGGCGAGGGCGGTGTCCCACACCGGCGACTGGCACGCCTCGGGGCGCAGGCGGTCGCCGTCGGAGACCATGAATCCCTGCCAGCCTTCGACCGCTCGGCGCATGGTGTCGTCGTGCGCGGGATCGTGGCCGAGCGCGTCGAGGGCGATGATCCCCCACACCCACGGCGGCTGGATGCCTCCCCACGATCCGTCGACCTCCTGCCGCGCGCGGATCCATTCCTCGGCGCGCCTCTGTGCGTGCCGGCGTAGCGGGTCGCGCCGGACCGACCCGCGCGTCTTGCCGGGGATCGCGCCGAGCATGCGCAGGTCGACGTCGATCGGCCGCACAGGCCGGAGCGACTGCGCCAGCGAGAGCGCCACGAACGTCTGCCGCGCCCAGCAGGCGAAGTTGTAGATCGAGAACGGGCCTCCCGGCGGGAACAGCACGAGCTCGGGCGGAATCGGGACCATCTTCTGCCAGGGCCACTGCCCGAGGAGCGCTAGGAAGCACTTCGTGAACAGCCGTGCCTTCGGGATCCCGCCCTCGCGCTGGAGATACGCGAGCGTCGCCGGGCCGGGGTCGACACCGCACATGCGCAGGGCGACGTACGCCTCCAGCGAGGTGGAGAGGTCGGCCGGCCCTTCGAACCAGATCGACCACGTGCCGTCGTCCCGAATGCGCGCCATCAGCTCGTTCGCGATGCGCCGGTCCAGCTGCGGCGTGCGCAGACCCAGCGCGTGGTTCCAGAAGAGGTGCTGCGCCGTCATCGTCACGTTCGACTCGAGCTCGCCGACCCAGATGCCGTCCGGGCGCTGCAGCTCGAGCAGACGGTGCGCGCCGCGCTCGATGGCGGTGTCCAGTTGGGTCAGCTCGACGGTGACGGTCATCTAGGCCGTAATCGTGGCTGATGCAGTGCTCAAGATGTGCTGAGCCGCCCGGCGGCCGCTGCGGACCGCGCTCTCCATCGTGGCCGGCCAGCCCGTGTCGGTCCAGCTGCCGGCGCGGGCGACGCGCGGCTGCGATGTCTCCACGCCCGGCCGCTCGACGCCCGGACGCAGCGCGATCGTGGCGTACGGCTCCCGGCTCACGCGCGACCAGAGGAGCTCGGCTTCGCCGAGGCGCTCGGTGAGCTGCCCGGCGATCCGTTCCACGAGCTCTCGCCCTCGCACCTCGAGCAACTCGGGAACGCCGCTCGAGACCACGGTGAGGTACTGGCCGTGGTCGGGCCGGCTTCCGGTGAGCGCGCCGCGGTCGAAGACCCAGTGCGCGTCCGAGCCCAGCAGCGCCGCGAGCGGATGCTCCAGCACTTGTCGCTCGAACCAGAGATGGACGCTCACGATCGGCGAGTCCTCGAGCTGTGGCTCGGGCTCGCCGAGCAGCCGTGCGCTCTCCTGCGGCGGAACGGCGAGAACGACCGCATCGGCATCGACCTCGTCGAGCCAGCCGACGCGCACGTCCGTCCGCACGATCGCGCCCGCGGCTTCGAGCGCCGCGCCCGCCGCGTCGCCGTGCATCCGCCCGAGCGGCTGCGTCGGGAGGATCAGGTCGCTGTTCGCGCGCGGCCCGAGCAGCGCGGTGCGGACGGTGAAGAGCCCCGCGCCGGCGTCGACCTCGTCGCAGCGGAGGTTGAGCGCGGGACGCACGAAGACATCCCAGAAGGCGTCGATCGAGGCGTCGGTTTCGCCCAGCCTCCTGAGTAGGTGTCCGAAGGTCTCATTCGATTGTGGCTGCGCCGAGCGCAGTCGCAGTGTGGTGACCGGCAGTCGAAGCCGGTCCCGTCGCGTCAGATGCCTGTACCCGAGAAGTGCACGAAGGCTCGGCTCGATCGTCGCCGCCGTCCCTTCCTCGTCGATGACCGGCAGCCCGAGCCGCGTGCGCAGGAACGATTCGCCTTCGCCGACCCGGTCGAGGAACCTCAGATATTCGGTGAAGCAGCCGAGCGCGATGTGCTGCCCGTTGTCCGGCGGCGGCTCGGGATCTCCCTCGCGCTCGGGCAAGGTCTGCACCGCGCCGCCGAGCGTCGGCCGCGCCTCGAGCACCGTGACCGAGTGACCCGCGTCGACGAGATCGAGCGCGGCGGAGAGCCCGGCGAGGCCACCGCCCACGACCGCGACCTTCACGGGAAGAGCCCCCGCGCGACGACCGCGAGCTTGCGCGGAGTCGAAAGACGCGTCTTCTCCCCGAACACGTCGAAGCCCGACGCCTCGATCCGGTCGAGGGTCTCCCGGTACAGGCCTGCGAAGGTGCCGACACACAGGGCGCTACGGCGGTCGAGCGAGTCGAGCAGCCGCAATCCCTCGGCGAGATACGTCCGCGCCCGCTCGGCCTGAAACGCCATCAACTCGCGGAACTCCGGCGACGGAGCGAGCTCCTGTATCGCTCCGGCGCCGGCAAAGCCGACGCCTCCGCTACTGGGCGGCTCCGTCCAGCCTACGCCGGTGACCTCGAACGCGGCGATCTCGTCCTGCGGGAGATAGACGCGGCCGAGCCGCCGGTCCTCGTCGACGTCGCGGATGATGTTGATCAGCTGCAGCGCGATCCCGAGTGTCATCGCGCGGTCCGTGTCGTCGGAGCCGTAGACCGGAACGCATGCGAGCCCGACGGCGCCGGCGACCTTTTCGCAGTAGCCGCGCAGGTCGTCGAAGTCGGCGTAAGTCGCCTGCTCGAGATCCTGCAGGCCGCCGTCGACGAGCGCCGCGAGCGGATCGCGCGGGATGGCGAAGCGCTCGCGGGCGTCGCGTAGCGCCACGAACACAGGATCGGCCGGGTCGGAGTCGAGCGCTGCGCGAAGCTCCTCCAGCCTGACCCGCTTTTGCTCGAGCGGCAGCTCGCCGTCGGCTATGTCGTCCACGCTGCGCGCGAAGGCGTAGATAGCGGCGATCGCCTGCCGCTTCGCCTTCGGCAGGACCATGATCCCGTACGCGAAGTTCTTCGCCTCGCGCCGCGTGATGCGGCCGACCTCGGCATAGGCCTCCTCGACGCTCATCTCGCGGCGACGCTATCGCACGAGTACGAGCGCGGCCTCGCGCGCGAGGCGGGCGCGCGACGGTCGCGGACGGCCGCTGAAGATGTCCCAGTCGGCCGACTCGAGGGCGTCGAGGGCGGCCAGGCCGCCGCGGGAGAACAGCGCAACCGCGCGCCCGAGCCTCCCTCCGATCCCGGCGCGCAGCACCTCTCCGGCGGCGAGCAGCTCCGAGGCGCGCTGGGCCTCGAAACGGAGCAGCGCCCGCAGCTCGTCGGTCTGCCGGTCGAGCGGCGGGTCGCCGAACGTGTGACGGTCCTCCGCGGGTAGATAGATACGCCCGAGCTCGAGGTCGCGCGGCACGTCCTGAAGGAAGTTCACGAGCTGCAACCCGGTGCAGACCGAGTCGCTGGCGGCCACGAGCTCGGGCTCGTCGAGCAGCCGCAGGACGCCGAGCACGAGCCGGCCGCACGGATCGGCCGAATGGACGCAGTAGTTCTTCACGTCGGCCCAGGTCTCGTACTCGGTCACCCGCTGATCCATGCGATTCGCCTCGATGAGGCGCAGGAACGGCTCGCGGGGCAGGTCGAACTCGCGGATCGTGGGCTGCACGTTCCGCAACACGGACCAGGTCGCCTCGCCCGCGAAGGCGGCGTCCACTTCGTGCTCGAGCTCGTCGAGCGCAGCGAGACGGTCGCCCTCGTACGCATCGCCGAGCTCGTCGACGAGCCGGGCGTAGCAGTACAGGGCGCGGATGTGCGGGCGCAGCGCCCGCGGGAAGAGAACCGAGCCGACGGGGAAGTTCTCGCCCGCGGCTCGGGCTGCAATCTCCTCGAGCTCCAGAGAGTCAGTCACGGCGGGTCATTCTTGCTTGAATGCCCGCGCGGACGGCGGCTGCCGCCCAGCAGTTGAGGGAGGAGCGGGTTGAGCGAGGACGAGACACCCGGCACCGAGTCATCGGGAGGGCGTGAGTCGACGGTCAAGGCAGTCGACCGCCGCGACGGCGCGGTCGTCATCTCGCTTGCGGGCGAGCTCGACCTCTACAACGCCGAGGAAGTCCGCGCCGCGCTGCTCGAAGCGTGCAACGACGAGCCCCGCGCGCTCGTGGTCGATCTGGAAGAGGTGCGGTTCATCGACTCGACCGCGCTGGGCGTGCTGATCGAGGCGCGCTCGAGGATGGCCGACCGCAGCGGCTTCAGGCTCGCGGCGCCTGGGCTCGAGACTCGGCGCGCGCTCGAGGTGTCGGGCCTCGACCGCCATTTCGTCGTGCACGAGACGGTCGCGGAGGCGCTCGAAGCGGCTCGCTGATCCGCGTGCACGAATCGCTGCTGCCGCCCGAGTCGCTCTCGCGTTACGCCGACGCGATCGTGAGCGCATGCCTCGGCATCGAGCAAGGAGACACGCTCGTCGTCCAGGGCCAGCCCGAGCACCGCGAGCTGCTCGCCGCCGTCGCGGAGTCCGCGTACCGGTCGGGAGCTCAGTACGTGGATGTGGTGATGCAGGACCCGCTCGTGATGCGCGCGCGGCTCCTGCACGGAAGCGACGACGCGCTCGGCGCGGTCTCGCCGTGGGCCCGTCGTCGCTTGCGAGAGGTCGCAAGCCCTCACGGGGCGATCGCACAGATCACCGGCGAGGGCGAGGGCGGTTACCTCGACGGCGTTCCGTCCGACCGAATCGCGACCGACTTCGCGCGGCTCGCCAAGCAGGTGGGCTTCCTCCGCCGCGCGCAACTGAACAATCGCGCGCGCTGGACGATCGCCGGCTGGCCCACCGACTACTGGGCCGGACAGGTCTATCCCGCCCTCGACCCGCTGAAGGCGAAGCGCCGCCTGGCACGCGACCTCCTCAGCTTCTGCCGTCTCACCGACGAGGACGGGAAGGGAACGAGCGGCTGGCGCCGGCACCTGCGCACGCTCAGCCGCCGCTCGGCACGACTGACGAAGCTCGGACTGAGCCGGGTCGAGCTCCGTGGGCCGGGCACCGAGCTCGAGCTGGGCGTCGCTCCCGACACGCGCTGGGTCGGCGGCCCCGAAACGCTCGTCGACGGACGAGCGCTCGCGCCGAACATGCCGACCGAGGAAACCTTCACGAGTCCCGATCCCCGCCAGACGAACGGGACGTTCCGCTGCACCTTCCCGCTCTCGTTCCGCGGCCGCCTGATCCACGGGCTGCAGGGCGAGTTCTCGAACGGGCGCCTCGTGCGGCTCGATGCAGACTCCGACGCCGACCGTGACTTCGTCGCGGCGTATCTCGACACCGATCGGGGCGGACGGAGGCTCGGCGAGGTTGCGCTCGTCGACGCGTCGTCGCGCATCGGGCAGACCGGACGGATCTACTACAACACGCTGCTCGACGAGAATGCGGCCGCCCACATCGCTTTCGGCAGCGGTTTCGGTGGCACCCGAACGGAACTGCCTGCACGTGGCGTGAACCGCTCGACGATCCACCTCGACGTCATGATCGGCAGTCCCGAGCTCGAAGCGACCGGCTTCAATGCGCGCGGCCGGCGCATCCCGCTGATCCACGAGGGGACCTGGCAGATCTGAGGCGGCTCGGCGAGTCGCCCTGCAAATCCGGCGCGGAGTTAGATCAGCCGGTCGGCGAGGTGGGGAACGTCGACGACGAGCCGTAGGAGTAGGTGCCGGTGCCGCTGATGGGCGTCCCGCCGTAGAGATCGGAGGCCGCCGGGAACTGCTTGACGGGCAGGCTGCCGACGGCTGACTCCATGTAGTTGTGCCAGATCTCGGCGGGCAGCGTCCCTCCGGCCACCTGTCCGACACCCTCCACGTTGTAGAGGGGGGTCTCGCCCTTCGGATACCCGACCCAGACGCACGTCGCGAGCTGGGGCACATACCCGCAGAACCATGCGTCCTGGAAGTTCTCCGCGGTTCCGGTCTTGCCGGCCACCGGGCGGGCGCCGAGCGCGGCCGCTGTACCGGTGCCGTGCTGCACCACGCCCTCGAGCGCGTACGTGAGCTGGGCGCTGACGTTCGGGCTGAGCACCCGCGTCCCTTTGGTGGTGATCTTCTCGACTACCTTGTTCCTCGCGTTGCGGACGCTCTCGAACGCCTGCGGATCGTGGTGGACGCCTCCGTCGGCAAAGGTCGCGTAGACGTCGGTGAGCTCGAGCGGCGTGAAACCCACCGAGCCGAGCGTGATCGCACAGGCGCGCCTGAAGTACGGGCCGTTGATCTGCTCCGTGACTCCGAGGTTACGCGCCATCGCCTGGACATTCCCCACGCCCGCCTTGGCGATCAGCTGGGCAAAGATCGTGTTCACCGAATTCGCGGTCGCGTCGAGGAGATTCATCGTCCCCGCCGCCTCGTCGGCGAAGTTGTGC
>DASXKE010000057.1:0-3150 GCA_036496985.1 Gaiellaceae bacterium | reverse complement strand
CCGGAAAGTTCCTGCAAACGCCGGAGTCGCCGGTAGGCGGCCGCCTTCGACAACGCCGGCTTGCAGCGCCGTGCGAGCTCGGCGATCGAGGCCGTTGGATGGCGCAGCCGCAGGAGCGCGATCTCGCGTAGGTCGTCCGGGAGCGTGTCGACGTCGACGCGGTGGAGCGCCTCCAGCTGCGCATGCGCGGCACGCCCGGTGCGCACGAGGTTCGCATGGTCGGCGTTCGCGAGACGGTTGGCGTCGGCGCGGGTTGCCGCGAGCACTGCCTGCTCCTCGAGGACGAGCACGAGGTCGACGGCACCGACGGCGACGAGGATGTCGGCGATGGCCTCGGTGCCCTTCGCGTAGGCCGTTGCATGCGAGCTGCGCTCCTGGACGTGAAGCTCGCCGCCGAGCCGGATCGCGAGCGCGGCGAGAAAGCGCGCGCCGTCGGCTTCCGCGGTGCGGATCTCGAGGTGCGGTCCTCTCGGCCCGCTGAGCGTGCCCGAGCCGAGGAGCGCGCCGCGCAGGTACGCGGCCGCGCTCGGGCGTCGCGCGACGACACGGTTCGGCGGCCGGCCGAGCGGCCGGTGGGATCGGTCGAGCACACCGGCCCGGTGGAGCGTCGCGTACGCGTCCTCCGTGCCCTCGACGTGCAGCTGGTAGCGCGTCGATTTGTCGAAGGCGTGCCGTGAATAGGTGCGGATCTCGGACCTCACGTCCGACGCACGCAACAAGGCGAAGGCGCGGCGCGCGACGGTCGAGGTCGACACGTCGAGATGGACGTCGACGGCGCCGCGTCCCCGCAGGTGCGCGCGTCCGGCGACGTGGAAGAGCCCGGAGAGCTCTGCGAGGCGTTCCTCCTCAGTCGCGGGCGCGATTCCGGCCAGCTCATCGCGCAGGTCGTCAGAGAGCATCGGGATAGCCTTCGAGGGCCAGCAGCCGGCGTTTGTAACCGGTGCCGTAGGAGCCGTACGGGCCGAGGCCGCCTGCGGACACCACGCGGTGGCACGGGACGAAGATCGAGAGGTGACTGCGCGCGCAGAAGCCCCCGGCGGCGCGTGCGGCTCCCGGCGCTCCCGCGAGCGCGGCAAGCTCGCCGTAGGTGACGACCTCGCCGCGCGGGATCGTGCGGAGTGCGACGGCGCAGCGCGAGAGGAACGACGTCTCGTACTCGAGATCGACCGGCACGTCCTCGAGCGGCACCTGCTCGCCGGCGAAATACGCCAGCAGAAGCCGCACCACTTCCGACGCGAAGCCACGACCTCCGCGTGACCGGTTTCGTGATACGAGAGGCCCAGCCCCTGGCCCCGGGTGGGTGGGGGTTTGGGATGGGTCCACTGTGTCGGCCCCAACGCGAGGCCACGGGAGCTCGTGCCAGACGACGCGCCCGTCCGAGACGACGAGCTCCCCCACGCCCCAGCCGTCGACCTCGTAGGCGACCTGCGTCACCGCCACGACTCCGAATCCTAGAATCGCAGCATGAGCGCCCACGGCATCTTCCGCGTCCCGGAACCCCACAACGAACCCGTGCTCGGCTACGAGCAGGGCAGTGCCGAGCGCGAGGAGCTCCGGCGCAGCCTCGACGAGCTCGCCGGCCAGCGTCTCGAGATCCCGCTCGTGATCGGCGGCGAGGCCGTCCAGACCGGCGACACGTTCGAAGCCGTGATGCCGCACAAACGCAGCCACGTGCTCGCTGACGTCCACAAGGGCGGCGCCGCCGAGGTCGATCGCGCAATCGCCGCCGCGGCCGACGCGTGGGAGGACTGGTCGCGAACTCCGTGGGAGGACCGCGCGGCCGTCTTTCTCCGCGCCGCGGAGCTGCTCGCCGGCCCGTGGCGGCAAACGCTGAACGCGGCCACGATGCTCGGCCAGTCGAAGACCGCGCACCAGGCCGAGATCGACGCCGCGTGCGAGCTGATCGACTTCTGGCGCTTCAACGTCCAGTACATGACGCGCATCTACGAGGAGCAGCCGATCTCCTCGCCCGGCGTCTGGAACCGGCTCGAGTACCGGCCGCTCGAAGGCTTCGTCTTCGCCGTCACGCCGTTCAACTTCACCTCGATCGCCGGCAACCTCCCGACCTCGGCGGCGCTCATGGGCAACACCGTCGTCTGGAAGCCCGCCTCAACAGCGGCAGTCAGCGCGCACTTCCTCATGCAGCTCTTCGAGGAAGCGGGCCTGCCGCCGGGCGTGATCAACCTCGACTACGGCTCGGGCGCCGCCGTCGGCGACCCGGCGCTCGCGAGCGAACACCTGGCCGGAATCCACTTCACCGGCTCCACGCCCGTCTTCCAGGGGATGTGGAAGACGGTCGGCGACAACATCGCCCGCTACCGCAACTACCCGCGCGTCGTCGGCGAGACGGGCGGCAAGGACTTCATCGTCGCGCACCCGAGCGCCGACGCCGAAGCCCTGGCGACCGCGATCCTGCGCGGCTCATTCGAGTATCAGGGCCAGAAGTGCTCCGCCTCCTCGCGCGTCTTCGCGCCTGCCAGCCTCTGGCCGCAGGTGCGTGACCAGGTCGCCGCCGGGATCGATGACATGAAGATGGGCGACGTCACCGACTTCTCGAACTTCGTCGGCGCCGTGATCGATGCCAGCTCTTTCGCGACCCAGACGGAGGCGATCGAGGAGGCGAAGGCTTCCGGCGGAACCGCTTCGATCGTCGCCGGCGGAAGCTACGACGACAGCGACGGCTGGTTCGTCCAGCCGACCGTGATCGAGACTTCCGACCCCAGCTTCCGCACCATGAGGGACGAGCTGTTCGGACCGGTCGTGACGGCGTTCGTCTACGACGACTCCCGTTACGACGAGACGCTCGACCTCGTCGACGAGGGTACGACCTACGGCCTCACCGGCGCCGTGTTCGCACGTGACCTCGACGCCATCGAGAAGACACGCGACCGGCTCCGCTATGCGGCCGGCAACTTCTACGTCAATGACAAGCCGACCGGAGCCGTCGTCGGCCAGCAGCCGTTCGGCGGCGCGCGCGCTTCGGGGACGAACGACAAAGCCGGCTCGATGTGGAACCTGATCCGCTGGGTCAGCCCGCGCGCGATCAAGGAGACGTTCGTGCCGCCGCGCGACTACCGCTACCCGTTCCTCGACTCCGACTCCGAGTAGCTAGGCGCGCCCAGCCCCGCTGCCAGTTTTGTGCAGCTGGGC
>DASXKE010000056.1:0-3635 GCA_036496985.1 Gaiellaceae bacterium | reverse complement strand
GATCGTGATCTCGGAGCGGATCGTCAAGGACGACATCCTCACGTCGATCCACATCCACGAGTACGAGATCGACGCGCGCTCGACGAAGCTCGGCGACGAGGAGATCACGCGCGACATCCCGAACCGCTCGGAGGAGTCGCTGTCGCAGCTCGACGAGCGCGGGGTGGTGCGGATCGGTGCCGAGGTCGGCGCCGGCGACCTGCTCGTCGGCAAGGTCACACCGAAGGGCGAGACCGAGCTGACGGCCGAAGAGAAGCTGATCCGCGCGATCTTCAAGGAGAAGGCGCGCGAGGTCCGCGACACCAGCCTCAAGGTGCCGCACGGCGAGGGCGGCGTCGTGATCGACGTCAAGACGTTCTCGCGCGACGGCGGCGACGATCTCTCGCCGGGCGTCAACGAGCTCGTCCGCGTCTTCGTCGCCACCAAGCGCAAGATCGCCGAGGGCGACAAGCTCGCCGGACGCCACGGCAACAAGGGCGTCATCTCGAAGATCGTCCCCGAGGAGGACATGCCGTTCCTGCCGGACGGCCGCCCCGTCGACATCGTGCTCAACCCGCTCGGCGTGCCGAGCCGGATGAACATCGGCCAGGTGCTCGAGACGCATCTCGGCTGGGCTGCGGCGCACGGCGTCTACGGCGAGGAGAACGGCGACGGCAACGGCAAGCAGAACGGCGAGGTCGACTGGCGCCACCGCCGCCAGATCATCAACGGCGGCAATCCGAGCCCGGTCGCGACGCCGGTCTTCGACGGCGCGACGCCGGACGACGTGGACGAGGCGCTGATCCAGTGGGTGCAGCAGAACCCGGACTCGCCGATCCAGTTCCTCGTCGACCCGAAGCGGCCGAAGGGGCGCCAGTGCTCGGGCAAGGTGCAGCTCTACAACGGCCGCAGCGGCGAGCCGTTCGAGCAGAAGGTCACCGTCGGCTACATGTACATCCTGAAGCTGCTCCATCTTGTCGACGACAAGATCCACGCCCGCTCAACCGGCCCGTACTCGCTCGTCACGCAGCAGCCGCTGGGCGGTAAGGCCCAGTTCGGAGGCCAGCGCTTCGGCGAGATGGAGGTGTGGGCGCTCGAGGCCTACGGCGCCGCGTACACGCTGCAGGAGATGCTGACCATCAAGTCAGACGACACGGTGGGACGCGTGAAGGCCTACGAGGCGATCGTCAAGGGCGAGAACATCGCAGAGCCGTCGATCCCGGAGTCCTTCAAGGTGCTCCTGAAGGAGATGCAGTCGCTCGCCCTCGATGTCCACGTCCTTTCGGACGAGGGCCGCGAGGTCGAGGTGCGCGAGGAGGAGGACGAGCTGCTGCGCGCCGCGGAGGAGCTCGGAATCGACCTCTCGCCCGGCTCGCTCCGCGCCGTCGGCCAGCAGCCGACGACCGAGGAGGTCGAGGAAGGGCAGGAGCGTGTCGACCAGGACCTCGTCCTGCCGGCCGACGAGTCGCTCGGCGACCTCGAGGACGTCGAGGTGTCGCCGAAGCAGGAGGCCGAAGAGGAAGTTCAGGAAGAGGTCGGGCCGCTCGGCGAGCCGGACCTCGTCGATGTCGAGATCGAAGACTAGAAAGGGACTGGGGAGACAACTTGATCGACATCAATGATTTCGACGCAATTCGGATCGGCCTCGCCTCGTCGAAGCAGATCCGCGACTGGTCTTCGGGTGAGGTAACAAAGCCCGAGACGATCAACTACCGCACGCTCAAGCCCGAGCGCGACGGCCTGTTCTGCGAGCGCATCTTCGGGCCGACGCGCGACTGGGAGTGCTACTGCGGCAAGTACAAGCGCGTCCGCTACAAGGGCATCATCTGCGAGCGCTGCGGCGTCGAGGTGACGCGGCAGAAGGTGCGGCGCGAGCGTATGGGTCATATCGACCTCGCGGCGCCCGTCTCGCACATCTGGTTCTTCAAGGGCGTGCCGAGCCGCATCGGCTACCTCCTCGACATCGCGCCGCGCGAGCTGGAGAAGGTGCTCTACTTCGCCGCCTCGATCGTCACTGCCGTCGACGTCGAGAAGCGGGCGTCGGACCTCAACGCGCTCGAGGATCAGGTGCGCGCCGAGGCCGAGCGCATCGACGTCGACCGCGACGAGGCGCTCGCCGCGCTCGAGGACAGGCTCGCTCGCCGTCGCGACTACTTCGCGAAGGGCAAGGAGCGGAACTTCGACGAGGACGACGACTTCTGGGGCCGCGGGCTCTCGAACTGGGCGGAGGAGCAGGTGCTGCCGCCGCTCGAGGAGGCCAGGGGCCTCGTCGGCGGTCTCTTCGTCGAGCTCGTTCCGAAGATCACGACGGAGGACTCGAAGAAGATCCGCGAGCTCGTTCGCAACTCCGCGATCCGCGACGACCGGCGCCTGACCCCGCGTGAGGTCGACGCCGTCGGAGCGGCCGCCGAGCAGATCAAGGCGGCGATCGCCGGGCTCGAGAAGGAGGCCGAGAAGGCGACCGGCTCGAAGAAGGGCGCGGTCACGAAGCACATCCATCGCATCGTCGAGGCTCTCCTCGCGGGCGGCGAGCTCAACGAGGAGGATGCGGGCCTCACCGAGGGTGTCGACCGGAAGAACCTCGAAAAGGCGCGCGAGCTCGGCAACGGGCTCCTGCGGGAGGTGCTCGACACGGCCGACGACGACAGCGACCTGCGTGAGCTGGCGAACGACCTCTGCCTCAAGACCGACGGCCGGATCCAGAAGGAGGATCTCGACGCGATCGTCCAGTGGGCGCTGAAGGTGCGCGAGATGTACCTCGACATCGAGTCGCGCCGCGAGGACGCACGCGAGGCTGCCGTCGACGCCGTGAACCGGCTCGAGGAGACGTGGCGGCTGTTCCGCGAGCTCGAGCCGAAGCTGATCGTCAACGACGAGCAGATCTTCCGCGAGCTCAAGGACCGTTTCGGCTCGCCGTACGGGTTCGGCGTCTACTTCAACGGCGGCATGGGCGCGGAGGCGATCCGCGAGCTGCTCAAGGACCTCGACCTCACCGCCGAGGCCGCGAGCCTGCGCGAGACGATCCGCACCGGGAAGGGCCAGAAGCAGCAGCGTGCGATCAAGCGGCTCAAGGTCGTCAGCGCGTTCACGACGAGCGAGAACAAGCCCGAGTGGATGATCCTCGAGGCGGTTCCGGTGATCCCGCCGGAACTGCGCCCGATGGTGCAGCTCGACGGTGGCCGCTTCGCCACGTCCGACCTCAACGATCTCTACCGCCGCGTCATAAACCGGAACAACCGGCTCAAGCGGCTGCTCGACCTCGGCGCGCCGGAGATCATCGTCAACAACGAGAAGCGGATGCTGCAGGAGGCCGTCGACGCCCTGTTCGACAACGGCCGCCGCGGCCGCGCCGTGACCGGCCCGGGCAACCGGCCGCTCAAGTCGCTGTCCGACATGCTCAAGGGCAAGCAGGGCCGCTTCCGCCAGAACCTGCTCGGGAAGCGCGTCGACTACTCGGGCCGCTCGGTGATCGTCTCCGGCCCGCACCTGCGTCTGCATCAGTGCGGCCTGCCGAAGCTGATGGCGCTCGAGCTCTTCAAGCCGTTCATCATGAGCCGGCTCGTCGAGCGGAAGATCGTCCAGAACATCAAGGCGGCCAAGCGGCACGTCGACCAGATGCACGCCGAGGTGTGGGACATCCTCGAGGAGGTCATCCA
>DASXKE010000055.1:0-12098 GCA_036496985.1 Gaiellaceae bacterium | reverse complement strand
CGGCACGTCGACGACGCACAACTACATCTTCGACCTGAAGCAGGACGAGGACGTGTACTGGTGCGCCGCCGACATCGGCTGGATCACCGGCCACAGCTACATCGTCTACGGGCCGCTTTGCAACCGGACGACGTCGGTCCTCTACGAGGGGACGCCCGACTTCCCCGACAAGGACCGGTGGTGGTCGATCGTCGAGAAGTACAAGGTGACGATCCTCTACACCGCGCCGACGGCGATCCGCTCGCACATGAAGTGGGGGCCGGAGTACGCGCAGCAGCACGACCTCTCGTCGCTGCGCCTGCTCGGCTCCGTCGGCGAGCCGATCAACCCCGAGGCGTGGATCTGGTACCGCGAGCACATCGGCGGCGACCGGACGCCGATCGTCGACACCTGGTGGCAGACCGAGACTGGGATGGTCCTGATCACGCCGCTGCCGGGCGTCACGACGCTCAAGCCGGGCTCGGCGACGAAGCCGTTCCCGGGCGTCGTGCCGGCGATCTACGACGAGCAGGGCAAGGAGGTCGGCCCCGGCGGGGGCGGCTATCTCGTCCTCAAGAAGCCGTGGCCGGCGATGCTGCGAGGCATCTTCGGCGACGACCAGCGCTACAGGGAGACGTACTGGTCGAAGTACGAGGACATCTACCTCGCGGGCGACGGCGCCCGGATCGACCAGGACGGCGACTTCTGGCTGCTCGGCCGGATCGACGACGTGATGAACGTCTCCGGGCACCGCATCTCGACCATCGAGGTCGAGTCGGCGCTCGTCGATCATCAGGAGGTCGCCGAGGCCGCAGTGACTTCACGTGCGGATCCGGTGACCGGCGAGGCGATCGTCGCCTATGTGACGCTGAAGGGCGGAAGCGACGGCTCCGTCGAGAAGCTCGAGGAGCTGCGCAACCACGTCGCGCAGAAGATCGGGCCGATCGCGAAGCCGGCGAACATCGTCTTCACGCCCGAGCTGCCGAAGACCCGCAGCGGCAAGATCATGCGCCGCCTGCTGCGGGACGTCGCGAACGACCGCAAGCTGGGCGACACGACGACGCTCGCCGACCCGACGGTCGTCGACGAGATCGCGAAGCGTGCGGCGGACGAGAAGGCGCAAGAGGCCGAAGCCTGAGAAAAGGGGAGCCTCTGGGCTCCCCTTTTCTCTTTGCAGGCTAGGAATCGTCCGCGTCGAATGGTAGAAACCTCGCGCACGAGCGGCAGCGGAGGTTGAAGGCACTCCAACGGGCGGATCCGGGACAGGTGCCAACTGGACCGTCGACCTCGAACACAGCGCCGCCGCCCGTCTTAATGGATATCGACGCCGGGCGCGCGTGCTCGGCGTGCCCGGAATGCGAACGTCGCGTTCTCGTCCCCCACCGGAGGGATGCCTGCCGCCCCACACGCTCCTACGGTCAGCTGGATGAGTCCGCAACATCCGCTGCGCCGCTCGCTGACGGGCCTGCTGGTGCTGGCCACGTTCGTCCTGGCCGCCGCCGGGATGGTGCTGCGCACCGAGGTCGTCGGGATCGCTCTGCTCGCCGGCGCCGCGCTCTGCGCGACCCTGGCCTGGTATGCGCTCGGAGCCCCTGTCCGCCGCCGCGACATCGGACGGGAAGCGAGCGTCCCGCCGCTCGATGGTTCAGCCGTCGAGCAACGGCTCGAAGCGTGAAGCGTCGTCGAACGGGCCGATCACCGCGAGCCGTAGGCGGTCGCTGGTGATCAGCTCCGACGCGACGCGCGCCACGTCGTCGCTCGTCACCGCATCGAGTCCGCGCAGCACGTCGTCCGGGTCGGGGAGCTTGCGCTCGAGCACTTCTTTCCGCAGCCCGAACATCATCAGCCCCTGAGGGCTCTCGAGCTGGAGCACGAACCGGCCCTTCGCGAAGTTGCGCGCCTTCTCGAGCTCTTCGTCCTGCGGCGGCTCGGCCGCGATCTTGCGGAGCTCGCCGGCGATCGTTGCCACGGCGTCGTCGATGCGGGCGATGTCCACGCCCGCCTGCGTGTAGAGCGTCCCGGCGTCGGTGTAGCTGTGGTTGAGACCGTGGACGTAGTAGGCGAGGCCTCGCTGCTCGCGGACCTCGCTGAAGAGGCGTGAGGACATCCCGCCGCCGAGCGCGGTCGCGAGGAGCTGAAGCGCATAACGGTCCGGATGGCCGAGCGGCAGGCTGTGCACGCCGAGCACGACGTGCGCTTGTTCCGACGCCTTCGTCGAGACGACCACGCGGCCGTTCGCGTGCGCCGCAGCGGGCTCCGGCTCGCCGGTATCGGCGTCGTCTAGGTCGCCGAGCAATTCCTGTGCACGGTCGAGCAGCCCGTCGCCGATACGGCCGCCTACGCCGAGCACCATCCGCGACGGCTTGTACCAGTGGCCGAGATACCCCATGAACGTCTCGCGCGTGGCGTCGCGGACCGTCTCCTTGCGACCGATGATGTCGCGCCCGAGCGGCTGGTCGCCCCAGAGCAGCTGCTCGTAGACGCCGCCGACGAAGTCGCGCGGCGTGTCGTAGTACATGTTCATCTCCTCGACGATCACGCCCTTCTCGCGCTCGATCTCCTCCTCGGCGAAACGCGAGTTGCGGAGCATGTCGACGAGAACGTCGAGCGCCACGTCGCGGTGCTCGGCCGCGCACTTGACGTAGTACGCGGTCGTCTCCTTGCTCGTGAACGCGTTGAACTCGCCGCCGATGGAGTCGATCGCGCCGGCGATCTCGCGCGCGCTCGGCCGCCGATGCGTTCCCTTGAAGAACATGTGCTCGGAGAAGTGCGCGATGCCGCTCGTCTCGGCGCTTTCGTAGCGCGAGCCGGCGGCGAGCATGATCAGCACGGCCACGGACTGCGCGTGCGGCAGGTCGGCGGTCAGTACGCGCAGACCGTTGTCGAGCGTGTCTCGTTGGAACACCGTCACGGCGTTCGATCGTATAGAGCTATGCCTTGTGTACGGCGAGCAAACCAGACGCGCCATCGCCGCCCAGCCGGAGTGGCTGGCGCAGGTGCCTACGGACAAGCGGTTTCCCGACGGCCGGCGGCTGCTCTTCACTGGCTGCGGTACGTCGTTCCATGCAGCCATGACTGGCGGGGACGCGGTGCAGGCGCTGGAGCTGGTTCTGCGAGCCCAGGGCGCCGCAGGCGCCCGGTCTCCACGGCCGGGCATCGCCGGCTTTGCTGGCGATGCTTCCAGCCTTGACCGCGACGCCGACCTGCTCGTGATCGTGTCCCACGAAGGGGAGACGCCTCTGACGCTCGAGGCGGCGCGAGCCTGGCAAGGCCCGCGGTGGCTCGTCACCGGCCGGGCCGACGGGCCGATCGCCGAGCTCTGCGACGAGGTGATCGTCTGCACGCCTGAGATCGAGGAGAGCTGGTGCCACACGGCGAGCTACACGTGCGCGGTCGCAGCGATCGCCGCGCTTCGCGGAGAGGACATCTCCTCGTTGCCGGGCGCGGTCGAGGAGGCGCTCGTCGCACCGTTGCCGGAAGTCGGGGACGAGGAGCGATTCGTCGTCGCGGGCGCCGGTCGAGAGCTCGCGACCGCGCACGAGGCGGTGCTCAAGCTGCGCGAGGGCGCGTGGGTCGCGGCCGAGGCGTACGAGACGGAGCAGCTCCTCCACGGCTATCTCGCGGCGGTGGACGAGTCGGTGCGCGCGTTCGTCCTCGACGGCGCAGGTGTCGCGGGGGAGCGCGCTGCCGCCGCTGCCGCCGCGCTGCGTGCGCTCGGCTGCGACGTCGACCTCGTGCCCATGCAGCATCCGGTCGTGGACATCGTTCGCTTTCAGCGGCTGACCGTGGAGCTTGCCGAGCGGCGCGGTCGCGAGCCGGACCGGATCCGCCGCCACGATCCTCGGTGGACCGCCGCCGCCGCAGCCGCGAAGGCCGACAACGCCAGCTAGAGGCTAGATCTCGGCCAGCGCGTCGAGGAGCCGGTCGACCTCCGCGAGCGAGTTGTAGTGCACGAATCCGGCGCGAACGGCGCCCTCGGGCTGCAGGCCGAGACGCGTCATCGCCTCGATGGCGTAGTAGTCGCCGTCCCACACCGCGATCTCGCGCGCGGCCAGCTGCTCGGCGACTTCACGCGGCTGAGTTCCGTCCACACGGAACGCGAACGTGGGCACCCGGCCGTCCATCGCCTCGATCCCGTAGAGCGTGCACCGATCGGGCAAGCCGTCGAGGAACCGCTGCCCGAGCGCGTACTCGTGCTCGCGGATCGCGTCCCAGCCGATCTCGTCCAGGTAGTCGACCGCGGCCACGAAGCCCGCGAGCAGCTCATGCGCGAGCGTCCCCGTCTCGAACCGGGCGCCGACCGGCTCGTCGGCCGCCGGCCGCACCTTGTACGGCCGCCACGAGCGCAGCAGCTCCTCCCGCCCGAACGCGAGTCCGAGATGCGGGCCGAAGAACTTGTAGGGCGAGCAGAGGAGGACGTCGACGCCGAGCGCCGCGGCGTCGATCGGGCCGTGCGGCGCGTAGTGGACTGCGTCCGCCCAGGCGAGCGCCCCGGCCGCGTGCGCGAGTTCGACGATGCGCGCCGCGTCGGTCGTCGTGCCGAATGCGTTGGCCGCAAACGGGAAGGCCACGACGCGCGTGCGCTCGGTCAGCTTCCGTTCGAGGTCGCCGAGGTCGAGCGTGGTGTCGTCGCGGATCTCGACGAACTCGACGCTCACGTCCAGGTCGTGGGCGAGCTCGAGCCAGGGCGCGATGTTGCCGTCGTGATCGAGGCGCGTGACGAGGATCTCGTCGCCGGCGTCGAGGGTTCGTCCGAGGGCGCGCGTCAGGGCGAAATTGAGCGTGGTCATGTTCTGGCCGAAGATCGTCTCTTCGGCGCGGCAACCCAGGAACGCGGCCGCGGTTGCATGCGCCTGCTCCATGAGCTCGTCGCTCCGGCGGCTGGCGGCGAATGCGCCGCCGAGATTCGCGTTCGACTCGCGGAGATAACCGGCGATCGCGTCGAGCACCGACTGGGGGCACTGCGTCCCGCCCGGCGCGTCGAGCAGCACGGCGCCGGCTGCGAGTGCCGGAAACCGCGCCCGGATCGAGTCGAGGTCGAAGTTCATGCCTGCTCGAGTGGTGCCATCGTCAGCCCGCGCTCCCGCAGCTGCTCCCAGTAGAGCTCCGCCTGTTCGCGCAGGCCCGACCACACGGCCGCTTGCCCGGAGTTGTGAATCCGTTCCGCCAGACGCATCCCGCCGTCGTAGGAGACGCCGGGGACGGTGGCCGAAAGCGCGGACGCGACTCCGTGGAAGGTGTTGTGGTCGTCGTTGAGGACGATCACGAGCCAGGGACGGCCGAGACCCGTGTGCTCGCCGCGGTCGAGCCGTTCGCGCGGCGGCGTCAGCGTCCCGCTCACGTGCGCACCGCCCGGCCGTTGACGACCCAGCGGTAGCTCGGCTTGGCGGTGAGGGAGGATCCGACGAAGCAGTCGCGTTCGGCGAGCGCGAGGAGCTCGGTGAGGGCGGCCGGCTCCGGCTCAGGTGCGAGCTCGACCGCGAGGTCGGCCTCGGTCTCGACGAGCGCGTACCGGTCATCCGTCTCGCGTTTCGTGACGAGCGTCAGGCTGCTGCCCGAGGCCGACCGGACATCGATGCCTTGTCGCTCCGCGTGGTGGCGAAGGCTCTTGACGGAGCAGCGGAGGAGCGCGGCGAGCAACAGGTGCTCGGGCGTCCACCCGGTGGGCACGTCGAGGCCGACGCCGTTTTCGTCCGTCAGTCCGCCGCCCGTTGTGAGGTCGACCCCGTAGCGCAGCTCCTTCACCACGGCTGCATGGTCTCAGATGCCCGGCTCCGTCCGGGACGCGTCGTAGCGTGCGCCACGTGCGGCGGCTGCGATCGCTGTCTGAGACGGAGTGCTATGTCCGCTTGTACGGCGGCTGGGACTCTACGGTGACGCTTGTCACGATCGAACCGCGACGGCCGCGATACGAGCTGGCGGTCTCGGGCGAGGACCTGCGGCGAGACTTCGAGGCTCGCATCGAGGCGCGGACGGACGAGCTAGTCGCGGAGCTCGACGCGGCCGAAGCTGCCGCGGAAGCGGCGTAGCGTCGCGTCGACCGTTCGGCGCGGAGTTGCGAACCCGGCGTATCACTTCGCCGCCTATCGTTCCTGAAGGGAGCCTCGCTCCCCCGTTGGGGGAATAGGTGGCTCAAAAGAGGGACCTGGCTGAACTGGACGCGACTCCGAGTGACGTGCCGGACGTCCTCGCCCCCGACCTCCGCGTTGTCTTCGTCGGGATCAACCCCGGCCGCGTGTCCGCCGCCGCCGGCGCGCACTTTGCGAACCCGCGCAACGACTTCTGGCGCCTCCTCCACACAGCGCGGATCACCTCTCGCCTCTACGAACCGAGCGAGCAGTTCGCCTTGCTCGTGGAGGGGGTCGGCGTCACGAACGCCGCCTACCGCACGACTCCCGGCTCGAGCGATCTCCGCCGCGCCGACTTTGCCGGCTCCGCCGAGCGCCTCGAGGGAATCGCCCGCGAGCTGCGACCACGCTGGTTCGCTTTCGTCGGCAAGGAGGCGTTCCGCGGCGCCTTCGGCAAGCGAGCCGACCTCGGTGTCCAGGAGCGAACCCTCGGCAAGACGAAGCTGTTCGTCCTGCCGTCGACCTCGCCGGCGAACGCCGCCGTTCCCTGGGACGAGCGGCTCCGCTGGTTCAGCGAGCTCTCCGACCTCGTCAGCTCCGCCAGCGACTCGTGATCGGCGTGCGCCGGTCGCGGCCGAACGCCTTCGGCCGTAGCCGCACACCGGGCGGCGCCTGGCGACGCTTGTACTCGGCGCGATCGATGAGCGCCACCGCCCGCGCCACCACGTCCGGATCGAAGCCGGCCGCGCTCAGCTCGTCGAGGGAGCGATCCTCTTCGACGTAGGCCTCGAGCACCCGGTCGAGCTCGGAGTAGGGAGGCAGCGAGTCCTCGTCCAACTGATCCGCGCGCAGCTCGGCGCTCGGCGCGCGGTCGATCGTCGACTGAGGGACGAGCTCGCGTCCGGCCCGCTCGTTCAGCCGCCTGGCCAGCCGGAAGACGTCGGTCTTGAACACGTCCCTGAGGAGGGCGAACCCGCCGGCCATGTCGCCGTAGAGCGTCGCGTAGCCGACCGACAGCTCCGACTTGTTGCCGCTCGCAACAAGAAGCCAGCCGAACTTGTTCGAGAGCGCCATCGCGAGAGTGCCACGGATCCGCGCCTGGAGATTTTCCTCGGCGACGTCCGGATCGTGCCCGGCGAAGGACTCCGCTAGGACGCCGGTATACGCCTCGACGACCGGCTCGATCGGCAGCTCCCGGAAGTCGCAGCCGAGGTTCTCGGCCAGTCGCCGCGCGTCGGTTCGAGTCCCCTCCGATGAGTAGCGAGAAGGCATCGACACGCAGTGCACGCGGTCGGCCCCGAGAGCCTCCACCGCAAGCGCCGCCGTCACGGCCGAATCGATTCCGCCCGAGACGCTGACCACGACGGCGTCGAAGCCGTTCTTCGCGACGTAGTCGCGCAGGCCGAGGACGAGCGCATGCCGCATCTGCTCGAGGTCGTCGTCAAGCGGAGCGATCCCGGATGCCTCCGGTTGGTCGAGGTCGACGACAAGGAGCGCTTCCTCGAAGCCGGGCGCTCGCGCCAGCACGCTCCCGTCGCTCTCGAGCAGAAGCGAATGCCCGTCGAAGACGAGCTCGTCCTGGCCTCCCACCGCATTGCACAGCGCGACGCGCACGCCGCTCTCGCGCGCCCGCGCGGCGAAGATCGCCTCACGTTCCTGTGCCCGTCCGATGTGGAACGGGGAGGCCGAGAGGTTGACGACGAGCTCCGCGCCCGCCGAGGCGAGCTCGGTCGTCGGCGGGCCGGGAATCCACATGTCCTCGCAGATCGTGATCCCGACTTTCGTGCCCGCCACCTCGATCAGCGCCACCTCGTCGCTCGACGCGAAGTAGCGCTTCTCGTCGAAGACTCCGTAGTTCGGCAGGTGTCGCTTCTTCGCCCAAGTGGCGATCTCGCCGTCCGCGCAGACGGCGCACGCGTTGTAGAGGCCGCCGTCGAGAAGCGGCACGCCGACGAGCGCGACGATGCCCCGGGTCTCGGCGGCGAGCTGCTCGACGGAGGCGCGGGCCGCGCGCACGAACCCTGGCCGCAGGAGCAGATCCTCGGGCGGATAGCCCGTGACGGCGAGCTCGGGAAAGACGGCGAGGTCGGCGCCGGCCGCTCGCGCCTCTTCGCTGCGCGCGAGGATCAGCTTGCGGTTCCCGTCGAGGTCTCCGACCGTCGGGTCGATCTGGCAAAGAGCGAGGCGCATAGGTTTACGCCTCGCAGTCTAAAACATGGAGCCGATCCGTCGCGCTTGCCCAGCGAAGTTAGCGTGCGCTAACCTAGTGGACGCTAACTTCGAACGGGGAGAAGTACGTGAGAGCAAGAGCGCTGGCCGCCCTGACGGCCGAGGAGAATCGCAAGTGGGTCACGCTGGCGGCCGTCTCGTTCGGCCTCTTCATGATCATGCTCGACAACACGGTCGTGAACGTCGCTCTGCCGACGATGCAGCGCGACCTGCACGTTTCGGTCTCACAGCTCGAGTGGGTGGTGATCGCCTACGCGCTGACGTTCGCCTCGCTGTTGATCACCGGAGGCAAGCTCGCAGACCTCTTCGGCCGACGCCGCATCTTCGTCATCGGGCTCGCGATCTTCACGCTCTCGTCGCTGGCCTGCGGGCTCGCGTCGAGCGCCGGCGTTCTGATCGGGGCGCGCGCGGTGCAGGGTGTCGGGGCCGCACTCATGAACCCGGCGACGCTCTCGATCATCGTCGCGACCTTCCCGCCGAAGCAGCGCGGGCAGGCGATCGGGATCTGGGCCGGCGTGTCGGCTCTTGCGCTCGCCATCGGCCCGCTGGGCGGCGGCCTGATCGTCGAATACCTGAACTGGAACTGGATCTTCTTCGTCAACGTCCCGGTGGGCATCCTGGCGATCGTCGTCTCCCAGTTCGCGATTCGCGAGTCGCGCGACACTTCGGCCGAACAGAGCATCGACCTCCCCGGTCTCGTGACGTCGATCGGCTTCCTCTTTGCGCTCAGCTACGCGCTCGTGGAGGGAAACAGCCATGGCTGGACCTCGCCCGAGATCCTCGGCCTCTTCGCGGCGGCGGCCGTCCTGCTCGTCGCCTTCATCGTGGTCGAGAAGCGGCAGCGGCTGGCGATGCTCGATCTCTCGCTGTTCAAGATCAGCTCGTTCACCGGCGCGAACGTCGTGGCGATGCTCGTCTCGCTCTCGATGTTCGGCGTCTTCTTCTTCGTCTCGCTCTACATCCAGAACATCCTCGGCTATTCCGCGGTGCAGGCCGGAGCTTCGTTCCTGCCGATGGTGTCGCTGATCATCATCGTCGCGCCGCTCGCCGGCAGGCTGTCCGACCGGGTCGGCTCGCGCTGGCTGATGGGCGCGGGCATGACGCTCGTCGGATTCTCACTGCTCCTCTACGAGCGCGTCACCGTCCACTCCACCTTCTGGACGCTCCTGCCGTCGATGATCCTCGGCGGCGTCGGGATGGCGATGACGATGTCGCCGATGACCTCGGCCGCCATGGGTTCTGTGCCGGTCGACAAGGCGGGCGTCGGTTCCGGGGTTCTCAATAGCTTCCGGCAGGTCGGCGGGTCGCTCGGGATCGCCGTCATGGGCGCGATCGTGGCCTCGTATCTCCACCATCCGACGACCAGCCCGCTGGCCGCGCAGGACTACGTGAACGGGCTCCACGCCGGCTTCGCCGTCGCCGCGGTTCTCGCGTTCGCCGCTGCGATCATCGCGGTGGTCATGGTGCGCACGCGCCCCCAGGTGGTGCGCGAGCACATCGTGGAGCTGGCGGCGTGAGCGTCAGCCCCCCGCGGATGGCGGCCGCCGACCGGCGGCTGCACCTCATCGAGACCGCGATCCGGCTCTTCACCGAGGGCAGCTATCACGGCACCACGACTGCGGAGATCGCACGCGCCGCCGGCGTCTCGGAACCGATCCTGTATCGCCACTTCGCCTCGAAGCGTGATCTCTATCTCGCCGCGCTCGAGCACGTCTGGGCGAAGACGCGCGAGGCCTGGGAGCGAGCGCTGGAGGAAGCGACCGACGCCTGCGCAGCGGTCGAGGCGATCGGCAAGGGCCACGTCTCGGTCCGGTCGCCGAAGCTCCAGCTCGCGGAGCTCTGGGTTCAGGCGCTCGGCGAGGCCTCGAACGATCCGGTCCTGAAGCGCCACCTGCGGCGGCACATGCGCGAGGTGCACGATTTCGTGGCGGGCCTCATCCGTCGCGGCCAGGAGCAGGGAGCGATCGTGAAGGAGCGGGACGCGGACTCGGAGGCGTGGATCATGCTCGCGGGCGGCATCCTGGGCATGGTCGGCCGCCGCGTGGGCCTCCTCGACGACGAGGAGCTGCAGGCAATCCGCGCCGCCCGCCTCTCCTGGCTCCGAGCCTGACGTAGCCCTTTCTCTGCCCGCGCCCGACATGCGCGGGCGCGGGCGTCCACGAGCGGAAAGCACAGCCGAGCGCACGCGCGCGAAGCGCGCCTGCGCCGGCGAAGCGGGCGAAGTGGACCAATGAAAAGGCCCCGGCTGCGGCTCCGGGGCCTTCTCGAGAGGCGCGCCGCTCCCGGTGGGTCCCGAGGAGACGGATCTGCGGCCCACCCGTCTCACGTCCCTGCCGGAAGCTCCCGACGCACCCCCTGCGAACCTCGGCCTGGCGTCCGGCCTGGTTGCAAGGTGCGCTCACTATAGGAGCCTGTGGGACGCTCGTCAAGTACCTCAGTCAAGTGATTTGGTGTACCTCATGGTTGACCCATTTTTGGTGATGAATACGCCCAAACGAGGGATAGCCAAAAGCGACGACTTGCGCTTCAGTGAAGTATGCGCTTCACTAACGAAGGTCGAGATATGCCGATGCGAGAGACCGCCAGCCGCACCACGCGCAAGACCAGCCCCGAGGGACTTCGCCTCGGGGAACGGCTCCGCCAGCTCCGCGTCGCCGCGGGGCTGACCCAGAGCGAGCTCGCCGGCGACCGCTTCTCGAAGGAGTACGTCTCTCAGATCGAGCGCGGCAAGACGCGCCCGACCGAGGGCACGATCGAATGGCTTGCGGACCGTCTTGGAGTCGACGCCGGCTTCCTCGCCAGCGGTGTCGCGACGGACGAGCGCACCCGGATCGAGGGAGCCCTTTTGCGTGCAGAGGCGCTGTACGAGGCGCAGGAGGACGAAGAGGCCGTGGCCGCTTTCGAGCCGCTCGCTGCTGCCGCCCGCTCGACAGGGGTGCCCGAGCTGCAGGTGCGCGCCCTCGTCGGCAGCGGCCTCGCGAAGATGCGCCTGCACGACCACCGCGCCGCAGCCGAGCTCCTCAACGAGGCGCGCTCGATCTCGGAGGCCGCGTCGTTCTCCGACGTCGAGCGGGCGGACGTCCTGTTCCGGCTCGGCGGGTGCCGTTATCAGCTCAACAGCACCCAGACGGCACTTGCGCTCTTCAACGAGGCGCTCGCGCTCGCCGAGCGATCCGGCCTGCCCTGCGACGCGCTGAAGGCGAACATCCTTTCCTGGCGCTCGCGCTGCTGGCAGCGGCAGCGCGACTTCGAGGCTGCGCGGGAAGACGTCGAGCTCGCGCTCGAGCTGTCGCGGGGTGTCGAGGATCTCCGCACCATCGGTGCTGCCTACTTCCAGGCCTCCCTCGTCGCCGATCGCGAGGGCCACTGGGTGCTGGCGCGCAACTACGCCGAGCGCGCCCGCGAGGCGTATGCAGAACTGGCCGATCGCGTCCACGTGAGCCAGCTCACGAACAACCTCGGCGGTCTCAACTTCCTGCTGGGAAACACCGACCAGGCGGTGGAGCTCTTGAAGGAGGCGTTCGCGATCGCGCTCGAGCTCGGGCGTGACGCCGACGCCGGACGCGCCGTTTCCTCGCTTGCCCAGGTCCATCTTCGAACAGGCGACGTCGATCAGGCCGAGGAGCAGGCGCGGCATGCACTCGAACTGCTCGAGGGCCGGGTCGACTACGTCGATGAGGTCGGAAGCGCACAGCTCGTGCTGGGCCGGTCCTTGCTCGAGCAGGAGCGCCTCGATGAGGCCGAGACCGCGTTCGCCGCTGCTGAGGCTTGTTTCGGCGAGCTCGGCTCCGGAAGCCACCGCGCAGCCGCGTGGGTTGCGCG
>DASXKE010000054.1:0-11656 GCA_036496985.1 Gaiellaceae bacterium | reverse complement strand
GGGATGGTCATCTCGTCGCGGCCGCTCGTCGAGCTCGTGCCGGTGCAGCCGGCGGCGATGGAGGGCCGGCAGATGTGCCAGTGGGACAAGGACTCCTGCGCCGATGCAGGCTTCCTCAAGATCGACCTGCTCGGGCTCGGGATGCTGTCGGCGGTCGAGGAGTGCGTCGACCTCATCGCGCGACGTCACGACAAGCGGATCGACCTTTCGCGGATTCCGCTCGACGATCCGGACGTGTTCGAGGAGATCCAGCGGGCCGACACGGTCGGCTGCTTCCAGATCGAGAGCCGCGCGCAGATGCAGGTCGTCCTCCGCACGCGGCCGGAGACGATCGACGACATCACGGTGCAGGTCGCGCTCGTGCGGCCCGGGCCGATCCAGGGGAAGGCCGTGCACCCGTACGTCGAGCGGCGCCAGCTGCTGCGCGAGGACCCGACCTACCGCGCGCCGGCCGACCACCCGCTGCTCGAGGAGCCGCTGCGCGAGACGCTCGGTGTCGTCGTCTTCCAGGACCAGGTGCTCGACGTCGCCGTCCATCTCGCCGGCTTCACCGTGGGCGAGGCGGAAGGGCTGCGGCGGGCGATGAGTCGCAAGCGCTCGCACGCGGCGCTCGAGGCGTGGCGCGAGCGCTTCGTCGCGGGTGCGCTCGAGAAGGGGGTGGCCGAATCGAAGGCGCACGAGCTCTACGACAAGCTCGTCGCCTTCTCGGGCTTCGGCTTCCCGAAGTCGCACGCGGCCGCGTTCGGGCTGCTCGCGTACCAGTCGGCGTGGCTGCGGCATCACTACGCGGCGGAGTTTCTCGCGGCACTCCTCAACGCGCAGCCGATGGGCTTCTACCCGCCGGCGACGCTCGTCCGCGACGGCCAGCGGCGCGGGGTTGAGACGCGCCCGCCCGACGTGAATCGCAGCGAGGCAGGCTGCACGATCGAGGACGACGGCGCGGTTCGTGTCGGGCTCAAGTATGTGACCGGACTGGGGGAGGACGACGCGGAGGCAGTCGCCGCGAAGCGGCCCTACTTCTCCATCCGCGAGCTCGCGCAGCGCACCGGGCTGTCGGAGGACGAGCTGCGCGCGCTCGCGGAAAGCGGCGCCTGCGACAGCTTTGGCCTGCGCCGGCGCGAGCTGCTGTGGCAGCTCGGGCTCGTGCCGCGCCCCGTGAGCGTCCCGGGCACCGACGGGAAAGCGAAGCAGCTTACGCTGCCGCTCGAGCCGACGGTTTCGACGCCCGAGCTGCCCGAGCCGACCGTGTGGGAGCGGATGCTCACCGACTACCGCACGACGAGCCTGTCCGTCGGCGTCCACCCGCTCGCGCTCCTGCGGCCGCACCTACCACCGGGAACGTTGTCGAGCGCCGAGCTGCAAGAGCAGCCGGACCGGGCCAAGGTCCAATTTGCCGGGCTCGTGGTCGCACGGCAGCGCCCGTCGACCGCGAACGGCGTCGTCTTCATGCTCCTCGAGGACGAGCTCGCGCAGGTGAACCTCGTCGTTCTGCCGCGGGTGTACGAGCGGTATCGCGCCGTCGTGCGCAGCGAGCCGCTGCTGCTCGTCCGCGGCCGCTACGAGCACTCGGACCGCAACCGGAACGTCCTCGTCGACGAGCTCGTCTCGCTCGCGCCGCTCGCGCGATCGTTGACCGACGGCGCCGACGTCCACGCCGCCCTCCCGCGCGCCCATCACTTCGGGCACCGCTAGTGCACAAACCGTTTGCCCTCGGCGGACGTCGAAATTGACATCGCATCTCACTTGTGCGATAGGTCGGTATGCCGTTGGGCCGCACTCAGGGGGGCGGCGGGCACGAGTGCGATAGGAGGAAGTTCATGAAGCGGGTTGTGCGTTTGCGAGCGCTCCTGGCGGCGCCGCTGCTGGCAGTGCTCTGTCTCTCGATCTCCGCTGCCGGCGCGGGCGCGGCGGGCCGTTCCCCCGGAACGAAGACGCTGGCCCCCCGGCCCCTGATTCCTCGCGGCGCGACGAAGCTCGGCGCGGTTGCCCCGACGAAGGCGATCTCCGGTGCCGTGGTGCTGCAACCACGCGACGACAGCGCACTGACTCACTTCATTTCGCAGGTCACGGACAAGCATTCGCCGCTGTTCCACCAGTACCTGACTCCGGCAACGTTCGCGGCGAAGTTCGGCCCGACCGCGTCGAGCATCGCAGCCGTCGAGGCGCAACTCCAGACCGCCGGCCTGACGGTGACGAACGTTGCGCCGGACGGCCTCGTGATCGACTTCAAAGCTCCGGCGAGCCGGGTCGAGAGCGAGTTCCAGACAGGGCTCGAGAGGTACAAGCTTGCGAACGGCTCGACCGAGCACGCGCGGACAGCTCCGCTGAAGGTGCCGGCGACGATCGGGAAGTACGTGACGTCGGTCGTCGGCCTCGACACGACCGTGCGGCTTCGCCCGCTGGGTCTCCCGCGGGCAACCACGTCGTCGGCGGCTGCTCATCCGGCCGCGCTCCATCCGAAGTTCACACATCCGGCGGGCTCGCCGACTGCCTGCTCGGACGCGTCCGACGCGGCCCAGGAGTTCGGCGGGCTCACCGACGACCAGATCGCGAACTCGTACGGCGCCTTCGGCCTCTACGGCGCGGGGGACACCGGCTCGGGCCAGCACGTCGCGGTCTACGAGCTGGAGCCGTTCGCGACGAGCGACCTCCAAACGTTCGACACCTGCTACTTCGGTGCGGCCGCGGCCACCTCGATGCTGAGCCGCGTCCACACGATCAACGTCGACGGCGGCCCGGGCGCCGGGCCCGGTTCGGGCGAGTCGATTCTCGACGTCCAGGACGTCTCCGCGTTCGCTCCCGGCGCGACCATCGACGTCTACCAGGCGCCGAACACGACGTTCGGCTCTCTCGACGAGTACGCGAAGATCGTCAACGACGACGTCGACCAGGTCGTGACCACGAGCTGGGGCTTCTGCGAGCAAGGGCTGCAGCAGGGCTCGCCCGGCGTTCAGCAGGCCGAGAACGTCATCTTCGAGCAGGCCGCCGCGCAGGGCCAGTCGGTCTTCTCGGCGGCGGGAGACGAAGGCAGCGACGACTGCAACTCGTTCGAGACCACATCGCCCGTCAGCCCGGTCCTCTCGGTGGACGATCCCTCGAGCCAGCCGTACGTAGTCGCCGCCGGCGGCACGACGATCGACAACGCGACGCAGCCCCCGCTGGAGCAGGTCTGGAACGACGGCCCGGCCGGCGGCGCGGGCGGCGGCGGAATCTCGGAGTCGTGGCCGATGCCGGCCTGGCAGGACAGCCCGGTGGTGCAGACCGCGAGCAACTCGAGCGCTGTGACAGCCGCGAACGCCTTCGAGGCGAACGACGTCGGCGAGCCCGGCTACCGGTTCTGCGCGTCGGACAGTTCCATCGGCGGCTCGGAGGACGGCTGTCGTGAGCTGCCGGACGTCAGCGCGGCCTCCGACGAGTTCACCGGCGCGATCACGATCTTCAGCGCCCAGTTCGGCGGCTGGACCACGATCGGCGGCACCTCGTCGGCGGCCCCGATGTGGGCGGGCATGCTGGCGGACGTCAACGCCTCGCCGACGTGCAAGAGCAACCCGGCGACGTCGAGCGGGGTCGGCTTCGTCAGCCCGCTCCTCTACTCGGTGGCGGCCAACCCGACGGCCTACAAGGCGTCGTTCAACGACATCACGCTGGGGAACAACGACGCGTTCGGCGACTCGAACCTCTTCCAGTCGGGGACCGGTTACGACATGGCATCCGGGCTCGGGACGCCGGAGCTCACGCAGCCGAACGGCCAGGCGGGGCTCGCGTTCTACCTCTGCAGCCAGGCTCCCGCCGTCACGCGGCCGACCGTCACGAACCTGAATCCGGCCGCGGGCCTCACTTCGGCATCTGACACGAGCGTCACGATCACCGGCACGAACTTCGAGCAGAGCGGCGTGCCGGACGTCGCGAAGATCCAGGTCGGTAGCGTCGAGCTCGGCTCGGGGTCGTTCACGGTCGACAGCCCGACGCAGATCACGGCCGACCTCCCCGCTGCCTCGTCGTTCGTCCCGCCGAACGATCAGACCGACGGAGCGGGGGAGTACCAGGTGACCGTGACGCTGAGCGACGGCGAGACGAGCGCGGTCAATGTGAACACCGGGTTCACGTTCGCCGACGACAACGGCTCCGCCGCCGCGCTTCCGAGCGTGACCGGGGTCCACGCCTTCACCGGCACCGAAGCCGGCGGCAACTCCGTCCTCGTCTACGGCGCGGGCTTCACCGGAGCGACCAGCGTCACCTTCGGGGGCGTCCCGGCGTCGGCCTTCGCTGTCAATCCCAGCGGGACGCAGATCACGGTCACCGTCCCGGCCTACCAGGATGGCGTCACCGGCTGCGACGAAAGCGGCGGGAGCTTCGGCGAGACCGCCGCGAACGACATCTGCCAGGCGCAGGTGCAGGTGACGACGCCGAACGGGATGAGCCACGAGGCTCCGATTAGCCCTCTCTACGAGGGCCCGGTCACGTTCAGCGACGTCGGCGTGGTCGAGGTGCCCCCGGGAGACGAGGCTGCTCCGGCGGCGACCGAGTACGACTACGTGCCGACGCCGTCGATCACCTCGATCTCGACCACCGGAGGCCCCAGGTCGCTCGCGAGCGAGAACGGCGATTCCGTCGTCACGATCCGCGGCAAGGGGCTGAACCTCGCCGGGCTCGAATGGGTCAACTTCGGCGATCCGACCCAGGCTGCGTCCCAGCAGTTCTTCAACATCGTCAGCGACACCGGCACGGAGATCCAGATCGTGGCGCCGGCTCTGGCCGCAGTGACGCTCGGCCCGCTGAACGTCCCCGTCAGCGTCATGACTGCAGCAGGGCTGTCGAACGCGGTGAACGCGACGTACGCCGGCGTTCCCACGGTGTCGAACGTGGTCGCGACGGGAGGACCGACCTCCGGGCAGCCCGCGGGGCCGGACACCGGCGGCACGCCGATCGAGATCGACGGCTCGGGATTCGCCAACCAGGCCACGCTGGTCACCTTCACCGACATCGCGACCCAGTTCTCGTTCGGCACCCAGTTCAACCTCACCGCAGCGAGCGACACCAAGCTCACGACGCACACGGTCGCGCAGAACCCGGCCGTGGTCGACACCCAGGTGTGCACCGTCACCGACTGCTCGCCGCCGATCTCGCTCAGCGGCGACACGTCGGACGAGTTCGTCCTGTTCCCGCCGGGCAACCCGAAGATCGACTCCATCACCCCGGATTCCGGCCCGGCAACGGGGGGGACCGAGGTCACGATCACGGGCGAGAACCTCGGCTGCGTCACCAACATCTCCTTCGGCGGCGTCGACGCCGACGATGCGACCAACCAGGAGGCGCTGCTCGACTGCGGCTCGACGAACACGGTCACGGTGACCACCCCGCCCGGCAACGTCGGCACGGCGCCGGTCACGCTTTCGACGGTTGAGAGCGACACGTCTGCGGGCGTCTCGCCCGCGAGCTCGACGTTCACGTACACCCAGCCGCCGGCGCAGACCGTGACCGTGCACCGAACCGGGAACGGCGCCGGCAAGGTCACGAGCTCGCCGCACGGCATCAGCTGTACGAAGAAGACGTGTTCGCACGACTTCACCTTCGGGACGGCCGTGACCTTGAAGGCCAAGGCCTCGACCGGTGCGAGCTTCTCCGGCTGGACGGGCGCTTGCGTCGGCACGAAGACGTGCAAGCTCAGGGCCGTTCAGGGCCTGTCCGTGACGGCGAAGTTCACGCTCCAGAACTGCATCGTCCCCAAGGTCACCGGCAAGACGCTCGCCGCGGCCAAGCGCGCGCTCAAGGCGCACTTCTGCAGGGCCGGGAAGATCACTCCCGTCTTCTCGACCAGGGTGAAGAAGGGCGTGGTGGCCCTGCAGAAGCCGAAGCCGGGAACGCACCTCAAGCACAACGGCAAGGTCGGCCTGACCGTGAGCAAGGGGCCGTGACGACCTGAGCCCCCACGTAGACGAGAGGGCTCGCCTGCGTGCGGGCCCTCCGTCTTCTCCGGCCTTCCTTGCAGGTGTCCGCCGCGCTACAGCGAATCGTCGTCGGGCAAGGCTTCACGACGAGGAGGTACGAACGTGGACAGCTGGATGAGGTATGTCGGGGGTGCGGTCGGGTTCGGCTTCGGCGCCATGTGGATGACGGTAGGGATCGGCGCCGCGATCGCCTGTCTACTGCTGGCCGCCCTCGGCTTCGGCGTGGTTCTGGTTGCCGAACGGGCGCAGGCCAACGCAAACGCGCAGCGCCTGCCGGCGGACATGTACGGCCCTGACGCCGACCTTCCCCTCACGGCCGACGATTTCGACCTGGTCGAGCCGAGCTATGACGAGGAGATCGAGGACGACGAGGTTTCGGTCGAGGAGGAGCCGCGCCCGGTGGTCGCGAGAGCCGACTACGGCTGGCCGGTCGGCTAGGAGGCGAGGAGCGTGGGGTCGATCTTCTGGCGGGCTCGAATCGTCGTCCGACGCTGGTGGCCGCCGAGGCGCGCGCCGGGCTCGATCTCCTCGAGCTCGGTCAACGCCTGGTAGCCGGTCGGAGCTAGTGCCGGCTGGCGTGCCGGCGATGCATCGGCGAAGGCATGTGCGGCGCGAGGTTGAAGGCCGTGTTGACCAGCGCGAGGTGGGTGAATGCCTGCGGGAAGTTCCCCAGCAGGCGGTCGGCTTTCGGGTCGTATTCCTCCGCCAGCAGCCCGAGATCGTTGCCGAGGCCGACGAGCCGTGCGAAGAGCTCGTGCGCCTCCTCCCGGCGTCCGAGCAGCTCGTAGCAGTCACAAAGCCAGAAGGAGCAGGGTAGGAACACGCCCTCGCCCGGCGGCAGTCCGTCGGCGGCCGACTCGCTCGTCCGGTATCGAAGGACGAGGCCTTCGTGGAGGAGCTCGCGCTCGATCGCCTCGATCGTGCCCCCGATGCGCGGATCGGTTGCGGGAAGGAAGCCGACGAGCGGTAGCACCAGCAAGCTCGCGTCGAGTTCCTTCGAGCCGTAGGACTGCGTGAAGGAGTTGAGCTCGGAGTCGAAGCCGTGCTCGCAGACGTCGCGGTGGATCTCGTCGCGGATCTTGCGCCAGCGGTCGACCGGCCCCTCGAAGTCGTAGCCCTCGACCGTCCGTACGGCGCGGTCGAAGGCGACCCAGGCCATGGCCTTCGAGTGGACGAAGTGGCGGCGCTCGCCGCGGATCTCCCAGATGCCGTCGTCCGGCTGGCGCCATGCATCTGCGAGATGGTCGAGCAGGCCGAGCTGGATCGCCCACCCCTGCGAGTCGATGGGCAAGCCGTGCTGGCGCGCCTGGTAGAAGCAGTCGAGCACCTCGCCGTAGACGTCGAGCTGCAACTGTCCGCTCGCCGCGTTGCCGACGCGCACCGGCGCCGAGCCCTCGTAGCCGCCGAGCCAGGGCAGCTCGAACTCGCTCAGGCGCCGCTCGCCGGCGACGCCGTACATGATCTGGACGTCCGCCGGGTCGCCGGCGACCGCCCGGATCAGCCAACGCCGCCAGTTTCCGGCCTCGTCGGCGTGATTGCAGTGCAGGAGCGCGAGCAGCGTGAGAGTCGCGTCGCGCAGCCAGCAGTAGCGGTAGTCCCAGTTGCGCACCGAGCCGATCCACTCGGGCAGCGACGTCGTCGGCGCCGCCACGATCCCGCCGGTCGGGTCGTACGTGAGCGCTTTCAGCACGATGAGCGATCGCCGCACGAGTGCCGCCCAGTCGTCGGGCAGCTCGAGCGGGCAGGCCTCGCTCCACTCCCGCCAGAACGTCTCGGTGTCCTCGAGCGCCTGCTCGGGGTCGATGGCGGGGGGAACGTCCTGGTGCGATGGGAACCACGTCAGCACGAAGGGGACGCGCTCGCCCTCGTCGACCGAGAACTCCGACACCGTTCGCATGTCCTCGCCGCGCGTATCGACGTGTGTGCGGAAGCAGAGCGCGTCCGGCCCGGCGATCGCGACGCGGGTGTCCTTCTCGTGGTTGCGCTTGCGCACCCACGGGACGATGCGGCCGTAGTCGAAGCGGATCGTCAGCTCCGAGCGGAAATGGACGCTGCCCTTGACGCCCTCGACGATGCGCACGATGTCCGGTGCCTGGCCGCGCGGGGGCATGAAATCGAGGACGCGAGCGACCGAGCCCTCGCTGGTCGTCCAGGTCGTCTCGAGAACGAGGGTGTCGTGGAGGTAGCGCCGCTCCGTGTTCGCGGTCGTCGCGGGAGCGAGCGACCAGCAGCCGTTGTCCGGCCCGCCGAGCAGCGCTGCGAAGCATGCGCCCGAATCGAAGCGCGGGAAGCAGAGCCAGTCGATCGAGCCGCCCCGGTCGACGAGCGCCGCGGTCTGCAGGTCGCCCAGCAGGGCGTAATCCTCGATCTTGGGCATCAGCGGTTCTCGATCTCCAGGCCGAGCTCGGGCCAGCGCTTGCGGACCGCGCGGTTGAAGGAATCCTCGTACGTCTCGGCCGCATCATCGTCGAGCGTGCGGCCGAACCTGTCGCGCATGTCGGCGAGCGCCTCGGTCGCGGCCTCGACCACGTCGCTCCAGTCGCCGTACGCCTCCTCGCGGTCTTCGCGGTCGGCTCGCTCGTAGTCGCGGTGCCTGTCGCGGCATTCCTCGAGGAGATCGGCCTCGTCCTCGACGAACAGATCGAGCTGGCGCGCGATCACGTCGCGAAACGGGTCCCGCCCGAATCTCACGCGATCTCCTCGTAGATCGCGAGATGCGCCTGCGCAGCTGCGTCCCAGGTCAGCTCCTCGCGCGCCCGCTGCGCGCCTGCACGCGCTTGCTCGAGCGCGGCGGAGTCGGAGAGGAGCTCGTGCAGAGCCGCAGCCAGACCGGCGACGTCGCCCGCCGGCACGACGCGACCCGCGCCGAAACGGCGCACGGGCTCCGCGATCCCTCCGACGTCGTAGGCGACCGCCGGCACCCCGGCGCCGAGCGCCTGCAGAAGCGCACCGCTCTGGTCGAGCTCCGGCCGGTACGGGAAGACGGCAACGGTCGCCTCGCCGAACGCGCGCTCGATCTCCGGTCGCTGGAGGTAGCCGAGCCGCCACTCGACTTCGAGCCCGTCGGCCGCCGCGCGGTAGGGCTCGATCGGCTCGAGTGCGTCACCTGCGACGAGAAGTCGTGCCTCACCCGCCTCCCGGACCGCCTCGATCGCGTCTCCGAGCCCCTTGTACGGCCGGATGATCCCGAAGGCGAGCACGGTGCGCCCGTCGTCCCGCCGCTCGGGCTCGCTCGGAAACACGGGATGGGGGATCACGCGGAGCCGCTCACGGTCGACGCCGAGCTCGGCAAGCGTCTCGGCGCCGAACTCGCTATGGACGACGATCCGCTCGAAGCGGTCGAAGATGCGGCGCCAGAGATCCGTGCGGTGAGCCGTCCGGCGAGGGAGAAGGTCGTGCGCCGTGAAGACCGAGGGCAGATGCGGGCGAAAGAGGTAGGCATCGAGCTCCGGCGTCGGCAGCCACTGCACGTGGAGCACGTCGGCGGGGATGCGGCGGAGCGAGGCGAGCCCCAGCGGGTGCTCCGCCACCTTGACCGGCAGGCGCAGAGCCGATCGTCCGAAGATGCGCGACGAGAGGGGATAGAAGGACTCGCGACGCACGTAGCCGTCTGGCTCCGGCGCGTCGCCGAAGCGAAAGCGTGAGGTGACGAGTTCGACCTCCGCGCCTGCACGAGCGAGCGCTGCGGCGAGCTCGTGGTCGTACGGCGGCGTGAAGGCCGGGGGATCGGCGAGTAGCACGCGCACGGCTCCGTACGCTACGCCGTGGCCATGCTCGTCCGGACTTGGAACCTCTTCCACGGAAAGCCGTCGCCGTCGGGGCGACGGGCGTTCCTCGAGCAGATGATCGAGCTCGTGACCCGTGACGGGCCGGACATCGTCTGCCTGCAGGAACTTCCGGTCTGGTCGCTGCCGCGTCTCCAGCAGTGGAGCGGGATGCACGCGTACGGCGCAGTTGCGCGGCGTCCCTTGCTTCCGGTCGGCGCGCGGACGGTCACCGGACTTCATCACGGCCTGCTCCGCTCGGCCTGCACCGGCGAGGCGGACGCGATTCTCACCCGCGAGCCGGCGCGAGCCCTCTGGGAGCAGGTGGTGGGAGAGACGAGGCTGCGCCGGATCGCCCATGCCGTCGAGGTCGCGGGCGTCACGGTCGTGAACTTCCACATCGACGGCGAGCGCGAGCAGTTCGACCGCGTTCTCGCGGCTGCTCCTGGGCGGTCGATCGTCGCGGGCGACGCGAATCTCGTCTCGCCGGCAGCGGACGGATTCTCGCCTCCGCTCGCGGGGAGCATCGACCAGATCCTGGTGCGCGGGCTGACGATGAGTGACGGCCCTTCGGCCTGGCCGCCGGAACGGCGGACCATCGACGGCCGGGTCCTTTCCGACCACGCGCCGGTCGAGGCGGTGGTCGCGTGACGTTCGAGGAGGCGCGTGCGCAGTTCCCGGTGCTGGAGCACGTCGCCTACCTCAACGCGGGGTCAGCCGGGCCGCTGCCGCGAACGGCGATCGAGGCGACGAAGGCACGGCTCGGGCGGGACCTCATAGGAGGAAGAAGCGGAGGCGCGTTCATAGAGGAGCTCTTCGAGCTGCGGGAGCGCATCCGTGGAGATCTCGCGGCAGTGCTGGGGACGGAGGCGGAGCTCGTCGCGCTCGTCGACTCGACAACGCGAGGCTGTCAGACCGTCGTCGCGGGGCTCGGGCTCGGGCCGGACGACGAGGTCGTGACGACGAACGAGGAGCACTTTGGCCTCACCGCCCAGCTCCACGCCAGCGGTGCCCGTGTCGTCATGGTCGAGGCGGCCGAGGATGCGCTGCTGACAGCCGTGACGCCGCGCACGCGGCTTATCGCCGTCTCGCACGTCCTCTGGACGACCGGTCGCAGGCTCGATCTCGCGCGGCTGAGAGAGCCGGACGGCCCGCCACTTCTCGTCGACGGCGCCCAGTCGGCAGGCGCGATTCCCGTCGACCTCGCCGGCGCTGACTTCTACACCGTCTCGGCGCAGAAGTGGCTGTGCGGCCCGGATCCGTCGGGCGCGCTCTACGTCCGCGATCCCGAACGACTCCGCGTCTCGTTCCCGAGCCCATTCTCGGCGCAGAGCCACTCCGACGACGGCGCATTCGTCCCCAAGGACGGCGCACGGCGGTTCGACTCCGGCTGGATCGGTGCTCCTGCGCTCGCCGGGCTCGAGGCTGCGCTCGCCGTGCATCCCGACTGGCGCTACGAGGCGGCCGCGAACGCTGCGGCGCGCTGCCGGGAGCTGCTCGTGCCGCTCGTGGACGTCGTGACGCCGCCCGGACACTCGACGCTCGTCTCCTTCCATCCGGCCGGCGACCCAGCCGAGCTCGTGGCCGCTCTCAGCGCGCGGGGAGTAGTGGTGCGCGAGCTGCCGGGCCGCAACCTCGTCCGCGCATCGTGCAGCTGGTGGACAAGCGAGGACGACCTCCGCAGCCTCGCGGACGGGCTAGGCGGGTAGACCCAGCTCCGTGGAGATCGGCTGCAACGCCGCGACGACCGTGCGGATGTGGTCGTCGAGCTCGACTCCGAGCTCCTCTGCGCCTTTGTAGACATCCTCGCGGTGGACACCCGACGCGAACGACGGCTGCTTGAGCTTCTTCTTGACCGACTTCGGCTCGAGCCCCTCGAGGCCGGTGGGGCGGACGAGCGCGCAGGCGTGAACGAAGCCGCTCAGCTCGTCGCACGCGAAGAGC
>DASXKE010000053.1:0-2246 GCA_036496985.1 Gaiellaceae bacterium | reverse complement strand
GTCCAGGGATTCCGGCGTCTCGGGCGCGGCACGGGCGGGAGGCTATCGACTCGGGCGGCGGGACGTTGCACCTACCTGCTACGTAAAGGCCGATGGCGACCGCGACCGTCAGCCTGTCCGCCATCCGGCGGCTCACCGTCTCGACCCAGGACTACGCGCCTCGGTTCCGCCGAGCGCGCGCCGAAGAAGTCGGGACGGCGATCCGGCGACTCAGCGCGGTGCAGCTCGACTCGATCTCGGCCGTCGACCGCGCGCACCGCCTCACTCTGTCGAGCCGCGTCGGCGCCTACTCCGAGCCGAAGCTGCAGGGCCTGCTCGTCTCGGGGCGCGTCTTCGAGTACTGGGCGCACGAGGCATGTCTCCTTCCCATCGAGCTCTGGCCCCACTGCCGCCGGAACATGGAAGGCAAAGGCCACTGGCGCTTTCACGAAACCGCGCTCGACAGGCACGCCGACCTCGTCGAGCCGGTGCTCGAGCGGATCCGCGCCGAAGGCCCGCTCGGCTCGCGCGACTTCGAGGGGGCCGGCGACGGCACAGAGATGTGGAACTGGAAGCCCGCGAAGATGGTGCTCGAGGCGCTCTGGGATCGCGGCATCCTCGCCGTCGCCGGCCGGCAGTCGTTTCAGCGCCGCTACGACCTCGCCGAGCGCGTCATCCCGCGCGCGATCCTCGATGCGCCGGTGCCGGACGAGGCCGAGACCCTGCGCACATTGGCGCTCCTCGCCGTCCGGGCGCGCGGCGCGCTCACCGAGCCTGCGATCCGCGAGCACTGGCGCCTCAAAGGCGGACGCGCCCGTCTCCACCAGCACGTTCTCGCACTCGTGGCCAAGGGGCTGCTGCGCGAGGTGCCCGTCGACGACGACGGGCCGCCGTTCTACATCGACGCCGAAGCGGAGCTCGACGGCGCGCCGGCGCCGCCCGTGCTCCTCTGTCCGTTCGACAACCTGCTCTGGGATCGGCCGCTGCTCGAACGGGTCTTCGGCTTCCGCCACGTGATCGAGGTCTACAAGCGCGAGCACGAGCGCGCGTACGGGTACTACGTGCTGCCGCTGCTCGCCGGCGACCGGATCGTCGGCCGCGCAGACCTCAAAGCCGACCGCGCCGCGGGCGTGCTCCACGTACGCAGCTTCCACCCCGAGCCGCGCGTGCGCGGGAACGTCGGCGCGAAGCTGGAGCGCGCAGCGGCGCGTCTTGCACGCGTGCTCGGCCTCGAGGAGGTGCGCCATGCGTGAGGTCTCGGTCGAGGAGGCGCGGCGGATCGCGATCCGCGCACAGGGGCTCGACAGCCCGGCGGGGAACGTGCTCGAGACGGTGCGCCGGCTCGGCTTCCTCCAGCTGGACCCGATTTCGAGCGTCGCTCCGCCGCAGCATCTTGTCCTCTGGAGCCGGCTCGGCGCGTTCCACACGGCGGAGCTCGACCGCCTGTTGTGGCAGGAGCGGAAGCTCGTGGAATGGCGGGCGTTCGTCTATCCCGTCGAGGACCTGCCTCTGCTTCGCGCGCGGATGCGGCGAGCACTGAACCGCAACGCGAACGACTGGCTGAAAGAGCATCGCTCGTTCCGCAGGTACGTGCTGCGCGAGCTCGAACAGCGTGGGCCGCTCCTCTCTCGCGAGATCGAAGACCACTCGGGCCACGAGCGCGAGGCCCACGATTGGTGGGGCGCGCGCAAGATGGGGCTGATGCTGGAGATCCTCGCCGCACGCGGGGAGGTCGCCGTTGTCGGCCGCCGCGGCAAGCAGCGCGTCTGGGACTTGGCCGCGCGGTGGTATCCCGAGACGGAGACGATCTCCTGGCCGCGAGCCGAGAAGCTGATTGCAGAGAAACGCTTCCACTCGCTCGGCGTGAAGCTCGAGCGCGGCCGGCTCGTCGTCCACCCGGAGGAGGAGGACGGCCCTATCCCCGAACGCACGACGTTCCTCTCGCCGTTCGACCAGCTCATCCACAACCGGGCGCGCACCGAGGCCCTCTGGGGCTTCCACTACCGGCTCGAGATGTACGTCCCCGCGGCGAAACGGGAGTACGGCTACTACGTCCTCCCCATCCTCCACGGCGACGGGCTCGTCGGCCGGATCGAGCCCGTCTTCGACCGCAAAACGCGCAAGCTCGCAGTCAAGGGCGTCTGGTGGGAGCCGGGCCAGAAGCCGCTCGACCTCGCCGAGCCTTTGGACGACCTCGAGCGCTGGTTAGCATCGACCTGATGGACTTCGAGACTCGCCAGCGCTCGAGGTCGTCCAAAGGCTCGGCG
>DASXKE010000052.1:0-21681 GCA_036496985.1 Gaiellaceae bacterium | reverse complement strand
ACGTCGACGACCGTGAACGCCTCGGCGTAGTCGAAGATCAGATAGCCGCCCGAGGGCAGGTCGACGCGGCGGCTGAGCGTCGAGTGGATCTCCTGCTCGACCCCGAACGCCTCCATGAGCGGCGTCTTGTCCTTGTAGCGGACGACACGCTCGACCATGTGCGGCGACGTCTTCTTGAGGTAGCCGACGATGCGCCGGTACGTCCGCTCGTCGTCGATGTACGCCTTCTCGAAGTCGCCGGTGAAGAGATCGCGGACGACGCGCAGCGGCAGTTCGGCCTCCTGGTAGAGGAGCTCGGGTGCCTTCGCCGTCTTGGCCTTCGCCTGGATCGACCGCCAGAGGCGCTGCAGGAAGACGAGGTCGCGCTCGATGTCCTCCTCGGACGCGCCTTCTGCGGCCGTGCGGACGATGACGCCGCCTTCCTTCACGTCGAGACGCTTCAGGATGTCCTTCAGCCGATTGCGTTCGTCGTCGTCGAGGCGGCGCGAGACGCCGAGCCCTTCGCCCTGCGGGACGAGCACGACGAACCGGCCGGGCAGCGAGATCTGCGTCGTCAGCCGCGCGCCCTTCGTCTTCATCGGATCCTTGACGGCCTGGACGAGGATCGTCTGGCCGCGTGAGATCAAATCCTGGATCTTGCGCCCGTGGCCTTTCTCGAGCTCCGGGCTGACGATCTCGTCGACATAAAGGAAGCCGTTCTTCTCGAGGCCGATCTCGACGAATGCGGCTTCCATGCCGGGCAGGACGTTGTCGACACGGCCGACATAGATGTTCCCGGCGATCGAGCGACGCTCGGGCCGCTCGAGGTAGACCTCGGCCACGCGCTCGTCCTCGAGGATCGCGACGCGGCGTTCGCCGACGTCGACGGAGACGAGCAACTCGCGCTTCGCCGCGGGGAGCGGAGCACGGCGCTGCGGCTCGCGGCGCCTGCGGGACGACTGGTCGCGGCGACGCTCCTGCCGCTGGGAGAGCTCGCGCCGTTGCGGCTGCTTCGCCTGCTTCGGCTCGGGCTTGTCCTTACGCTCGGGCGCGTTCGCGGCCGTGGCCGATCCGGCGCCGGCGGGCTTCTTCCGTCCACGCCCTCCGCGGCTACCGCGGCGGCGCTTCGGCTTGTTCGGATCGGTCTGTTCGGAGTTCGCGGCCGTAGAGGCCGCGTCGGTCAGTTGGGGCTCGGGTCTTTGCTCGAGCTCGTCAGGGGTACGTTGGTCGTCGGAAGATTTCTTCTTCCGGATACGGAACCAGGGCAAGAAAAAGCTCCTTCGTGGGAGCACGCGCCGGCTACCCCGATTATCGGGGTGCGCGCGCGCTCGTTGTCAATGAAAAGGCTTGGCATGGCCTCGTAGCCAGGGTAGCAACCATCCCTGCCGGGGTCCGTCCGAGCCCGGACCTACGATCCGGCCATTCACGACCGGGAGGTGAACGGTGGTGGCGAAACGCGAGGCCGAAGAACTACTCATGATCGAGGAAGCGGACGCGTGGTTCGAGTATCTCGAGGCCACTCGGAGCCAGGCGGAGACCCGCTACCACGAGATCGAGCCCTGGGCGTGGGCGCGGCTGAGCCAGCGTCTGCGTGCGATCAAGGCGAGACGGGCGAGGCTGCGGCCCGCGGCGGCCTAGCCGTCGGCCCGAAACGCAAGCGCGCCGCGTTGCCGAGGATGCGCGTCCCGCCATACGCGATCCCGCCGCGGACCGCCCACCTGGCCGCGGGAGCGAGGTCGAGGAGCTCACGCGCGAGCGCGCGGAGGCCAAGAGCCGCTCCGACGGTGACCGCAAGCTCCGGCCCACGCTCGCCGAGTCCGTTCCATCCGTGGGCCTGCGCAAGGCGCAGCACGAGCCGGACCTGATTCAGCGCCAGCACCGGCAGATCCGCGCCGACCGCGGCGGCAGCGAGACCGTTCCGGCGCGAGAAGGACTCGACGAGGTGCTCGCAGACCGGTCCTCGAAGCAGCGGCACACCGGCTGCGAGCGGCGCGCCTCGCTCCCCCAGCCGCGCCGCGAGCACGCGGGCGATCGTCTCGAGCGGAAAGCCCTCCCCCGCGCCAACCCGGACGACGTCAGTGGCGAGGACGTACGGAATCGCGGCCTCCCGCCGCGCCGGGCCGCGCACCACCGCGATCACGGGAACATGAGCGAGCCGCGCGCGACGCAACACCACGACGTCGGCGTCGGCGGGCTCGCCTGCGAGGACGTGCACGTATGCGTCGGCGCCCTCCGGCCCGCCGAGGCGCACGGCCTCCGGAGCGGCACGGCCCCGCAGGAACTGCTGCCTCAGCTCGGACGCGAGGTCGGTCGCTCCCCCAACCGCGAGGACGTGCGAGCCCCCGGTCCCCTCGAAGTCGCTCAGCAGCTTCCGGATCGCCTGAGGAGACACCGGAAGGCGGCCCATCAGCGGCGCCGCGAGTAGCGCGAGACGCGGCCCCGGGCGTGGATCGCGAGCAGAACCCCCATCGCGGCGAGGTTCGCGATCAGCGACGAGCCGCCGACGCTGACGAAGGGCAAGGGGATGCCCGTAATCGGCGCGATTCCCATCGTCATGCCGACGTTCACGAAGATCTGGAACAGCAGCGCCACGACGATTCCGCCGGCGACGACGGCCGAGTAGAGGTCGCGCGCGACGGTCACCACCCGCAACCCGCGCCAGAGCACGAGCAGATAGAGCCCGAGCAGGAGCGCCGCGCCGATGAAGCCGCGCTGCTCGGCGAAGCCGGCGAAGACGAAGTCGGTTCCGCTCTCGGGCAGGAAGCCGAGCTTGACCTGGCTCGCGTTGTTCACGCCGCGTCCGCGGATCTGTCCCGAGCCGACGGTCGTTTTCGACTGGTCGAGGTTGTAACCGGCGGCGGCCGGACAACTGGACGGATGCGTGAAGCAGGTGAGGCGCTGCTGCTGGTAGCTCTTGAGGACGTTGACGCCGGCGGCCGGGCCGGCCCAGAGGACGCCGACGACGAGCAGCACGACGATGCCCCCGAGCACGGCGAGCTGCCGCCACGGGACTCCGGCGATGAAGAGCATCGCGGCGAGCGCTGCCGTGTAGACGAGCGCCGTACCGAGGTCGGGCTGGGCGAAGACGAGCAGGACCGGGATCAGGCCGAGCCCGACGACCTTCAGGGTCGTTCTCCACGAATTGAGGGCGCTCTGCCGCTCGACGAGCATCCCGGCGATCGCGAGCACGAACAGAAGCTTTCCGAACTCCGACGGCTGGAACGTGAAGAACCCGAGACTGATCCAGCGCGTCGACCCGCGCGCCGCATGCCCGATCAGCAAGACGCCGGCGATCACCGCTGCGGTGCCGATGAAGATCGCTCGCCAGTAGCGGCGGTAGAGATCCGGATCGATCAGCGCCGCGGCGACGAGTGCTACTCCCCCGACGCACGCATAGAGGATCTGGCGGTTCAGGTAGTAGCTCGGATCGCCCGGGAGCGCGAATTTCGTGACGCCGGCGACACCCCAGAGCCCGACCGCCACGAGCGCCGCCACGCTGAGGAGCAGGACCCAGTCGAGGGAGCGGACGATCGCGAGCAGATGCGGCGCGTCCCGCTCCCCGCGCAGTCCGGACCGTTGTGATCCCGCGTACTCGAGCATCAGTCGGACTGATGGGGTGTGGTCGGAGGCACTGGCACGTTGAAGAACTTTGCAAAGACCCGGGCGGCCGCCGGCGCAGCCGCCGCACCGCCTTCGCCGCCGTTCTCGATCACGGCGCAGACGACGAGCTTCGGCGGGGTCGTCGCTTCGTTCGCGGGACCATAGCCGCACCACCAGGACTGGTCACGCTCGCCCGTGAAGCCCTGGACGTGGACGAGCTTCTGTGCGGTCCCGGTCTTGCCCGCGATCGGGACGGGGAAGTTGCCGAAGACGCCGTACGAGGTGCCGAGGGGGTCGTGCGCGCCCATGAAGAGGCCTTGCTGGACGACCTTGAGATCGGCCGGGTCGAGACCCTGGACCGGGCGCGGCGCGGCCGGCGCCTTGGTCGGGACGGGCGTCCCGTTCGGGTTCTCGACGTCCTGGAGGATGTGCGGCGTGACGAGCTTGCCGCCGTTCGCGAGCGCGGCGTAGAAGCGCGTCATCTGGAGCGGTGTGACGGTGAGGTTGCCCTGACCGATCGAGAGGTTGAGCGAGTCGCCCGGCTTCCAGAGCTGGTCGACCTTCCAGTTCGGGTCGTTCCGCTTCGTGAATCTCTGGTGGAGGTAGCCGATCGTCGGCACGAGGCCGGCCGATTGCGGGCCGAGGTCGCTCCCACTCTCCTGGCCGAAGCCGAAGCGGCGGGCCCACTTCTGCAGCGGCTGGCCGCGGTCCGGAGGCAGCGCGTAGAACCTGTCGCCGAGGCCGTAGAAGTAGGTGTCGCAGGACTGCGCAATCGCCGTCGGGAGGTTCATCCCCTCGTTGACGAAGAGGTCCCAGTTGTGCCAGACGTGCTTGGAGCTGTCCTGCGGCGCGACGTAGGTCCCGGTGCAGGGATAGAAGGCGTACGGCTTGATCAGATGCTCCTCGAGCGCGGCGATCGCGGTGAGCGGCTTGAAGGTCGAGCCGGGCGGATAGGTGCCGTCGACGGCGCGGTCGAGCGACGGATAGTTCTTCGCGAACGCCGACTTCCCAATCAGCCCCTGGGCGGCCAGCTTCCGGTCGGTGATGCGGCCGCTGTAGACCGACGGGTTGTACGTCGGCGCGGACGCGAGTGCGAGGATGGAGCCGTCCTGCGGGTTGAGCGCGACGATCGCGCCGCCGTCGGCCGCCCACTGGTTGTTGTTGTGGGCAAGCTGGATCCCGTCGTTCAGCGCGTTCTGGGCAGTGGCCTGCAGCTTGGCGTCGAGCGTGAGCCGCACCGTCTGTCCCTGCTGCGGTGGGGTCGTCAGCAGCCGCTGCGTTTGGGGACGGCCGAGCGAGTCGACGCGGACCCGCGCCTGCCCGGGAACGCCGCGCAAGAACTTGTCGAACGCGGCCTCGATCCCGGTCAGGCCGATCACCTGGCCGGCCGACTGGGTCGTCTGGCCGTCGTAGCCGAGCAGCTGAGCCGCCACCGACCCTTCCGGATAGCGGCGGATGTAGCTACGCGCGAGCGTCAGGCCTGGGAAATTGTCGGCGCGCTCCTCGAGATACGTCAGCATCGGGCCCGTCGCTTGGGTACGCACGACGACCGGATCCAGCATGTCGCCGGCCACCCGGCGCCCGACGAGCAGCTTCGTGATGTGGTGGACCCCGACGCCGGTGACGTGGGCGAGCTGGCGAATCTCATGCACACGGGTCGCGTAGTCCCGCGGCAGGCCGGAGGGAGAGAGCTCCACCGAGGTGACCGGCTGATTCGCGACGAGAACGTGCCCGCTCGAGTCGAGGATCGTCCCGCGCGGCGCCTGGACGCTCACGGTGCGAACCTGGTTGGCCTGAGCCTTGGCGGCGTACTGCGAGCCGGAGAGCACCTGCAAGGCCCAGAGGCGCATCAGAAGAGCCGCGAAGATGATCACCACCAGCGCGCTGAGCAGCGCGACGCGCCGGGCGAGCTTCGGCGTCAGGCGGTACGGCTCGACCGAAGTCTGCTTTTCGCCCTCTGGCTCCTCCGGCCGCACGCGCCGGGGGTGGCGTGCCGGCCGGCCGGTCGTCGTGCTAGCCAAGGAGCTGCACCTCGGCTGACAGCTCCGCCGGCTCGGACGGACGCAACAGCCGTCGTACGAGCGCGTACAGCGGCGCCGTGAGGATCAGGTTGAGAAGGATGGCCGGGACGAGGCTCCGCACGACCGCGCCACCGGGCGCGCTCTCGCCGAGCACGAAATGCACGACGAGGAGGCCGAACTGGTAGAGCACGGTCACTACCGCGACCGAGAGGAACGGCGCATGGGCGCGATCCCGTCCCGTCGTCTCCCCGTAGCGTCCGATCCAGTAGCCGGCGAGCGTCAACACGAGCGAGGTGAGGCCGAGCGTGCCGAGCGTGGCGGTATCGACGAGCAGTCCGGCGAAGAAGCCGCCGACCGCACCGGCGACGCTGCCACGGAGCAAGGCGAAAGCGACGAGCGTGACCAGCAGCACGTCGGGCACTGCGCCGAACACGTGGATCTGGGAAAAGATCGAGACCTGGGCGATCGCCGCGACGAAGAGCACGGCGGCGGCCTTTACGCCGTCGCCGAGCGTCATCGGTGAGTCTTCTTCGGGACGAGCACCGAGACCCCGGTGAGCGAGCCGAGGTTGGCGAAGGGCTGCACCTGCACCTGCAGGTACACCGCCGTGTCGGTGGCTCCGACCGAGGTGACCCGGCCGATGGGGATTCCGGCGGGATAGAGATCCGGGTAGCGCGCGGTGCGCGTCCCGGCGGTCACGAGCACGTCGTTCTTCTTCACCCTGAGGTTCTTCGCAACCTGGTCGAGGATCAGCGTCCCGCTCGGCCCGGTGTGCACCATTCCCCGCACCCGCGTGTGCAGGTCGAGGGCGGCGGCGAAGCTGTTGGGATCGGTGAGTAGCGTCACCTTCGCCGAGTTGGGGAAGACGTTCGTGACGATCCCGACGAGGCCGTCGCCGCTGACGACCGGAGAGTCGCGCCGCACCCCGTTCGCGGATCCCGCCGCAATCGCGAGCGAGTGCGCGAAAGGCCCACCCGGAGGCGAGATGACGGCGGTGTTGACCGCGTTGTAGCCCCCCGGGAATTTCCGGCCCTGCACGAAATGCAGCTGCCGTTCGAGCTGCTTCGCGTTGACGGCCGCTGCACTGTTCGCAATTGCCTCCTTGCGGGCCTCGAGGTAGAGCGCCTTCTCATGCTTGAGCTGCGACTTGGCGCTCGAGAGGCTCGCGACGTAGTCGTAACCGTCGCGGAACGGCTGCGCGATGCGGGTCGCAGCGACCTGGAACGGGCGCAACGCGGTCGAGCCCGCTCCCTGGACGCTGTGCAGCGGTCCGGACGTGGGCGAGCGGAAGGCAACGGTGATCAGCGCCAACGCCACGAAGACGAGCACGACCACGACCGCTCTGCGGATGAGCGCGCTGCGAGCCTTCGAGGGATACGGGGTCGACTTCGAGCGCTGAACCGACGAGGCGAGCACCGCCGCGCGCGCACTGCGACTACGGGTTGCCACCGAAACAGGTTACCGCCCCTGCCCGTCGACCGAGTAGATCGGCCTGCGCCTTGTGCTTAGTAGCGGTGGCGGCCGTTGCGCGAGCGCGCTTTGTTGCTGCGGTGGATCGCCTCGAACTCCTCGAGGCTGCGGCCCGAGCCGACCGCGACGCATGTCAGCGGGCTCTCGGCCAGGTGCACCGGCATCTGCGTCTCGTGGCGCAACCGCTCGTCGAGCCCGGTGAGGAGGGAGCCGCCGCCCGCGAGGACGATGCCGCGATCCATGATGTCCGCCGCGAGCTCCGGCGGGGTCTTGTCGAGCGTCGACTTGATCGCCTCGATGATCTGCGTGACCGGCTCGTCGAGCGCGCGCCGGATCTCCTCGGAGGTGAGGATGACCGTCTTCGGCAGGCCGGTGAGCATGTCGCGCCCGCGCACTTCCGCCTGCAGCTCCTCGCGGAGGTCCCACGCCGACCCGATCTCCAGCTTGATCTCCTCGGCCGTCTGCTGGCCGATCAGGAGCTTGTAGTCGCGCTTGATGTGGTTGATGATCGCCTCGTCCATCTCGTCGCCGCCGACGCGCAGCGACTGCGAGACGACGATCCCGCCGAGCGAGATGACGGCGACCTCGGTCGTGCCGCCGCCGATGTCGACGATCATGTTCCCGGTCGGCTCGGCGACGGGAAGCCCGGCGCCGATCGCGGCGGCCATCGGCTCCTCGATGAGATACGCCTGGCGCGCGCCGGCGTTGAGGGTGGCCTCCTCGACCGCGCGCTTCTCGACGCCCGTGACGCCGGAGGGCACGCAGACGACGACGCGCGGGTGCGCAAAACGATGCTGATGCACCTTCTGGATGAAGTGGCGAAGCATCTGCTCGGTCACGTCGAAGTCGGCGATCACGCCGTCCTTCAGCGGACGGATCGCCTGGATGGTTCCGGGCGTCCGGCCGAGCATGCGCTTCGCCTCGACGCCGACCGCGTGCACCTCGCCCGAGCGCTGGTCGATGGCGACGACCGACGGCTCGGACAGGACGATCCCGCGTCCGCGGACGTATACGAGGGTGTTCGCGGTGCCGAGGTCCACCGCCATGTCGCGGCCGCCGAAGCCGGTCAGTCCTGAAAAGAGCCCCATCGCCGGGAGGACCTTATCTGCAAAACGGCACAAAGCCTTGACTCTGGCGTGACCGGATTGCACCTAGCGTCCATGTTGTGAACGTGGTGACGCTGATCGGGAACCTCGCAACCGAGGTGGAGGTACGCGAGGTCGGGCCTGACAAGAAGGTCGCGAGCTTCGTGCTCGCTATCGACCGTGCAAGCCGCGAGGGCGGTGCGGACTTCGTAAGCGTTTCGGCCTGGGACAGGCAGGCGGAGCTGTGCGCCGAGTACCTCGGCAAGGGGCGACGAATCGCGGTCGACGGACGGCTCAAGTCGCGCTCGTGGGAGGAGGACGGCAAGCGGCGGAGCGCGATTGAGGTGGTCGCCCGCCGGATCGAGTTCCTCGGCGGCGGGCCGAGGCGCGACGAAGAGGAGGACGCGGGCGGGGAGGTGATCCCGTTCGAAGCGCCGGCCGCTGCGGGCTAACGCTCCAGAGAAGCGATGAACTCGCGGATCGCCGCGAGGCAGGCATCCGGCCGCTCGCCGATCAGGAGGTGGCCGCAGCCGGCGATCGTCCGCAACGGGGCGCGTAGGCGCCGCGCGTACTCCATCCCGTCTTCGAGCTTGACCCAGTTGTCACTCGCTCCCCAGAGACACAGGCAGGGACAAGCGACCCGGTCGAGCTCGGTGCGCGTGTCCGTGGCAAGCAGCGCACGCCCCGCCTGGCGCGTGTCCTCGTGGTGCGCCGGCCCGACGAGGAACGCCTCGGCCTGCTCGGGCTCGAGCGCATCGGGATCGGCCACCCCCCACCAACCGAACGCAGCCCGGCGGCCGAGGCGCGACTCGGCCCACGCGCGGCGGTGCGGCGCAATCAGGCGACCGGGCTTCGTGACGCCGAGCACCGCCAGCGTGACCTGTGCGCCACGGGTGCCGGATCCGATCCCCGCCGCCGCGGCGAGGACGAGCCCGCGCATCGCGTCCGGCTGCAGCACCGCGGCGCGAAGCCCGACCACACCGCCGAGCGAGTGCCCGATCCAGACGGCGCGGACAAGCTCCTCCGCACGAACGATCCCCAGCACCGCCTCGGCAAGCGCGTCGACGTCACGCGCCTCGGAGAGAAGAGCCGAGTGACCGTGGCCCGGCAGGTCGGGTACGAGGACGCGGTGTCGCGCGGCAAGCGGAGGCGCGAGCGAATGCCAGTTCTCGATCGTCCCGCCGAGGCCGTGCAGGAGAACGAGCGGAGGATTCTCGCCGTCGACTGGGCCGCCGATCGCATAGCGAAGCCGGGTTCCGCGCCAGTCGAGCTCACGTTCCTCGAATCCCTCCAGACGGTGTTTGCTCTCCGTCATCAGTGAGGCATATTCTTGTGGCAATGATTGTTGACGCAGGGCGGACCGAGTGATGTCCGCGAATCCGACAAGCGAGGGTGCGACCTAACCCGCCAGCGCGTTGCGCGCGGCGGGTTTTTTCGTTCCGGAAGGAGAGACGTCTATGGCGAATCACCTCACGCCCGACGAACTGTCGAAGGAACTCAACATCGACAGGCAGGAGGTGATCCGGGTGTGCGTCGAAGAGGGCGTGCCGATCTACCAGGGCAAGATCGACAAGTACCTCTTCTCCGCGCAGCTGCAGGCGATCGGGGCGACGCCCCAGCATTAGCGCTACGGCGTCAGGCGGATTTCTTCGCCGTCGCCTTGCGAGACCGGGAGCCCGCCTTCGAGCGGGCTTTCCCGTTCTTGGAGTCCTGCTGCGAGCGGCGGCTCTGCGCGTCGGCGACGCTCTGGCGCAGCGCCTCCATCAGGTCGATGACGGGAGCCTCGGTGACCGGCTCCGGCGCGACGATCTCCTGGCCGGCGAGCTTCGCTTCGAGCATCTGCGCGAGGTCGCGGCGGTAGTCGTTCTCGAAGTCCTCGGGCGTCCAGTCGCCGGCGAGGCTCGAGATGACCTGCTCGGCGAGCTTCAGCTCGGCGTCCTGGACGTCCGTCTCGGCGACCGCCTGCTCGATCTCGTCTCTGGCGCGGACGTCCTCCGCGAAAAAGAGCGTCTCGAGCAGAAGGGCACCGGAGTTGGCGCGGATCAGGCAGAGGTTCTCCTTGCCCCAGAGCACGAACTTGCCGACCGCCGCCATCCCCGAGTCCTCCATCGCGCGGAGCAGGAGTACGTAGGGACGACGTTGCGCGTCGGCGTCCGCGGGCGACAGGTAATAGGTGCGGTCGAAGTAGACGGGATCGACGTCCTCGAGCCGCACGAAGCGGAGGATCGCGATCGACTGCGACCGGGTCAGCGCCACGGCCTCGAGGTCGGACTCCTCGACGAGCACGTACTGGCCCTTCGCGAACTCCCAGCCCTTGACGAGCTCGTCCGGCTCGACATCACGCTCGTGCACCGGACACCACCGCTTCTGCTTGATCGGCGTGCCGCATTCGCGATGCAGCGTGCGGAACGAGACGTCCTGCCGCTGGGTCGCAAGAGCGAGCCCGACGGGGATGTTGACGAGGCCGAAGCTGATGGATCCGTTCCAGATAGTCCGCATGAGAAGTCCCAGTTTAGTTGGGGACTGCCCGAATTCTCGATTTTCATCGCCTTCCCTGCATACGATTCCCGACATGGAAAAGCGCACTGCGCCTGAGCTGTGGCGTGACGCCGTCCGCGACGCGCCGAACGATCCCGCCTATCTCGAGGAGACAGCGGACGGGTGGAGGCCGGTTTCGTGGGACGAGGCCTCCGAGCGCGTCGACGAGCTTGCGCGCGGGCTGTTGGCGCGCGGCGTGCGTCACGGCGACCGCGTGGCCGTCCTGTCGCGCACCCGGCTCGAGTGGATCCTCCTCGACTGGGCGGTCATGTCGATCGGCGCAGTCGTCGTCGGCCTCTACCCCACGAGCTCGGCGAAGGAGTGCGCGTACATCCTCGGGCATTGCGAGGCGGTGCTCGCATTCGCGGAGGACGAGGAGCAGACTCGGAAGCTCGTCTCGATCCGCGGCACCCTCCCCAGCCTCCGCGAGATCATTCCGTTCGACTGGCTCGAGAAGCTCGAGGCGGACGGACGCCTTGCCAAGCACCTCCAACCCGAGCCGGTCGCAGAGGACGACCTCGCAACTCTGATCTACACCTCGGGTACGACGGGACCGCCGAAGGGCTGCATGCTCACGCACCGCAACCTCGTCACCGCGGCTATCCGGGTCGTCGAGGGAATGCACCAGACCGGAGACGTCGTGCTTCTCTTCCTGCCGCTCGCCCACAGCTACGGGCGGCTCGCGCATCAGGCGGCGAGCCACCGCGGCGCGACCGTGGCCCTCGTCGCCGACGTGGCGCGTGTGCCGGAGGCGCTCGCGGCGGTGCGGCCGATGGTCCTGCCCGCCGTCCCGCGCGTATACGAGAAGGTGCACGCGAACACGCTCGGCGAGATCGAGCGCGCCGGCGGCATGCGGAGGCGGATCGGACTGTGGGCGCTCGGCGTCGGCGCGCGGACGAGCCGCGCGCGGCGGGACGGCTCTCGCGTGAGCGGGGTGTTGGCTCTTCAGCAGCGCGTCGCCGACCGGCTCGTGTTCGGGAAGGTGCGCGAGCGCCTGGGCGGCCGTCTACGGATCGGCGTCTCGGGAGCGGCGCCTCTCTCGACCGAGGTGATCGAGTTCTTCCACGCGCTCGGCGTGCCCGTGATCGAGGGCTACGGACTTACCGAGACCGCGAGCTCGGCGACCGTCAACGAACCGGGAGATTTCCGCATCGGAACCGTCGGCCGCCCGGTCGAAGGCGCCGAGGTCCGGCTCGCCGAGGACGGCGAGATCCTGATCCGCAGCGACTCGGTGTTCGCCGGCTACTACAAGGATCCGGACGCGACCGCCGAGGCGTTGACCGACGACGGCTGGCTGCGCACCGGCGACGTCGGCGAGATCGACGACGGCGGCTTCCTGCGCATCACCGACCGCAAGAAGGATCTGATCATCACCGCCGGCGGCAAGAACATCGCCCCCCAGAACCTCGAGAACGCTCTCAAGGCCTCGCGCTTCGTCTCGCAGGCGCTCGTGGTGGGCGACCGGCGTCCCTACGTGACGGCGCTCGTGACGCTCGACGAGACGGAGATGACGTCTGGCGGCCAGGAGCCACGGGAGCTCGTGCAAGCACTCGTGGACGACGTCAACCGAGACCGCACGCGGGTCGAGCAGATCAAGCGGTTCACGATCCTCCCTCGCGACTTCTCACTGGAGGAGGGCGAGGTCACGCCGACGCTGAAGCTGCGCCGTCGCGTGATCCACGAGCACTTCGCGCAAGAGATCGAGCAGCTGTACGCGAGCGAGCCGGCCGACTAGCCCCGGACCAGCTAGCCCAGGACCGGCTTAGCCCAGGATCCGCTTCGCGCCGTCGTACTCCGAGGAGTACCAGCCCGCGCTGAGGCTGTCGATCCGGACGCTGGATCCCGTGTGCGGCGCGTGGATGAAGTTTCCGCCACCGACGTAGATGCCGACGTGGCCGAGGCCGGCGAAGAAGACGAGGTCGCCGGGCTCGAGCTGGTTCCGCGGCACCGAGACCGAGTCCGAATAGTTGTACTGCGCAACCGTGTAGTGCGCGAGCGACACGCCGACCTGCGCGTAGACGTACGCGACGAGGCCGGAGCAGTCGAAGCCTCTCGGGCTCTCGCCGCCCCACACGTACGGGACGCCGAGGTACTGCTCTGCGAAGCCGACGACACTGCTGTAGCGATCCCCCGGGATGGAGGTGCTGACGGGATTGCCGACCCCGAAGCTGCCCTTCGGTGCTGCTGCCTGGGCCTGTGCCGCCGCGGTCGCAGCATGGGCGGCCGTGGCCTGCTGTACCTGCTGCGCCGAGATCATCTGCTGGATCTGCGACTTGACCGACGCGTAGAGCTGCCGCTCGGAGGCGACCCGCACCGCCGCCTGGCTTCGCTCGGTCGCGCGGACGGAGACGAGGCGGCTCTGCCGGGCGCGCTCGCCGCGCAAGAGCGTCTGTCGGTGCGCGATCTGGTGCTGATACCCGACAACCTCGTGGATGAGCGCCGTGTCCTGCTTCGACATCGAGTCTGCAGCCTGAACGCGCGAGATGAAGTCGTCGAGGCTGCGGGAGCCGAGGATGACGGCGAGGGACGACTGCTGCGACTGCGACGTGTAGATCGCGACAAGCCGCTTCGCCAAGATGCGCTGCGCGTGAGCGAAGTTGCCGCGGGCGACGCCGAGGGCCTGCCGGTTCACGTGAAGCCGACGCTCGACGAGCCGAAGCTTCTGGGTCGCGGCCTGGTAGCGGCTGTTGGCCAGCTGGGCAGAGGCATCGAGGTGCTGCAGTTTCCCGAGCACGGCCTGAGCCTGCGCCCGCTTCGCGCCGATTCCGTCGGCGCGCGCTCCGTTTGCGGCGGCGCCGAGAAGGCCTGCCAGAAGCAGACCGATCAGAAGTGCCGACAGCGCGACTTGCCGCCGCCGCACGCGTAATGACGTCCTCCCGCCCGTCACAAGCGCATGACGGTAACAAGCTTGTCGGATGCTCGCACAGGGAACCGTTGCGAAAATGCTGCAATTTGGGCATAACTTCCTGGAGATACGCCGCGGTAGCGGCTGCACAAGGTCGCCGGGTCGAGTACCGTCCGCCGTCATGCTCCGGGGGAGGCGATATCGCGCTGCGCGCTTTGGCGGCCTGGCTGCGGCCCTCGCGCTCACCGCTGCGTCTGCCGCGCTCGCTGCTCCGGGAGTCGCGAACAAGCGCGATTCAGGCGGCGGCGACGGCACGACTCAGCAGCTGGACTCGCAGGCCCACACGGCTTTGCTCAGCCTCTATTCGCTCGACTCGCGTCTCGAAGGCTGGCGGGCGCGGCTCGCCTCGCTCGAGCACGAAGCGGGCGTGGTGCGCCGGCAACGCGGGGCGCTCCGAGGCGAGCTCCGTGCCGACAGGGCATCGCTCAGGGTCGGCCGGCGCAGCCTCGCCATCAACCTGCGCGCGCTCTACGAGCGCGGGGACGTCAACGCAATGGCCGTCATGCTCGGAGCGAACTCGCTCACCAGGGGCCTCAAGCAGCTCGACGATCTGTCGCAGGTCGCCGACGAGAGCCGGCAGATCGTCTCGGCGACGAGGACCGCGCGGCACCGTCTGGTCCGATCACGGCAGCTTCTGGCGGCCGAGGAACGCAGGCTCGACCGCGCGCTCGCCGGCGCACAAGACGCTGAACGGCGGCTCACCGCGACCATCGCGTCCAGGCGCGCCTACATTTCCTCGCTGCGCGCACGTGCGACGCAGGCCGCGCAGGTCCAGAGCGTCACAGCCGCCGCTCAGACGGCGGAGCAGAAATCACAGCCGCTCCAGCCCGTCACCTCGTCTCCGGTTACCGGGAAGCGGCAACTCGTCGTGAGCGCCACGTGTTACGACCTGTCGGGCCGCACCGCAACCGGAATGCCTGTGGGCCAGGGCGTCGTCGCGGTCGACCCCTCCGTGATCCCGCTCGGCACGCGCATGTATGTCCCCGGCTATGGCAACGGAGTGGCTGCCGACGTCGGCAGCGGCATCCAGGGAGCGAGCATCGACCTCTGGATGACGCCGAGCCAGTGCGCCGCCTGGGGCCGCCGTACCGTCACCATCACGCTTTCCTGACTACACTGGCGCCGCGAGAAGGGGGAATCGCGGTGACGGAGCTGGTGGAAACGGCCGAAGAACGGCAAACGGAGCCACTCCGTGTGCTCCTCGTCGACGACCACGATCTCTTCCGCACGGGCTTGCGGAACCTCCTCGAGGAGCAGGACCTCGTGATCGTCGGAGAGGCGGCGACCGGCGGCGAAGCAGTTGCGCACGTTCGCGAGCTCACGCCCGACGTTGTCGTGATGGACCTGAACATGCCGGCGATGGGCGGCGTCGAAGCGACCCGCCACATCGCGGAGGTCTCGCCGCTGACCCGCGTCGTGATGCTCACGATCTCGGACGAGGACTCGGACGTGACCGATGCGATACTCGCCGGCGCCTGCGGCTATCTCCTCAAGGACGCCTCGATCCAGGAGCTCGTCTCCGGGATCCGTGCAGCGGCCCGCGGCGAGGCGCTGATCTCGCCTCACATCGCGGCGAAGGTGCTGCAGCGGATTCGCGCCACGAGCGCGCAGCCGGAGATCGAGGAGATGATCCGGGCGGAGCTCTCCGACCGCGAGATCGAAGTGCTGAAGCTGATCGCGAACGGCAAGGACAACGCCGTCATCGCGGCCGACCTCCACATCAGCCCGAAGACGGTCAAGAACCACATCTCCAACATCCTGATGAAGCTCCAGATCGACAACCGCATTCAGGCGGCCGTCTACGCCGTGCGGAGCGGGATCGTCTAGCTCTCGGCCGCGGCGCTCAGGGCAACGCGGCGGCGCGCCTGGAGGTTGCGCAGCATCGAGCGGAGTCGTTCCAGCTCGCCGTCGGCGGTTTCGAGACACTTCTAGAGCCGGGCTAACTCGCGAACCTGGGCTTCGTCGTCCGCACCGCGCGCCACCTCGCCGAGTCGTCGCTCGATCCGCGTGCGCTTCGCCTCGAGCGAAAGCGCCTCGGCGTAGCCGTCCGTCAGCGTCGACTCGATCGCGTCGAGGCTCGGTGCGCCGGCACCGTTCTCGGGCATCCTGAGCAGGTCCGCAATCTTTTCCGGCAGCGGCATCGGACTCACGATTATCAGGTGCCGGCGCGCAGACCGAAATGGGCCGCACGGCCCATCTTGAGGCCCAGGTCGACCCATCCGACTTGACGTTTCGCCTCATGCTTGAAAAATGGAAAAGCCGTGCCTTTCCGTTCTCGTGCCCTCGCTGTGGCAATCGTTGCCATGTGTCTCGTCCCGTCTGCGCTGGCGGGATCGCGCAGCGAGTTCCAGTCGCAGCTCTCCCGGGCGTTGCACGCGAAGCATCTGAGCCCGTCGCGCACCGGCGCGATCGTCCTCGATCTGCGCACCGGCGAGACGCTCTTCGCGCAGAACTCGCGCCTCGCTCTCAGACCCGCGTCGAACGAGAAGCTCGCGACGACCTTTACTGCCCTGACTGCGCTCGGCCCTTCCTTCCGGATCGAGACCGACGTGCTCGGCGACGGGCAGCTCAGCGGAACCATGTGGCTCGGCGACCTCGTGCTCAAGGGCTACGGCGACCCCGGCCTCTCGTCCGCGCAGCTCAACAAGCTCGCGCGGCAGGTGGTCGCAGACGGAATCGAGCATGTGAGCGGCCGGATCCTCGGCGACGAGAGCTGGTTCGACACGCGTCGCACGGGCCTCGGCTGGAAGTCGGCGTTCTACCTCCACGAGTCCCCCGCTCTCTCGGCGCTCGTCGTCAACCGCGGCTGGACGGGGCGCTACGAGACGCCGAGGCCGGCCCTGATCGCCGCCGAGCTCTTCCGCAGCGACCTGCGCCACGCGGGCGTGACCATCACGGGCGGCAGCGGGCTCGGCGTTGCCTCGGCGCAGGCGATTCCGCTCGGCGCTGTCGAATCGGCGCCGTTGTCCGCGCTGCTTCGCCACATGGACGTCTACAGCGACAACTTCTACGCCGAGATGCTGCTGAAGGAGGTCGGCGCCGTGCAGGGCAGCGCCGGCTCATCTGCGGCGGGGATCGCGGTCGAGCGACGTCTGCTGAGCACGGCCGGCGTGCCGCTCTCCGGCGTCCGCATGGTCGACGGGTCCGGGCTCTCTCTGCTCGACCGCTGGACGCCGCTCGGCCTGTCGACGCTCCTGCGGACGATGTGGGACGACCCGTCTCTGCAGCCGTACGTCCTCCCCGCCCTGCCGGTCGCCGGCGAAACGGGGACGCTCGAGCACCGCATGCGCTCGGGCCCCGCGCACGGGCTCGTCCGTGCCAAGACCGGCACCACCGACAACTCCTCGGCGCTGTCGGGCTTCGTCGGTGACCGCTACGCCTTCTCGATCCTCGAAAACGGATTCCCGGTGCGGGCGGTGGACGCGGAGCGGTCACAGAATCGCTTCGCGCAGGTGCTCGCGCACGACGCCGCGGGCTAGGAGTCGCCGAGCAGCGCGAGGAGCTCGTCTTCCGAGAGGATCGGCACCTCGGCCTTCTGGGCCTTCGTGAGCTTCGAGGCGCCAGGCTCCTCACCGACGACGAGACCCGTCGTCTTGGCCGAGACGGAGTCGGTCACCTTCGCGCCGAGCGCCTCGAGCTGCGCCCTCGCCTCGTCGCGGGAGAAACGCTCGAGGGTCCCGGTGATCACGTACGTGCTGCCGGTCAGCCGGCCTTCGCGCGGCCGCTCCTCCTCGCTCAGCTCGAACCTGAGCCCGAGCTCGCGAAGCTCTTCGACCAGAGCGCGATTCTGCTCGTCCGCGAACCAGTCCACCACGTCCTCGGCGCGGTCCGAGCCGAAACCCTCGACCTCGGCGACTTCCTCGGGGCTCGCGGCGATCAACCGATCGACGGTGCCGAAGTGGCTCGCGAGGTTCCGCGCGAGCACCCAGCCGATCCCGGGGATATTGAGGCCGAGGAGGACACGCGAGAACGGGACCTGCGTGGAGCGCTGAATCGACTCGATGGCCGCGCCCGCGGAAGTCTCCCCGAAGCCCTCGAGCTCGACCAGCTCCTCCTTCGTCAGGCGGTAGAGAGCGGGTAGCGAGCGCACGAGACCCTTCTCCCACAGGATGCGGATCGTCTGCTCGCCGACGCCCTCGATGTCCGCGACGCCCGTCCAGTTGATCAGCGTCTCGAGGCCTCGCGACGGACAGGCCCGGTTCGGGCAGCGGTGCATCGCCTCGCCCTCGGGCTTCACGATCTCGGTGCCGCACAACGGGCAGTGCGTCGGCATCCGAAACTGCTTCGTTCCCTGCCGGTGCGCGCCGGCCGGTCCGACGATCTGCGGGATCACGTCGCCCGCGCGCTGGACGATCACGTCGTCGCCGGCGCGGATGCCCTTGCGGTTGATGTCCTCCTCGTTGTGCAGCGTCGCGCGCGTCACGGTGACCCCGCCGACCTGCACCGGCTCCATGATCGCCCACGGGTTCAACGCGCCCGTGCGACCCACCCGGATGCGGATCTCGAGGAGCCGCGTGACCGCCGTCAGCGGCGCCCATTTGTACGCACGGGCCCACCGCGGACGCTGGTGCAACACGCCGAGGCGTCGCTGCTGGTCGAGGGAGTCGACCTTGATCACGACGCCGTCGATCTCGTAGTCGAGCCCCGTGCGGCGCTTCTCCCACTCGACACACGCGGCAGCCACCTCGTCGATCGACTCGAGCCGCTCCGCGTACGGGTTTGTGCGCAGGCCGTGCTCGCGCAGCCATTCGAGCATCTCGAGTTGCGTCTCGAACGCGACGCCTTCGCGACTGCCGGCTCCGTAGACCCAGATCGAGAGAGGCCGGTCGGCCGTGATCGCAGCGTTCTTCTGACGCAGGCTTCCGGCCGCAGCGTTGCGTGGGTTCGGCGCAAGCTTCTGATTCGTCCCGGCCAGGCGCTCGTTCAGCTCCTGGAAGCCCGAGATCGGCAGGTAGACCTCGCCCCGGACCTCGATCAGGGCCGGTGCGCCGCCCGTGAGGCGCAGCGGAATCGCCTTGATCGTGCGCAGGTTCGCCGAGACGTCCTCTCCCTGCACGCCGTCGCCCCGGGTCGCCCCGCGCACGAGGACTCCGTCCTCGTAGGTCAGGTTGACCGCGAGGCCGTCGATCTTCGGCTCGAGGATGTACGCGACGGACTCCCCGCTCGGCAGGCGCTTGCGAACGTCCTCGTCCCATTTCCGCAGGCCTTCCTCGGTCGTCACCTTCTCGAGCGAGCCCATGGGCTCGAGGTGCCGAACCTTGACGAACTTGTCCGACAGTCCGCCGACTCGATGGGTAGGTGAGTCCGGCGTGACGAGCTCGGGATGCTCGTCCTCGAGCGCGACGAGCTCGTCGTAGAGGACGTCGTAGGTCGCGTCCTCCATGACCGGCGAGTCCTCGACGTGGTAGGCGATGAGCGCGCGGTTGAGCACGTCCCGCAGCTCGGCCGCGCGGGTGGCCGCGGTCGTCGTCTTAGAGGAGGCCAAGGAGCTCCTCGGCGTGGTCGACGATTGCGTCGGGCTGCTCCGCCTCGAGGCGCTCGCGGTCGTGGATCCGGCCCCAAGTGACGGCGACGGCGAACATCCCCGCCGCCTTGGCTGCACGCACGTCGAAGGGCGAGTCGCCCACGTATGCCGTTGCGGCGGGGTCTGCTCCGAGACGCTCGGCGCCGAGCAGCAGAGGCTCGGGATCGGGCTTGTGGCGCTCGGTCTCGTCGCCGCCGACGATCGCCTCGAAGAGGTGGCCGAGCGGGACCTGCGCGAACGCGAGCTCGACGGTCGAGCGGCGCTTCGCGGTCACGACACCGAGCCGGCGCCCTTCGTCGTGGAGCCGGACGAGCACGTCCTCCATCCCGGCGCAGGCCTCGAGCTCGTCGTGGAGCGGCTCGTTGTGTGCGCGATAGACGTCCACGAGCTGTTGGACGTGATCGGGTGCGAGTGCCGACATCTGGGCCTCGAGACCGGGGCCGCCGACCGCCTGCATCAGCTCCTCGTCGGAGTAGTCGCGCCCCAACACCTCCTGCGTCGCGTGCCGCATCGAGGCGAGAATGATCCCGCCCGAGTCGACGACGGTGCCGTCGAGATCGAAGAGCACGGTCTCGAAGCGCATCCTTCGATCGTATCGGCGCCCGTTCGCGGCTAGTACGCGACTGAAACGAGATACAGCCCCCACGCTGGCGCCGTCGTCCCCGCCTCCGCACGCGCTCGTCCCTCGAGCAGATCGGGAATCGTGCCCCGCGCCTCCACCATCGTCCCGACGAGGCTGCGAATCATGTGCCGGAGGTAGCTGTTGGCCGTGATCTCGAAGTCGAGGTAGTCGCCTCGCCGGATCCACTCGGCGCGGTCGACGTTGCGGACGAAGACAGCGTGCTGCGTCTGCGTCGGCGTGAACGCCCTGAAGTCATGTCCGCCGACGAGACCAGCCGCCTCCGCACTGAGTGCTTGCTCGTCGAGTGGCCGCGGCAGCCACCAGCTCCGGTGTGCTTCGAAGGGCGACGGCGTGGCCCGGGTGAAGATTCGGTAGCGATACGTCCGGGAGCGCGCGGAGTGGCGCGCGTGAAACCCGTCTGGCGCTGCCGCGGCCGAGATCACGCTGATCTCGTCGGGCAGGCGCGGGTTGAGCGCCGCAGCGGCACGTCCGAGCGGAGGGCCGCCTTCGAGCTCGACCGAGACGACCTGGGCGAGCGCGTGCACGCCTGTGTCGGTCCGGCCTGCGACCACGAGATTCGCGGTCGACGCGAAGGTCTCGTCGAGCGCCCGCCGCAATTCCGCCTCGATCGTCGGGAGTCCGGGCTGCGCGGCCCAGCCGCGAAACGGTGTGCCGTCGTACTCGAGCGTCAGGATGACGCGCACGTCAGGCCATCCTGACTCTGCTTGTGAGGCGTGCCTTATGCTCTATGTATTTGCACATCGATTGATATACTCTGACACGTGACCGACGAACACACCTTTCTCCTGCAGCGCGTCCAGCCGGCGATGGTCGGGCTCATCGACGGCTCCCTGTCGACGCTCGCGCCGATCTTCGCAGTCGTGCTCGCCTCGCACGACACGCGTTTCGCGTTCATCGCCGGCCTCGCGACTTCGATCGGCGCCGCGATCAGCATGGGCTTCTCGGAGGCGCTCTCGGACACGGGAGAGCTCACTGGCCGCGGCACCCCGCTGTCGCGTGGCCTGATCACCGGCGGCGGCACCTTCCTCGGGGGGGTCCTCCACTCGTTGCCGTTCCTGATCGCCGACTACCGCGTGGCGCTCTTCTTCGCGACCGCAGTCGTGGCGTTCGAGCTGCTGACGCTCGCCTATCTCCGCTACCGGTTCTTCCAGGACACGTTCATCCGCGCCCTGGGGCTCGTCACGTTCGCAGGCGTCCTGATCGCGGCGATCAGCGCCGGGCTCGGCAGCCTGCTCGGGTCGCCGATCAGCGGCTAGCGCCTACGGCTGGAAGTCGACGAGTTCGAGATAGACCATCTCGGCTGCGTCGCCGGCCCGGTGGCCGAGCTTGACGATCCGCGAGTAACCGCCCGGGCGGTCGGCCATCCGCGGGCCGACGTCGGCGAAGAGCTTGTGCACGACCTCTTGCGAGCGCAGCACCGAGAGCGCCTGCCTGCGGGCGTGGAGGTCGCCCCGCCGGCCGAGCGTGATCATCTGCTCGGCGAACGGCTTGACTGCCTTCGCCTTCGCCTCGGTCGTCCGGATCCGGCCGTGCTCGATGAGCGAGCACGTCAGGTTGGAATAGAGAGCCTTGCGATGCGCCGCGTCGCGGCCGAGCTTCTTTCCTGTGCGGGCGTGACGCATCGCCGCTCCTTACTCGAATCCGCCGGAGCCGTTCTCGCCGCGGAGATGGAGCCCGTGCTGCGAGAGCGTCTCGCGCACTTCCTCGATCGACTTCTTGCCGAAGTTCGGAATCGCCGCGAGCTCCTGCTCGGTCTTCATCACGAGGTCGCCGATCGTCTCGATGCCGACCCGCTTGAGGCAGTTGTACGAGCGGACACCGAGCTCGAGCTCCTCGATCGGGAAGTTCTCCATCCCGTGCGCGAGCGCCGCCTCGGGAGCCACGCCGCCCTCGATGGGCGCCGCCTCGCCGAAGCC
>DASXKE010000051.1:0-4596 GCA_036496985.1 Gaiellaceae bacterium | reverse complement strand
CGAATGCAACAGCTGGGTCAGGCCTTCGAGCGCGTAGTACTCCGCCTGCACCGGCACGAGCACGCGATCGGCGGCCGCCAGCGCGTTGACGGTCAACGGCCCGAACGACGGCGGCGAGTCGAGGAAGATGAAGTCGTAGCTGTCGCCGCCGGACGCGAGCGCCTGCGCGAGGTAGCGTTCGCCGTCCTCCCGGCCCGAGAGCTCCACCACGGCGCCGGCTAGATCGGGCTTGGCCGGCACGAGGTCGAGATTCGCGAACGCGGTCTGATGCACGAGCTCGGCCAGCGGCGCGCCGTCGAGCAGGTCGTAGCTCGACGTCCCGTTCGCGCGCATCCCCAGACCCGAGGTCGCGTTCGCCTGCGGATCGAGGTCGATCACGAGCGCGCGCTGACCGGCGTCGGCGAGGCAGGCCGCGAGATTGACGGCGGTCGTCGTCTTGCCGACGCCGCCCTTCTGGTTCGCCAGAGCGTAGATACGAGACATCGCGAAGCCATTGTCGCTAGGCCAGCGGACGCTTCTTCGCGACACCTACGCGGCGCGGAAAGCCAGGTGGAGTCGGAGCCATCTTGAGCAGCACGGCCAGGCCGTCATGCAGCTCCGGAACTCGCGCACCAAGCTGCACCGAGACACGTGCGAGCTTGTCGAGGTCGGCGCTGTCGCCGAGCCAGAGGATCACCGCCCCGCCCACCGGAACGAGCGGCAGGCACCACTCCGCGGCCACGGTCGGTTGCGCAAGAGCCTTCGCAGTGGCGACGTCCCAGGCTTCGAGCGGCTGCTCCTCGGCTCGCCCCCAGACAACCCGGGCATTGGGCGGCGCCCAGCGACGGAGGAAGTCGCACTTGCGGCGCTCGGCGTCGAGGAGGGTCACTTCACGGTCGGGCAGCGCCGCAGCGAGCGGAATCCCGGGCGAGCCGCCGCCCGAGCCAACGTCGATCACCGGGCCGTCGTACTGCTCAACGACCGGCAGTGCGCGTAGCGCATCTTCCAGCAGCATTTCGCGGGCGCGCACCGGATCACGAAGCGCCGTCAGCCCCGGCGTCTCGATGACCGCGGCTAGCCAGTCATTCAGGGACGACGACGACGTAGCGATTCGGCTCCGTGCCCTCGGAGGTGGTGCCGACGCCGGCGACTTCCTTGAGGCTTAGGTGGACGACCTTGCGCTCGACCGCCGTCATCGGCTCGAGCTCCTCCGCCTCGCCCGACCCGCGCACGCGATCCGCGGCCTGGAGTGCGAGCGTCTCGAGCGTCGCCTGCCGGCGTGCGCGATAGCCGGCGGCGTCGACCACGACGTCCTTCTTCTCGTCTCCGTAGGCGCGATAGGCGATCACGTTGAGGAGGTACTGGACGGCGTCGATCGTCTGACCGTGGCGGCCGATGAGCAGACCGACGTCCTCGCCGGAACAGGTGACGACAATTGCCTCGTCGGCCTCGTGGGCGGCTACCTGCGCGTCGACACCGAGCGCATCGACGATCCGCGCGACGAGCACTCGCGCCTCACCGGCCTGGTCGCTCTCGTCGGCCGCGATCGCCGTGACGACTTCTGCGGCTTCGGCCGGCAGATGTGCGACGACCCTCGCCGGCTCGTAGCCAACGCCGAGGATGCCCCGCTCGCCTTCCGCCACGACCTCGAACTGCACCGCAGCCTTGTCGAGCCCGGGATAGCGCCGCTCGAGCTCCCGCAGCGCCGCCCACTTCGCCTCCCCGACCGTCTCTCCGGTCGCCTCGGCCGTGAGGTCCGCGACCTCGCTCATCTGCGACTCGTGCGCTTCTTCTTGCGACGCACCTGGCGCGGCGGCTGCTGCGTGGCGGAGGGAGCAGGCTCCGGCGCGGGCGCTTCGGGCGCCGCGCCGTTCCCGCCCGAGCCGCCGTCGTCCTTCGGAGGCGTCCGCGAGCTGCGTCGCTCGGGAACCGGTGCTGGAGTCTTCGCCACGAGTCGTCGTGTGATCAGCCCCTGACCGACCGTCCAGAGGTTCGTCGTGACCCAGTAGAGAACGAGGCCGGCAGGGAAGCGCGCGATGATGAAGACGAAGAAGAGCGGCATGATCATGAAGAGCGTCCGCTGCGTCTTGTCGGCTGTCGCGGCCATGAAGAGCGACGACGCCATCTGGCTCGCGACGTAGACGACGAGCAGGACGTAGCCGCCCCACTGTTGGGTCGTCCCGACGGTGATGTTCGGGATGAAGTGCAGGAACGAGAGGTTCTCGTTCGGCCCCGGATGAAAGTTCGCGTCGAAGTGCTTGAGCGTGTAGTAGAGGGAGATGAAGACCGGCAGCTGCAGGAGCATCGGCAGACAGGAGGCGGCCGGGTTGATGTTGTTCTCCCGGTAGAACTTCATCAGCTCCTCGTTCTGCTTCTGCTTGTCCTGCTTGTACTTCTTCTGGATCTCCTTCATCTGCGGCGCAAACTTCTGCAGGTTCTGCATCGAATGGATCTGCTTGACCGTCAGCGGGACGAGGATCATCCGCACGAGAACTGTGGTGGCGACGATCGCCCACGCCCACGGCAGCCCGAAGTTGGTGTGGAAGAAGTTGAGGACGTGACGCATCACGGCCTCGAGCTGGCTGATGATCGGAATCGCGAAGAGCATCAGCGGACGGGGTCGAACCCTCCCCGGCTCCACGGGTTGCAGCGCAGCAGCCGCCAGCCGGCGAGGAGGCTGCCGCGGATGAGACCGTGCCGATGAAGCGCCTGCACTGCGTACTCCGAGCACGACGGGTGGTACTTGCACGTGGTCGGGAAGAGCGCACCGAACGTGGCGCGATAGAGCCAGACGAGGCCGACGCCCAGCGTCGCCGGGATGCGCAGCACGGCGCTCAAGCGGCGAGGACTCCCGTCTGGCCGAGCAAGTCGTCGACGCATTCGCCCAGCCACTCGAACCCGTTCACCTCAGCCGCCTCGACGAGGCCCGGGCGGACGATCAAGACGTAGTCGAAACCGCCCGGCACCCGGTCGAGCCGCGCGTTCCAGACTTCGCGCAAGCGCCGCTTGATCCGGTTCCGCTCGACGGCGCCGCCGGCCGCGCGCGGCACCGCGAAACCGATCCTCGGCTCGACCGGCTCCTCCTGCGGCAACCAGTACAGGACGAGGAACCGAGACGAGACCGAGCGTCCGCGGCGATGCACCGCGTCGAAGTCCCGGGAGCGGGACAGACGGTTGGCGCGCTTCACAGATGCAGCTTAGTGGCTCGGTCCCGCCGAGCCGACTAGGCAGAGAGGCGAGCCCGGCCTCTGTCGCGGCGACGCTTGAGGATCGCCCGGCCGGCCTTCGTCGACATTCGCGCACGGAAGCCGTGCTTGCGCTTGCGGCGACGGACGTTGGGCTGATAGGTGCGCTTCACGGTGTGCGAAAAGGCTCGTCTTTGCCAGAAAAATCCCCGCCGGCGGCGGGGCGCAGCGCGCAGTATAGCCACCCTCTGTCCACCGTCTTGTCCACAGCCGGAGACGGCGGAGATAAGCGGCTCGGGGTAGTTGCCCCCACCGTTGTCCACAGCTGTGGAGGGATCTGGAGGCCCTGGAAACCTCCTGCAAACCGGCTGGTTTTGCCCCCGGCGAAGCCGCTGTTATGCTGGCCGTCGGGCCGGAGACGGGGAGGATCAGGGCGTCGGTGGAACACCAAGTCGAGCTGTCTACAGAGAACCTCTGGGAGGAAATTTCCGGACGGCTCAAGGAGGCCCTCAGCGACGGGACGTACAGCAAGTGGTTCGGTGACGTCCACGAGCTCGTGCTCGAGGGCGACACCCTCGTCCTCACCGTTCCGAGCGAGTTCACCCGCGACTGGATCGAGGGGCACTTCCTCGGTCTGATCGGCGCGGCGGTGCGCGACATCGTCGGTATCGAACGCCCGCTCGAGCTCAAGGTCGCGGGCGACACAGAGGCCTCCGGGGAGGACCGTGCGGGGTCGGAAGGCGTCGTTCCCATGGTCCAGCGCCCCCAGGGACGACCTGAAAGCGGCGGGTTCAACGCGAAGTACACGTTCGACTCGTTCGTGATCGGCTCGTCGAACCGCTTCGCCCACGCTGCCGCGCTCGCCGTCGCCGAAGCGCCGGCACAGGCTTACAACCCGCTCTTCATCTACGGCGGCACCGGCCTCGGCAAGACACACCTCCTTCAGGCGGTCGCGCAGTACGTCGCCGAGCACTCGTCGTCGCTCTCCGTGCGCTACGTGACGAGCGAGGCGTTCGTGAACGACTTCATCAACTCGCTTCGCGACAAGCGCATCGAGGGCTTCAAGCAGCGATACCGCGCCTACGACGTCCTGCTCATCGACGACGTCCAGTTCTTCGAGGGCAAGGAGCGCTTCCAGGAGGAGTTCTTCCACACCTTCAACTCGCTCTACGAGGCCGGCTCGCAGATCGTGCTCTCCTCGGATCGTCCGCCGCGCGACATCTCGACACTCGAGGAGCGATTGCGGAGTCGGTTCGAGTGGGGGCTGATCACCGACATCCAGCCGCCGGACCTCGAGACGCGCATCGCGATTCTGCGCAAGAAGGTCAAGGTGGACGGAATCCACGTGCACGACGAGCAGGTGCTGACGTTCATCGCCGGCCGCGTCTCGTCGAACATCCGCGAGCTCGAGGGTGCGCTCACGCGTGTCGTC
>DASXKE010000050.1:0-27579 GCA_036496985.1 Gaiellaceae bacterium | reverse complement strand
TCGCCGGCCCAGAGCGCGGCCTCGTCGCCGCCGACGCCCTGCCGCACCTCGACGATCACGTCCTTGCGGTCGGCCGGGTCAGTCGGGACGAGCGCGACGCGTAACTCCTCCTCGAGGCTGCTCGTGCGCTCCTCGAGCTCGGGGACGAGCTCGCGCAGGTCGGAGTCCTCGCGCGCCGCGGCGAGGTCGTCCCGCGACGACTTCCACTCTTGCGACAGCTTGTAGGGCTGCTCGAGCTCCTTCAGGCGCCGGCCGACGTCCGCCGCTTCGCGGTGGTCGTTGTAGACGGACGGATCGGACATCCGCGCCTGGAGCTCCGCATGGGAACGCTCGAGCTCGGAAACGAGGCTGTCGAAATCGGTCGGCATGGCCGCGCCAGCGTAACCCTTGCCCAGCCCGTTTCAGCTCGGATAGCTTCTTACTTCAATTTGTAAAGCTTCAGCCCAGGGAGGTCGCCCATGTCCGTGATCGATGAGGTCACCCAAGCGAACGAGAGGTACGCGTCCGGATTCGGCAAAGGCGACTTGCCCATGCCCCCCGGCCGCAAGCTCGCCGTCGTCACGTGCATGGACGCGCGTCTCGACCCGGCAAAGTTCCTCGGCCTCGAAGAGGGCGACGCGCACGTGATCCGCAACGCCGGCGGGATCGTGAACGACGAGACGATCCGCTCCCTCGTGATCTCGCACCAGCTGCTCGGAACGGAGGAGGCCGTCGTGATCGCGCACACCGACTGCGGGATGCTGACGTTCACGAACGCCGACGCACACGAGAAGCTCGGCCCGGAGTCGGAGAGCATCGACTTCCAGCCGTTCCCCGACGCGGCCGAACGGGTGCGGCAGAGCGTCGAGACGATCCGCAACCACCCTTTGCTCGCGGACGGGTTCGGCGCGACCGGCTTCGTCTACGACGTCAAGAGCGGGCGGATCGAGCCGGTCTAGACGAGCTGAGCGTCGAGCGTGATCTCGGGAACGCCGGCGAGCGCCTTCGAGACCGGGCAGTTCTCCTTGGCTGCAAGAGCGGACTCTTCGAATGCGACGCCGTCGATCCCGGGAACGCGTCCCTCCACCGTGAGTGCGACGCGGGTGATGCCCTCGCCGGGTTGGAACGTGACGGTCGCCGTCGTGTGAAGCTCGTCCGCAGGCGTCTCGGCGCGTGCGAGGCCGGCAGAGAGCGCCATCGAGAAGCAGGCGGCGTGTGCGGCGGCGATCAGCTCCTCGGGGCTCGTGAGCCCGCCGGTCTCGTCCTCGGAGCGCGCCTTCCAGGTCACGCCGAGGCCGCCGAACGCTCCGCTCGTCGTCGAGCCGATCTCACCTGAGCCCTCGAGCAGGCTCCCGCGCCACGTCACCTCTGCCCGGCGATCCGTTGCCATGTCGCTCCCTTCGTCGTCGGAAGCGTTCAACGTACCGCCGGGCGTGAGCGCTGCGCGTCAGGCGATTGCCGGTGTTGCGGCTCCGCGCGGCTCGTGCCGGGCGAGGGAGATGCTCGCGACCACGATCCACAAGAGCGGCAGCACGCCACTCAGCTGGCCCAGACCACTCGGGCTGGCCGCCGTGGCGACCAAAATCACCGCAGAGATGCCTGCCGCGCTCCAGCCGACAACGCGTCGTCCCGCAGCGAGCGCGAGCGGCGCGAGCCCAAGCAGGAAGAAGGCCATCAGGAACCAGGTCGTCACATACGTCGCGCCGTTCACGACGACCAGAGCACGGGCCGTCGACAGCGGCAGAGCCCTGCCGGCGAGGTACGCCGCAGCATCGAGCAGTGCCAGCGAGACCATGCTCACCGCGACGTTCGCGATCGCGAAGCCGGACGCGATCGAGCCGAGCAAACCGCCGCCGAGCTTCCGAGCCGCCCACAGCGCAAAGGCGAGGAACAGCCCCATGCTGAGGATCTCGAGGTAGGCGCCGAACCAGACGACAGTCGTCGCATGGTGCGAGAACGCCTTGGTGATCGCCGCGTTGCCGCTCGTCCACGTGAGGCTGTGGGTGTCCTTGCTGCCGAGCTGCACGAAGGTACCGACGAGCTCGACGACGACAGACGCGACGCCGCAGACTGCGAACCAGCGATCGCGGATGTTGAGGTTCATCGAGAGTGCTCCTTCCGGTTTCGGTGACCTCCCGACGGTAGGAAGCCGTGGTGCCGGCGTCATCGGCGGAACGGACGATCTTGGGGTCAGCCGATCGGCTGATGACAAGCGGGGCTGCTCGGTCTAGCGTCCTGGAAATGACCCCGGTGACGGTCGACCGGATCCTCGCGGCAGTCCTTCTCGTCATCGCCGAGACAGAGGTATGGCTGACCCAGGACGCCGGCGGACACCGGCTGCTCGCGGCGATCGTCGCGCCGATCCTGGCGGCATGTCTCGCCTTCCGCCGCCGCTACCCGTTCGCCGCGGGCGTTGTCGCCCAGACCGCGACCCTGATCCAGTTCATGATCACGCGCGACGTTCAGGTGATCGCCACGTCGATCGCGTGGTTCTGCGCCCTCTACGGCCTCACCGTCTGGACGACTCAACGGCAGTTCGCGCTCGGCGCCGCGTACGTCACGGTGACGAACTTTCTGCCGATCGCACGTTACGCCGCGCCGGGCAGCTTCGTTCCGTTCGGCGTCGTGACGCTCGTGGTGATGCTGCTCATCCGGCGCGTGGTCGGCGACCGTGACCGCCGACTGAAGCTCGCCGAGCGCGAGCGCGACGTCGCAGCTCGGGAGGCGGTCGTCGAGGAACGGGCGCGGATCGCCCGCGAACTCCACGACGCGATCGCGCACAACGTGTCGATGATGGTCGTCCAGGCCGGCGCCGAGCGTCGGGTCCTGCCGGCGGAGCAGTCGTCGACGCGCGAGGTGCTCGCGACCGTGGAGCAGATCGGACGGTCAGCCCTGACCGAGATGCGGAGGTTGGTGGGGATGCTCCGCAGCGATGAGGAGGACCCGCTGGCGCCCCAGCCCGGACTCCGAGATCTGCCGTTCCTCGTCCACCAGGTGCGCGACGCCGGGCTGCCGGTCGAGCTCACCGTCGAGGGAGAGCCGCGCGAACTACCCGTGGGCCTCGAGCTCTCCGCATTCCGGATCGTTCAGGAGGCACTGACGAACGCGCTGAAGCACGCCGGGGATGCCAGCGCGACCGTGCGCGTCGCGTACGGCGTCGACTCGCTCGAGCTCGAGATCACCGACGACGGCGCCGGCGCGTACGAGCCGTCCGCCGGCGGCGGTCACGGTCTCGTGGGGATGCGCGAACGCGTCGCGCTCTACGGCGGCCGCTTCGAGGCCTCACGCGGCACGTCCGGCGGCTTCGCCGTGCGGGTTGCCCTGCCAATCAGATGACGACGGTTCTCATCGCCGACGATCAAGCGCTCGTCCGGGTCGGCCTGCGCAAAATCCTCGAAGCCGAAGCCGACCTCACCGTCGTCGGCGAGGGCGAGGACGGCCAGGACGCAGCCCTCGAGGCCCGCCGCCTTGGCCCCGACGTCGTGCTCATGGACATCCGCATGCCCGTGCTCGACGGCATCGAGGCGACGCGGCGCATCGTCGCGACTTCTCCGACGACGCGCGTCGTCATCCTCACCACCTTCGGCCTCGACACGTACGTCTACGAGGCGCTGCAGGCTGGAGCGAGCGGATTCATGCTCAAAGATGCGCCGCCGGAGGAGATCGTGGCGGCAGTGCGCCTGGTCGCCAACGGCGAGGCGCTGCTCGCCCCTGCCGTGACCCGCTCGGTGATCGAGGAGTTCGTGCGGCGCGAACAGCCTCCGCCGCAGTCACCGCCGGCGGCAGTGCAGGATCTGACACCGCGTGAGCGGGAGGTGCTCGACCTGCTCGCGCAAGGCCTCTCGAACCCGGAGATCTGCAAGCTCCTGGTGATCACCGAGGCGACCGCGAAGACGCACGTCGCGCGGATCCTCCAGAAGCTCGGCCTCCGCGACCGCGTGCAGGCGGTGATCTACGCCTACGAAAGCGGCCTCGTGCGCCCTGGCGCCGGCCCGAGTTCTTAGGCCATCACTTCAACGCGCTGCGCCTCGGGCGTTCCGGCGCCCTCGAGGTCGAGCACCTCGCGCAACGCACGGATCGAGACCTCGAGCTGGTCGAGGCTCGGCTCGCGCGTCGTTAGCCGCTGCAGCCACAGCCCCGGCGCGAGCAGCCTCATCACGACGCGGTTGTCCTGGTGCTTCCCCGCGAAGCGGATCAGCTCGTACGCCAGACCGGCGATCACCGGCAGCAGCAGGATCCGCGTCGCGATCAGCCAGTACCAGGTCGGCCGGCCGAAGAACGCGAAGACGAAGACCGCGATCACCATCACCCAGAGGAGAAATGCGGTGCCGCAGCGGGGATGGATCAGCGAGTAGCGCTGCGCGACCTCCGGCTCGAGCGGCTCGCCGGCCTCGTAGGCGTTGATCGCCTTGTGCTCGGCGGCGTGGTACTGGAAGACGCGGCGCAGGTCAGGCAGCAGTGAGATCAGAAACAGGTACGCGACGAAGATCGAGACACGGATCAGTCCCTCGACGATCACGAAGTACTCGCCGGTCCGAATGGGCAGCTGATCGGTGATCAGCGCAGGCCCGACCTTGAACACTGCGACGGCGAATCCGATTGCGATCAGGAAGGCAAAGACGATCGCGCCGCGGGAGATCTCGGTGTCGACCTCGCCGTCGTCACCTTCCTGCTGCTGCGCGTAGTTCGCCGAGATCGCGAGCGCGCGGAAGCCGATGGCGAGCGATTCGCCGAGCGCCATCACGCCGCGGATGATCGGCAGCCTGAAGACGAAGTGGCGTGCCATCGCCGAGTCGATCGGACGCGAGACCTGCGCGATCTTGCCCGACGGAGTACGAACGGCGACGGCCCAGTTCCCCGGGCCGCGCATCATCACGCCCTCGAGGACCGCCTGTCCGCCAACGTTCGCCATGACCCGGGAGTGCTAGCCGCGGCGTGCCTGGCCGCCGGCACGCTCCAGGCGGCGCTGGAAGCGCTCGACGCGCCCGCCCGTGTCCATGAGCTTCTGCTTGCCCGTGTAGAACGGGTGGCACTGCGAGCAAATCTCGACGTGGAGCTCAGGCTTCGTCGAACGGGTCTGGAACGTATTTCCGCAGGAGCACGTCACCGTTGCGACGACGTACTCGGGATGAATGCCGGTTTTCATTGCCTACTCAAGATAGCAGCGGCCTGTGCGGGCTCCAGGTTGCCGCCCGAGACGATCACCGCGACTCCCGGCCCGGCCTCGACCTTGCCCGCGAGGACGGCGCCCGCGGCCGCGGCTCCGGCCGGCTCGCAGGCGAGCTTCGCGTTCCCGTACAGGAAACGCATCCCCTCGGCGATCTCCTCTTCCGTCACGAGCACGGTCTCGACGCGACCGCGACAGATCTCGAGCGGGAGCTCGCCGGCGAACGGCGGCGCGAGCCCGTCGGCGATCGTGCTCGTCTCGACGCGAACGCTGTGGCCGGCCGCGAGACCGGCGGGGAACGCCTGCGCGCGCTCGGGCGCGACGCCGATCACGCGCGCGCGGCCGTCGAGCGCCGTGACGATGCCCGAGATCAGGCCGCCGCCACCGGTGCCGACGACGACGGTCTCCAGGTCCGGAACGTCCTCCAGGAGCTCGAGCGCCAGCGTCCCGTGGCCCGCCACGACGAACGGGTCCGAATGCGGGTGGACGAAGACGCGACCCTCGTCCTCGACGACTGCGAGGACGCGCTCGTAGGCCTCAGCAGGGTCAGCAGCCGAAAGGTCGACGGTCGCCCCGCGGGCGCGGGTCGCCGCCACCTTGAAGGCGCTCGCGCTCTGCCACATCTCGACAAGGCAGTCGACGCCCGTCTGGGCCGCCGCCCACGCAACCGCGTGCGCGTGGTTTCCGGCCGACCACGTGACCACTCCCCGCTCTCGCTCCTCCGGCGTGAGCGCGGCGACACGGTTGAGCGCGCCGCGGGCCTTGAACGAGCCGGTCTCCTGAAAGAGCTCCGCCTTCAGCGAGACGCCGAGTGTGCTGGAGTCGAACGTGGGCGTGCGACGAATCCGTCCGGCGAGGACGGTGCGCGCGTGCTCGACGTCCTCCCTGGTTGGCCGGCTCACGCAGGAAGTGTCTCGCGCGCCGCGACCCTCGGCACGGGGAGGCGCACGGTGAAGACCGTGAGCGTGCCGGGGCGGCTCTCGACGTCGACGTCGCCGCCCATGGCAAGCGTCAGCTCTTTCACGATCGCGAGGCCGAGACCGGTGCCGACCTGCCGCTCGAGCCCGTAGCGCTCGTGGAGGTAGAACCGGTCGAACGCGCGCGCCGTGTCGGCTTCGGCGAGCCCGGGCCCCGTATCTTCGACACGAAGGGCGCCCGGCGCGGCGACGACTCGCACTTCTCCGCCGGGCGGCGTCAGCCGCAGCGCGTTCTCGACGAGGTTCGAGACCACCTGGAGGACGCGGTCGGCGTCTGCGATCGCCGGTGCCGGGCCGTCGGCGACGACGTGCAGCTCGACCCCGAAGCTCTCGGCCTGCTGCTCGTAGCGATGAACCGCGTCGGAGGCCACCTCGGCGAGGTCGATCTCGCTGTTGTGCACGCTGAAGTCGGTGCGGTTCATCCGGGCGAGATCGAGCAGGTCGCGGACGAGTCTCTCTAGCCGCTGCGCCTCGGAGGCGACGGTGGCCGCGGCCTCGCGCGGGTCGACGGCGCCGTCCTCGACCGCCTCCGCATAGCCGCGAATCGCCGTGAGCGGCGTCTTCAGCTCGTGGCTCACCGAGAGGAGGAAGTTCCGCTCCGCCTCCTGGGCCTGCCGCAGCTGCGCGGCGAGGTCGTTGAACGCGACGGCCAGGGTCGCGATCTCGGCAGCTCCCTCGACCGGCACCGGCTCGGGGTGCGCGCCGCGCGTGAGGCTCCGCGCCGCTGCGGAGACTCGGTCGACCGGCCTCGCAATACGCCGGGCGATCAGAAACGCGGCCACGGCCGCGAGCAGGCCACCGACAGCCGCCGCGATCAGAAGTCCCCAGACGTACGGCGACGTAACCGAACCGACCGTGCTCTGCGGCCGCAGGAGGATGAACGTTCCGGGGTTGGCCGGGCGTGCGGCGAAGTAGTACGACGCGCCGCCAATGGTGACGGTGCCTTGGACGGCTACGCCGCGGCCGAGGGACTTCTGTGCCGAGCTCGGCAGGATCTGACGGTCGATCTTGTACGTCTCGTCCTGCCGTCTCAGGGAATTCCGGAGCTTCTTCGGCAGGTGGTGGACGCCTCCGACCGAGTCCCCCTCCAAGGCGGCTACGAGGCCCGCCTGGCGCCCCAGATCCTGGAGCGTCGTGTGCTGCACCGCACGCCGCGTGAGGACGAGACCCACGCCGATCGTGAGCGCGACGCAGATGAGGACGACGAGCCCGATCGCCTGGAAGAGCCGCGCGCGGAGCCCGTTGCCGCGCATCTCAGGCCGGGACGAGCTTGTAGCCGGCGCCGCGAACCGTGCGGATCCCCTCGGGGTCGCCCAGCTTGCGTCGCAGCTGTGCGACGTGGACGTCGACCGTGCGGGTGCCGCCGGGATAGGTCATCCCCCACACGAGATCGAGCAGGCGTTCGCGGGAGAGGACGATGCCGGGATGCTCGAGGAAGCAGGCGAGGAGATCGAACTCCTTGCTCGTCAGCTCGACCTGCTCTCCGGCAACAGTCACCTCGTGCGAGTCGCGGCGCAGGACGACCTCGCGCGCCGCGAGCACCTCGTCCTCGCTGCGCTGTTCGACGCGCCGGAGGATCGCCTTGATCCGGGCGGACAGCTCTCGCGGCGAGAAGGGCTTCGAGACGTAGTCGTCGGCTCCGAGCTCGAGCCCGGCGACGCGGTCGGGCTCCTCGTCGCGGGCGGTGAGCATCACGATCGGCACCTTGGACCCCGCGCGGATGCGGCGGCAGACCTCGAAGCCGTCGAGACCCGGAAGCCCGATGTCGAGCACGACGAAGCGCACCGGCTGGGCGCGCAACTCGGTCAGCGCCTCCTCCCCGGTCCGGTGCCAGGCAACGCGCCAGCCGTCCTGCTGCTCGAGGTACTGCTTGACGAGGCGTCCGATCGAGTCGTCGTCCTCCACGAGTAGGAGGACACCGCCCGTGGCCCTCGTGCTCACGGCCTCAGGATAGTGCGGCGTCGAGACGACGCGACCCGGCGCTGAGGCTCAACTGGCCCCCTGCGTCTGGCGCGGAGCAACTTTCTCCACGTCGACCGACTCTGCGGGCGAGCCGTCTGCCGGCCAGGTGACGAGAACGTGCCAGTGTGGCGCGAGCGCACTCGTCGAGATCTGACGCCCGAAGCGAAGAACGTCTGTCGTAGCGGACGAAATCGGGATCTGCTGGACGCGCCCGTCGAACTCGCGGAGCGTGATCTGCGTGTCGCTCGCCTGCGTGATCGTGCCGCGGTCGACGTTCCACTCCTGCCCGTTCCGCTCGAGCACCGTCAGGCGAACCATCTTCGGCCCGAAGAGCTGCGAGACGATGGCGCTGCGGAGCGCGAGGCCGGGCCCGGCGAAAACGAGCACGACATTCAGCGTCACCAGTACAGCCGCAAGAAGTACGAACCGCCGAGTCACGTCTCTATCTTCACCTCTGTTCCTGGGTCACCGTCGTAAGGCCTCTGTAAAACGCCTGCGGGCCGCGGGAGGGCGGCTCCGCAGGCGTCGGGAGTAGGCTTCTACGCGTTCGCCGGCTCGTGCTCGCCGACGTGTCTCGCGGCGTTCGCCTCGACCTGCGCGAGCGTCGAGTTCTTGATCGCTCGGTCGCGGACTACGACCGTGTCGCCGACCTTCAGCTGCGACGACGCGATCACGGTCGGAACCTTCCCCTGCCAGAGCAGGAAGATCGTCGACCCGCCGGTGGTGAAGGTCTGCGTCGACGACTGGCCGAGCATGAGCCGCACCGCCGCGTGGTTGCCGCCGGTGACGTTCACCGTGATGCTCGTGTCGGTGACCGAGGCGATCGTGCCCCGGAAGAGATACAGCTTCAGGCTCGGCTTGAAGAGCTGCGACCCGTGGTCGCCGACGAGCGCGGAGTCGGTCGCCTCGAGCGTCGCGAGCGAGGAGCCGCGCTGGGCGCGGATGTTGACCCGGACGTAGTCGCCCGCGGAGAGCTGATCGGGCTGGACGACAGCCGGGACGCCTTTCGACCACTGGAGGAACTCCGTCGAAGCTCCGTACGCGAACGTCTGGGTGACGGGCGCCCCGAGCATGGCGCGCAGCGCGGGCCGGTTGCCGCCGACGACGTTGATCGAAACTCCCCCGTTATTCGGCGCCGCTGTGAGCTGGCCGACGAACGTGTAACGGATTCCCCGCGGGACGTGCCTCTGGTGGTGGCTGCCGGCCGACGCTGCTCCGGCCAGGACGAGCGCCGTCGCCGCTACCAGCACGGCGGCAAGGATGGGCTTCGTACGCATTTCGATGACCTCCCGAAGTGGTTGATGCCTCGGGGGAAGCGTCACTCGGCGTGGTCAAACGCAAGTACGGCGCGCGTAAAAGAGCGGTAAGAATTCGTTTCGAAAAGACGCACGGGCCGCCCGGCCGCGCTTGTCGGCGCGATCCGGCGTCCTCGGTCGCACGAATAGCGCTGCTATTCACGCTCCCTGCGTCCTTGTCTCACACTCGACCATCGCGCCCAGTCAGCGCGTGGTCATTCCGAAATGAATTCTAAGCGCTACGCGACGGTGTACTGGGGCCCGGAACCGCCTTCGGGCGGAGTCAGCCGTCCGCCTTTCGCGGTGATCGCTCCGCACTGGACGCAGTTCGAGGGAGCGAGCTCGACCAGCACGGTTCCATCGTCGTCCGCCTGCCCGACCTCGTAGACCTGGGCCGGGCACATGTGCGCCCAGAGCTGCGCGACCTCGAGCGGCACGCGGCGCTCGATTCGGATGTGGTTGGGCTGGTCGTCGCGAGTCTTGTTGCCGGACGCGAAGACCGACGAGAGCTTGTCGAACGTGAGCTTGCCGTCGGGCGCCGGGTAGCTCTTGTCGCGGTCGGTGACGAGGAGCGGCTGGTCGGCGTCCGGCTCGGCCTCCATCTTCCCCACCTCGACGCGACCCTTCGAGATCGTCATCGCACTCGCGAGCGCGCCGCCGACGAAGAAGCCACGACCGAAGACCTGGCGCATGTTCCGGACCTCGTGCAGGTCGCTCCAGATGAAGCTGTCGCGGACCGCGTCGTCGTACGACGAGAGAGCGCTCGAGGGCGTCTCGCCGCGCTGCAGTGCGCGGAAGGCCGCCTCCGCCGCGAGCCGTCCCGACTCGATCGCGTAGTGGATGCCCTTGAGGCGCGGCACGTTGACCATGCCGACGCCGTCGCCGCAGAGCAGCAGGCCGGGCGCGTGCAGCCGCTGCGGCAGGGCGTGGAAGCCGCCGCTCGGGATCGTCTTCGCGCCCCACTCCACCCGCTCGCCACCGTCCAGGATCTTCCGGATCTTGGGGTGTGTCTTCAGCTCCTGCAGCAAGTCGTGGACCGAGAGCGAGGCGTCCCGGTAGTCGAGCCCGACGACGAGGCCGATCGTGACCATGTTGTCGCCCAGCGGATAGATGAACGAGCCGCCGAATTCGCGGTAGCGCTTACCGGTGCGAAGCGGCCAGCCCATCGTGTGGATGACGCGGTTGAGCGGCTTCGCAACCTTCCAGACCTCCTTCACCGCGAGCTCCCACACCTGCGGATCCGAGCCGCGGAGGTCGAAACGGTCGAGCGCGACACCCGTCAGATGGCCCTGGGTTCCCTCGGCGAGCACCGTGACCTTCGCGACGAGGTCGGAGCCGGGCTCGAAGTTGCCCAGCTCCCCACCCTCGCGGCTCCGCCCCTTGTCGCCGGTGCGCACCCCGACGACGCGTCCGTGCGAGACGAGCAGCTTTTGGGCGGAAGTCTCGGGCAGGATCATCGCGCCGCCCTCTTCGGCCTTCTCGCCGAGGAAGCGGCCGAGCTGGGAGAGCGAGAAGATCCAGTTGCCGTGGTTCCGCATCGGCGGCGGCGGCGGAATCGGGAGCGCGGCGCGGCGCGTGAGGACGTAGACGGACTCGCCCGGCACCTTTCCGTAGGACGGAAGCTCGTCCATGCGCAGGCGATTGCGGAAGAGGCGCTGGAGCGCTCTGGGGTTCACCACCGCGCCGGAGAGGAGATGCGAGCCGGGCTGCTTGCCCTTCTCGAGCACGGCGACCGGAACGTCGCCGAGCTTCTCGGCCACTTCGGGGCTCTCCTCGAGCAGCTGGCCGAGGCGGATCGCGCACGCCAGGCCTGCCGGACCGGCGCCGACGATCAGCACGCCGACCTCGATCCGCTCGTCGGCCGGCTCGGTCGGCTCGGCGACGTAGTCACGCGCCGAGAACGGCGGCGGGAAGTTCGACGGTCTGCTCACGAGCCCTTGCGGGCGCGGATCAGCTCGGTCAGGTTCGGCACGATGGCGTGCACGTCGCCGACCACGCCGAGATCGCTGAAGTCGAAGATCGGCGCGTTCGCGTCCTTGTTGATCGCGACGATCGTGCCGGAACTCTGCATGCCGACCTTGTGCTGGATCGCGCCGGAGATGCCGAGCGCGACGTAGAGCTTCGGCGAGACGGTCTTGCCGGTCTGGCCGATCTGGGCGGAGTACGGGTACCAGCCGGCGTCGACGACCGCGCGTGTCGCCCCGACCGCGCCGCCGAGAGCCTTCGCGAGCTCCTCGGCAAGGGTGAAGTTGTCGGGCGCGCCGAGGCCACGACCGCCTGCGACGATCACGTCTGCATCCTCGATCGAGGGGCCGCTCGACTCCTCCGCGTCCTGGCCTACGAGCGTCACCGCCGTCGAGTGACTCCCGTACGTCGCGGAGACCTCGACGATCTCGGGCTCAGCCCCGCCTGCCGGAGTTGCGTCAAACGAGCCCGCGCGGAAGAGCGCAAGCCGTGGCGTGCTCGTCCAGCCCACCTCGGCGTAGACGGAGTCCTGCAGCGCCGGGCGCTTGCCGACGACCTCGCCGTCCCGAATCTCGATGTCCGCGAGATCCCAGTTGAGCCCGGCGTCGAGGCGCGCGGCGAGCCCCGCGGCGACGTCCGCGGCGAGGACCGAGTTCGCGAAGAGAACAGTCTCGTAGCCACCGTCGGAGACGACCTGCGCGAGCACGTCGACGCGCGGCTGCGGCAGCGGCTGTGCGACCTCAGCGTCCTCGCAGACCCAGACCTTGGTCGCGCCGAAGCGACCGGCCTCGGCCGCGAGCGCCTTCGCTCCTTCGCCCGCGATGACCGCCGCCACGTCGCCGAGCGAGGCTGCCTTCGCGAGCACGCCGAGCGAGCCTTTCTGCAGCTCGCCCGCGTGATGCTCGAGGAAGACGAGTGTCGGCATCAGACGAGCCTCTTCTCGGCGAGGAAGTCGACGATCGCCTGCGCCACGTTTCCGTCGTCCTCGATCTTGCGCGCATCGCCGCGCGCGGGCGGGTCGCCGAGCGCGAGCACCGACGTGCGGGAGCCTGCTTCTCCGGCCTCGCCGGCGTCGACCCCCAGGTCGGCGAGCGAGAGGACGTCCTGCGGCTTCTTCTTGGCGCCCATGATCCCCTTCAGCGACGGATAGCGCGGCTCGTTGATCGCGTCGCTGACCGCGACGACGGCGGGCAGCGGCGCCTCGAGCGTGTCGTAGCCGAACTCCGTCTGACGCTTGATGCGCACCGAGCCGTCATCGACCGCGAGCTCCATCGCCTGCGACACGACCGGCCGACCGAGCCGCTCCGCGACCGCAGCCCAGAGCACGGCGCCGTCGGCGTCGGAGGCCTGCTGGCCGAAGAGGACGAGATCGGCCTCCTGCTTCTCGAGCGCCGCGGCAAGCAGGCGGCTCGTCGCGACGAGGTCGGAGCCGGCGGCCGCGTCGTCGGAGACGAGCACAGCGCGGTCGGCGCCCATCGCAAGCGCCTTGCGCAGCGAGTCGAGCGCTTTCTGCGGGCCGAGCGAGACGACGACCACTTCGGTGTCGGACTCGCCCTTGAGGCGCAGCGCCTCCTCAACCGCGTTTGCATCGAAATGGTTGAGCGCGCCCTCGCCCGAACGGTCGAGCCGCTTCGACGACGGATCGATGTGACCGTGCCCCTCGGGGACGTGCTTGACGCAGACGGCGATTCTCATCCCGGCGGGATGCTAGTCCGGCCGGGCCGCACGCTGGCTCACATGCGCTGCTGGAGCGCGCGAACGTCCTTCACGAAGGTCTTGCTCACCTTGTAGACACCGTGCGCGCGGACGGCGTCCTCACCCTGGTACCAGCCGGCGAGCGCGAGCTTCTCGTTGCCGTGAAAGTCGTGCAGCAGGTGCGCGAGGTAGGCGACGCCGGCGCGGACGTTGCCGTCGGCGTCATGGCGCAGGTGATGTCCGATCAGGACGTTCTCGGCAAAGCTGAAGGTCGTTGGCAAGAGCTGCATGATCCCGCGCGCTCCAACCGACGAGACGAGGTTGTCGTTGTAGCCGGATTCCATCCAGGCAAGCGCGCGGACGAGGTGGACGCTGACCCCGTAGTGCGCCGCCCAGTGGTCGAGCAAAGCCTGGATCGATGCGACGCTCTGGGTGCGGACGGCGGTTTGGGTCGTTTGAGGCGCCGCGACGTGCTGCACGCGCGTCACATGCGGAACTCGCAGACGCGTCCCGATCAGGAGGAAGTGGCTCGGATCGAGATGATTCATGCGCGCGAGCCTCGCGACGGTCGTGTGGTACTTCCGAGCAAGGCCGGAGAGCGTGTCTCCCGAGCGCACCACGTGGACGGAGGCCGTCGTGCGCGTCTTCTTTGCCTTCCGCTGGTGCGGCCTGGACGTGGAGACGAGGTGACCTGCAAGCGGCGTCGGCTCGCGCTTGACGAGCGCGGTGAACGTGTTCGGCCCGACTACGCCGTCGCGACGCACGCCGAGGCGGCCTTGCATCAGGCGCACGCCGTGCAGCGTCGGCGCGTCGAAGTAGGCGTTCACCGGCACGTTGATCCCCTGGCGGATGAGCAGGAACTGGAGCACTGCGACGTCCCAGCCGAACTCGCCGCGGTGGAGCGTCCGCGCGCCGAAGAGCGGACGCCCGAGCGGACCGAGCGCCTTACGCGTGCGTGCGTCGGCGAGCCCGCTGACGGGAAGCCCTTCGCGCCTCTGGAAGGCGCGGACGGCGCCGACGGTCCCCGGCCCGGAGATCGCGTCGATCTGGCCCCGATAGAGCCCCTGCGCGCGGAGCGCCACCTGCAGGCCGGCGATCTGCGGATTCCGGCCGGAGGCGAAAGCGGACGGTGCGGCGACCAGGACGGCAGCGGCAATTGCTGCGAAAAGAAGAAGACGGAGACGCACGGGGTCCCCGTTTACGAGCCTTCGGCCTCGAGTCCTCCTCGTAGTAGGGGTCTTTGGCGAAGAACAAGCTGGGCCGCCGACGCGCGCTGCTTGCCCGCTGAGCAGCGTCCTCAGTCGCTCGAATAGCGGTGCTATTCAAGCTCCCTGCGTCCTTGTCAGCGAACGACCATCGGACGCCGACAACGAGCGGCTCTCCGCCAAAGACCCCTAGCGACCGACGAACTTCGGGGCGCGCTTCTCGGCGAACGCGGCGAGACCCTCTTTGGCGTCCTCGCTCGCAAACAGGTCGCCGAACTCCTCGGCTTCGCGGTCGAGCGCGCCGGGCGAGAGGTTGAGCAGGCGCTTGGCGACGCGGAGCGCGACCGGGCTCTTCGTCGCGAGCTTCGCCGCGACTTCGATTGCGTGGTCGAGGACCGGATCGGCGATGCCGTTAACGAGGCCGATGCGAAGTGCCTCCTCCGCGTCCACCGGCCGGCCGGTGAGGACGAGCTCCTTGGCGACGCCGAGGCCGCAGACACGCGCGAGCCGCTGCGTGCCACCCCAACCGGGGACGATTCCCAGGTCGATCTCGGGCTGGCCGAGCCGCGCACTCGGCGACGCGTAGCGGAGGTCGCAGCCGAGCGCGAGCTCGCAGCCGCCGCCAAGCGCGAAGCCGTTGATCGCGGCGATCGTCGGCTTTGGCATCTCCTCGAGCAGACGTGCCGCCTCGTGGCCGAGCGCGCCCCACTCCTTCGCCTCGTCCGGACCGAGGCCGCCCATGTACTTGATGTCGGCGCCTGCGACAAAGGCTCGCTCGCCCGCGCCCGTGAGCACGACCACGCGGGCGGAATCGTCGTCGGCGAGCTCGCGCAGCCGGTCGCGGAGCTCGGTCAGCGTCTCGACGTTGAGCGCGTTGAGCGCCTCCGGCCGGTCGATCGTGGCAACGGCGACCGCGTCGCGGCGGTCGACAACGACTGTCACGCCGGCACAGCTCCGCGAATGAAGTCGACGATCTCGGTGGTCGGCGCTCCCGGCCCGAAGACACCGGCGACCCCGAGCTTCCGCAACTCGTCCGCGTCGTCGTCGGGGATCGTGCCGCCGACGACGACCACGACGTCCTCGACGCCGTTCTCGCGCAACAGCTCGAGGATGCGCGGCACGAGCGTCATGTGCGCGCCCGAGAGGATCGAGATGCCGACGGCATCGGCGTCCTCCTGGATCGCGGTCTCGACGATCTGCTCGGGCGTCTGGTGGAGGCCCGTGTAGATGACCTCCATGCCGGCATCGCGGAGCGCGCGGGCGATGATCTTCGCGCCGCGGTCGTGCCCGTCGAGGCCCGGCTTGGCGACGACGACTCTGATCTTCCCGGCCACGGCGGCAGTATAGGAACGGACTAGCCTTCGGCTCGATGACCGAGCCCGCGACGCTCATCCGTCTGCTCGCGGACGAGAACCGGCTTCGAGTCTTCGGCGCCGTCGCGCTCGGCGCGCAAACGGTGGCCGAGATCGCGGCGCGCACAGGTCTCGACGCGACCGACGTCCAGGCCGCGCTCCCCCGCCTCGTCTGCTCGGGCCTCATCGCGCAGGACGGCGGGCTGCACGTCTCGCTCGAGGCACTGCAGGACGCCGCGCGTCGCCGGCCGGAACGCGCTCGCGGCGCCGCCGATGCGACTGCCGACGAGCAGCGGGTCCTGCGCAACTTCGTCGTCGACGGCCGACTCGTGCAGCTGCCCGCTCGACACGCGCAGAAGCAGGTCGTGCTTGGCTACGTGGCCCGGCGGTTCGACGAGAGCCGCAGCTACGAGGAGCGCGAGGTGAACGAGCTGCTGCGCGACTTCCACGACGACACCGCATCGCTGCGGCGCTATCTCGTCGACGAAGGCCTGCTCGAACGCGAAGCGGGCGTCTACCGGCGGGCGTAGCTCTAGAAGACGGGCGTCTCGCGCCAGGTCCCCCAGACCTCGCGCAGCGCGTCGCACATCTCGCCCATCGTCACGTACGCCCGCGACGCATCCATGATCGGCTCCATCAGGTTGCGGCCTTCGTGCGCTGCGTCGTCCTTGAGGCGCGCCAGCGCCGCTTCGGCCGCGGCTGAGTCGCGCCGCTCCCGCACCGCCCGCACCCGCTCGATCTGCTTCTCCTCGAGCGCCGGGTCGATGCGGAGGATCTCGAGCTGCTGCTCGTCCTCCATCTCGTAGCGGTTCACGCCGACGACGATCCTCTCGCCGCGTTCGACCTCGGATTGATAGCGGAAGCTGGCCTCGGCGATCTCGCGCTGCATGAAGTTCTGCTCGATCGCCGGGATCACGCCGCCGAGCTCGTCGATCTGCTCGAAGTAGTCGTACGCCTGGCGCTCGAGCTCGTTCGTGAGCTGCTCGAGGTAGTAGGAGCCGCCGAGCGGGTCGATCGAGTTCACGACGCCGGTCTCGTGCGCGATCACCTGCTGCGTCCGCAACGCGAGCCGCACGGCGTGCTCGGTCGGGAGCGCAAGGGCCTCGTCGAAGGAGTTCGTATGCAGCGACTGCGTGCCGCCCAGCACGGCAGCGAGCGCCTCGATCGCCGTGCGGATCAGGTTCACCTCGGGCTGCTGCGCCGTCAGCGAGACGCCGGCCGTCTGCGTGTGGAAGCGCATCAGCCACGAGCGCGGGTCACCGGCGCCGTACTTGTCGCGCATCTGCTTCGCCCAGATCCGCCGCGCTGCCCGGTACTTCGCGATCTCCTCGAAGAAGTCGAGATGGGCGTTGAAGAAGAAGGAGAGCCGCGGCGCGAAGGCGTCGACGTCGAGCCCGCGCTCGAGGCACGCCTCGACGTACGCGAACCCGTCGGCGAGCGTGAACGCGAGCTCCTGCGCTGCGTTCGATCCCGCCTCGCGGATGTGGTAGCCCGAGATCGAGACGGGGTGCATGAGCGGGAGCCGCTCGGAGCACCACTCGATCATGTCCACGACGAGCCGCATCGACGGCGCTGGCGGGAAGATCCATTCCTTCTGCGCGATGTACTCCTTGAGGATGTCGGTCTGGACGGTGCCGCGCAGCTGCTCGAGCGCGACGCCCTGCTCCTCGCCCACGCAGGCATAGAAGCCGAGCAGCATCGCCGCCGGGCCGTTGATCGTCATCGAGGTCGAGACCTCGCCGAGCGGGATCCCGTCGAACAACGTCTCCATGTCGGCGAGCGAGTCGATCGCGACGCCCTCGCGGCCCACCTCGCCGAGCGAGCGCGCATGGTCGGAGTCGTAGCCCATCAGCGTCGGCATGTCGAAGGCCGTGGAAAGCCCCGTCTGCCCGTGCTCGAGGAGATAGCGGAAGCGCGCGTTCGTCTCCTCCGCAGTGCCGAAGCCGGCGAACTGGCGCATCGTCCAGAGCCGGCCGCGGTACATCGACGGATACACGCCGCGCGTGAACGGATACCCGCCCGGCCAGCCGAGGTCGCGCTCGTAGTCGATCTCGAGGTCGTCGGGGGAATAGAGCGGCTCGTTCTCGACGCCCGAGATGGTCGAGAAGAGCTCTCCTTCGCGTTCCGGCGTCGTCTCGTAGCGCCGCCGCCACTCGCCGGCGCCGCCCGTCAGTTCCTCGCGGTCGGTGGTCGCCATCGGCTGCGAAGTCTAGAGCCGGCGTTCCGGTGTCGAGCGGGGCCCCGGAGTGCGATCTCGTGGATCGCACTCCGGGAGAGGTTCAGTCGTTAGATGGCCACGGTCCAGGCACTGACGTAGCAGTGTCCTGCGCTCGGGTAGTTCACTCCGAACGCGTCTTGCCCATGGAACGCGGCGCCGCTCGGTGCGATTGCTTCGAGGCGGTCGGTGTTGCCGTGGAAGGTGCCCACCGAGCCACTGTCGTCCGCGTTGTCGTTGTTCACCGTGCCGGCAGCCGCCTCGAGGTGGCTGCCGAACCAGATCCAGTTGGGGACGGTCGAGACGATGTTCACATTGACCGTGGTGACACCCGAGCTCTGGGTGCAGTCCGCGGTGACCGAGAGCGGCCCGTCCGTGAACAGCACCTTTCCGGTGGTGCCTGGGTCGAGGAAGAAGGTTCCCCGCTGAACCGCCCCGTTCGGCATGTAGAAGCTCGACGGCTGACCTCCGAGGTTGGTCGCGTTGCCGGCGGTTGTCGCGTTCGTCGCGTTCGTCGCGTTGGTCGCGTTGGTCGCACTGTCCGCGGTGGTGGCGTGGTTCGCGTTCGTCGCGGTGTTTGCGCTGTTGGCGGTCTTGGCGTGCTTGACGCTCAGACTCGGCGCGAGCTTCTTGACCAGCTTCGTGTCCGCCTTTGCGTCCTTAGTGCTTCGTGTGCTTCGCCGACGTCGCCGCGACCGCGGTGCCTCCGAGAACGACCGACAGCGCGACCATCGAGATCACCAGAGCCGGGCTCGGCAGCCGAAACTTGCGCGTTGACATTGAGTACCCCCTGATAGAAGTTGTTCGACTCGTAGCCGAAGCAGTCGGACACCTGTCCGAGACGACGCGGTAGGTACTGACCCGCTTCGACCCCACAGCCGTGTGGCTGCGTCAGTGGCTGCGACCCTCAGCCGCCCCATCTGGTGCCGATGCCTCGGCAGGGACATACCGCTCAGGCCGTCAATGGAAACCTGGGCGCCAAAGCGGCTCCTCGACGCCCGCCTCCGCGTTCGCGGCTCGCGCGAGCACGAAGAGAAGATCGGAGAGGCGATTGAGATAGACGGCTGCGAGCGGGCTCGTGTCCGAGACCGCGAGAGTCGCTCGCTCGGCCCGGCGGCAGACGGCGCGCGCGAGGAAGAGCTGCGCCGCCCGCTCGCTCCCACCCGGCAGCACGAAGCTCTTGAGCTCGGGCAGCGCAGCGTTCGCGGCGTCGATCTCCTGCTCGAGCCGATCGATCGCGTCCTGAGTGACCCGCAGCCGGTCCTCGTGCCCGGCGTACGGAACTGCGAGGTCGGCGCCGAGGTCGAAGAGCTCGTTCTGGACTCGGTCGAGACCGCCCGCGAGGCCGAGGAGCGAGTTGAGCTCGTCGACGTCTCCCAGAGCCGCCAGACGGGGGTCGAGCTTCGACACGCGCGACCCGTCGCCGAGGCTCGTCTCGCCCTTGTCGCCGCCGCGCGTATAGATGCGCGTCAGACGAACGGGCTCGTCGCGCTTCCGCATGCCCCGTAGCCTACGGCGATGATTCGACGCGCGACCGCCGACGACGTCGAGGAGATCTTCGCGATCTTCGACGCGTCGTTCGGCCTACTCGACTTTCTGCCGCAGCTCCACACCCGCGAGGAGGGGCTCGGCTTCATCGACCGCTGCGTTCGCGAGGGCGAGGCGTACGTCCTCGGCCGCGGGTTCGCGATTCTCGCCGGCGACCGGCTGACGCACCTCTACGTCCATCCGGAGGAGATCGGGACGGGCGTCGGCCACGCTCTCTTCGAGCACGTGAAGACGCAGCGGCCCGGTGGCTTCGACTTCTGGGTCTTCCAGCAGAACGAGCGCGCGCGGCGCTTCTACGAGGCGCACGGCGCCGTCGCGGTCGAGTTCACCGACGGCTCCGGCAACGAGGAGAAGACCCCCGACGTGCGCTATCGATGGACGTCGAGCGGCTAGCGGACGGGCTCTGGCGCTGGACGACAGCCGCGTCCGGCTCCGTCTACTACGAGGCGCCCGACGCCGTCGTCCTATTTGACCCGCTGCTGCCCGCAGGCGAGGAGGAAAAGTTCCTCGCGTACCTCGACCGCGACGTCGAGCGACTCGGCCTTCCCGTCTCGATCCTGCTCACCGCCCCGCGGCACGAACGCAGCGCGCCGATCCTGCGCGAGCGCTACCGGGCCGACGACCGGGTGCCGGACACCGTCGAGGTTCACTCCGTCGCCGACGGCGTCGCCTACTTCATCAGCCCCCACCGAGCGCTCGTCATCCCCGCGCTCGACGATTTCCCCGTCGCGAGCGCCAACCTCCCGGTCGAGTTCGTGCTCCCGTCCGAGCTAGCCGGCTAGCGCGCGTTCCTGCAGCCCGAGGATCGAGCGTGCGATGACGAGCCGCTGGATCTCGCTCGTCCCCTCGTAGATCTCGGTGATCTTGGCGTCGCGGTAGTAGCGCTCGACGGGGAACTCCTTCGTGTAGCCGTAGCCGCCGAGGATCTGGATCGCCTCGCCTGTCTGGCGGCGAGCCATCTCCGAGGCGAAGAGCTTCGCCTTCGCGCCTGCCTCGGTGTGCGGCAGGTCGTTCTGCTTCAGCCAGGCCGCTCGGTGGACGAGGAGCCGGGCCGCGTCGATCTCCATGGACATGTCCGCGAGCTTGTGCTGGATCGCCTGGAAGCGCCCGATCGGCTGCCCGAATGCGTGCCGCTCCTTCGCGTACTCGCGCGCGACGTCGTAGGCGGCCTGCGCGATCCCGACCGCCTGCGCCGCGATCCCGATCCGGCCGCCGTCGAGCGTCGCCATCGCGATGTGGAAACCTCTGTTCTCCTCGTGCAGCAACCGGTCGGCGTCGACGTGGACGTCCATGGCGATCGAGTTCGTGGTCGAGGAGTTGAGCCCGAGCTTCTCCTCGCTGCCCGTCACGCGGATGTGGTCGGCGTCGAGCACGAAGGCCGAGATGCCGCGCGAGCCGGGCGTATCAGGATCGGTACGGGCGAAGAGCAGGAACGTGCCGGCGTACTCCGCCGTCGAAATGAACTGCTTTGCGCCGGAGATCCTCCAGCCGCCATCCTCGCGAGTCGCCGCTGTGCGCAGGGAGCCCGCGTCCGATCCGGCCTCGGCCTCGGTCAGCGCGAAGGCTCCGATCAGCTCGCCGCGCGCCAGCGGCGGCACGAAGCGCGCGCGCTGCTCGTCGGTGCCGAAGCGCAGCAACGGCAGCGTGACCGCGCTCGTGTGCACAGCGACCGTCACGCCGACGCCCGCGTCGCCGCGCGAGAGCTCCTCGATCACGAGCATGTACGAGAGGAAATCCGCGCCCGCGCCGCCGTACTCCTCCGGCACGCAAACGCCCATCAGGCCGAGCTCGGCGAGCTTGCCGAAGACGTCGCGCGGAAAGTGGTGCTCACGGTCCCACTCGGCCGCGTGCGGCTCGATCTCGGCGCGCACGAAGTCGCGCGTGAGCGCCTGGATCTCCTTCTGCTCGGCGGAGAGCTCGAAGTCCATCAGGCGTAAGCGTAGAAACCCTGGCCGGACTTGCGCCCGAGACGCCCTGCCGCGACGTGTTGGCGCAGCAGCGGGCACGGTGCGTACTTCGGGTCGCCGAGCCCGGTCTGCAGCACTTCCATGATCGCGACGCAGGTGTCGAGGCCGATCAGGTCGGCGAGCGCGAGCGGCCCCAGCGGATGCGCGAACCCGAGCGTTGCGATCGTGTCGATCGCCTCCGCCTCGGCCACGCCGTCGTGCAGCGCCCAGACCGCCTCGTTGATGAAGGGCATCAGGATCCGGTTCGAGACGAAGCCCGGGAAGTCGTTGGCGACTGCCGGCGTCTTCCCCAACTCCTCCGCGAGCCCGACGATTGCGGCAGCGGTCTCGTCGGACGTCTCGCGCCCGCGCACGACCTCGACGAGCTTCAGGACCGGCACCGGGTTGAAGAAGTGCATGCCGATCACGCGGGCCGGACGATTCGTGACCTCGGCGAGCGACGTGATCGGGATCGAGGAGGTGTTCGACGCGAGGACGGCTTGCGTGGGCAGCGTCTCGTCGGCCCGGCGGAAGACCTCCGCCTTCGTGTCGAGATCCTCGACGACAGCCTCGATCATGAGGTCGGCGGCGACGATCTCCTCGACCACCGCGACGCGGCCGAGAACCTCGTCGGGGTCGGATCCGCCCTTGTCGGCGAGCTTCTCGAGGCTCTTGCGCATCGTCGCAAGCCCACGTTCGGTCGCTCCGGGATACGCGTCGTAGAGCGAGACCCGGCGCCCGGATGCGGCGACGACCTGCGCGATCCCGCCGCCCATCTGGCCGGCGCCCACGACGAGGACGTGCTCGAAGCCCACGTCGCGGGAGGCTATAGGGTCGCGTCGTGTCGATCGTGGACGTGCACAACGGCGCCCGCCTCTGGTACGACGAGGCCGGCGACGGTGAGGCCGTCCTGCTCCTCCACGGCGGGCTTGGCGACTCGGGACTCTGGGAGCCGATCGTCCCGTTCCTCGCCCAGCAGTTTCACACGATTCGCACGGACCTCCGCTTCTTCGGCCGCTCGACCGGACCGGCCGCGCCATGGTCATGGCAGGAGGACGTTGTCACGCTCCTCGACCAGCTCGGCATCGAACGAGTCGCGCTCGTCGGGCTCTCGATGGGCGGCAAGATCGCGATCGACGTCGCACTTTCACATCCCGATCGGCTCTGGGCCGTCGCCGGCGTGGCGCCCGCGCTCGGGGGCCAGCCAAGCCGTGCGTACACGGACGAGCACGAGACAAGGTACGAAGTGGCGCTCAAGGAGACCGACCTCGAAGCGGCGATGGAGGTCGACCTCGAGGTCTGGGCACCGCTCGGAGCGGACGACCGGATCCGCGAGCTCTGGTTCTCCACTCCGGAGGCGAACTCGCTACCCGCCGGGGTCGAGCCGGTCGAGCCGCCGGGGCCACCGGCCAGGGAGCGCCTCCGCGAGCTCTCGGTGCCCGCGCTCGTCGTCACGGTCGCGCACGACCCGCCAGGCATGCGCGAGATCGGTCCGCTCGTCGCGCGCGAGGCGCCGAACGCGCGCCACGTCGAGCTCGACTCCGACCACTACGTGACGCTACGCGAGCCCGAGCTCCTGTCCAGCGTGCTGCTCGAGTTCCTTTCCGCGACGGCGCCATAGGAGTAAGCCTCCCGCCGCGAGCACGGCCAGAGCTGCGCCGATCCCGGCGCCGACCCACGTCCACGGGAAGCCGCGGGCGGGCGGGCGGGAGATCTCCCAGCTGCCGACGGCGACGTTCAGCCACGGGCGGCCGGTCCGCCAGTGCACCGCGAGCGTGCGGTCGTCGTTCCGGAGCGAGAGGGCGATGTTGTAGAGGCCGCGATTCGCCGGAAGGTCGATGCAGTGCGCAACTCCACGGACCGTGTCCAGCGCGTGGATGAACGGCATCCCAGAGGTCGGCTTCTGGTACAGCGTGTAGACCCAACGTCCGTCGGCGCTCGTCGTGCGAGTCAACGCGTAGCCGGCCATCGCCTTGTCTGTCCCGTCCTCGTCGCGGGCGGCGATCTTCCCGGGCAGCAGCCGGTTCGTGCGCAGGTCGTACTCGCGCACGATGTAGTTGGTCAGGTCGTTCGAAGCCGTGTACTGGATCAGGTACATCTTCGATGCGTCCGGCGAGAGCGCGTCGAAGGTGAACGAGCCCGGCAGCGTGATCCGCTTGAGCACCTTCCAGTGCGTCGGGTCGACGACGAGGAACTTGCTCGACGGGCCGAGTGGTCCTGTCGTCGATTCGAGCACGAGCGTGCGGCCGTCGCGGGAGAGCCCCTGGCCGGCTTCGCCTCCGTTCCCGATCAGCGCGGTTCCCCACGAGCCGGGAACGGTCATCGACCCGTACACCTCGGTGCCCGCGGTGTAGGCCTTCAACAGCAGCGTTCCGCCGGTTCCATTCGGAATGGCGATGTAGTGGAACGCGCCGTTCTGGCTCTTCACGCCGCCGCCTCCCTGGGTGACGTAGATCGGCCCGTCCGCGAAGGCGGATGGTGCGACCGCGAGAACGGCGACGGCAACAGCGAAGCTAAGCACGAGCCTACGCATGGCTTCCTCCTCGAGACGACACTGCTGATACGCGGCGGCGCGGAGAGGAGGTCCCGGCTCAGGCAGCGCGACGGGCAGGTCGAAAACGCCGGCGACGCCCCGATGTCCACAGCACGGGCCGCGTCTCGTCGGCGACAAAGGCTTCGTCCGCGAGAACCCTCTTTGCAGCAATCCGAGTCGCGGCGGCCTCCAGGAACCGTTGCGGGTCGGCCCGCCAGACCGGATGCGTGTGCCAGCCCGCCGACTCGACCGCTTCGGCCGTCACCGTTACGGGAACGGGCCGAGACCCGAGCGGCCCGACGACCATTCGAACGGTGCAGGAAGTGCGCGACGTCTCGACGATCTCGAGCATGTGCCCGCGTGTCTCCAGGTAGGCGCGGAGGCCGACGCCGCCGTCCACGACCTCCGGGAGGGGATCGAGGGGCGACCGTTCGACCCGTCGCGATCGGCGGGCAGCAACTCGGCGCCAGGGATGCGCGAGCGCGGCGAAGCCCATTCCGTCGACGACGGTATGCCCGGCGCCGGACGGATGAGCGGTTGTCAGACCTCGATCAGGAGCGCGTCGCCCTGGCCGCCGCCGGAGCAGATCGCGGCTAGGCCGAGCCCACCGCCCGAGCGGCGCAGCTCGTGCACCATCGTGCCGAGGATCCGGCCGCCGCTCGCCCCGATCGGGTGGCCGAGCGCGACTGCGCCACCGTTGACGTTCGCCGTCTCCGGATCGGCTCCGAGCATGGCAAGACTGTTCAGCGCCACCGAGCAGAACGCCTCGTTCACCTCGATGCGCTCGACGTCGGCGATCGACTTGCCCGCCTTCTCGAGTGCCTGCGCTCCGGCGTTCGCGGGTGTCCGCGCGAGCCACGCGAACTCGTCCGCGACATAGCCCTGGGCCACGATCGTCGCCAGCGGCTCGAGCCCGCGCTTCTGCGCGAACTCCTCCGAGCACACGACGACGCAGGAGGCACCGTCGTTGACGCCCGGGGCGTTGCCTGCCGTGATCGTGCCTTCGAGATCCATGACGGGCTTGAGCCCGCCGAGCCTCTCGAGCGTCGTGTCGCGCCGCACCGACTCGTCGGCCGTGACCTCGCCGACGGGAACGAGCTCTTCGTCGAAGCGGCCGGCGTCCTGCGCGGCGGCGGCGCGCTCGTGCGAGCGGAACGCCCACGCGTCCTGATCCTCGCGCGAGATGCCGAGCTCACGTGCGACCTTCGCCGCCTGCTGCACCATGTGCAGGTCGTCGAAGGTCGAGCGCAGCCCGTCCCAGATCATCAGATCGACCAGCGTCCCATCGCCCATCCGGTAACCGGAGCGCGCCTTCAGTAATGCGTACGGCGCGTTCGTCATCGACTCCATGCCGCCCGTCACGACGAGCTCGACGTCGCCGGCCCGGATCATCGAGTCGGCGATCTCGACCGCGCGGATCGAAGAGGCGCAAACCTTGTTCACGGTGTCAGAGGGCACGTCGATCGGGATTCCCGCAGCGACGGCCGCCTGCCGCGCCGGAGCCTGGCCGGCGCCGGCCTGCAGCACCTGTCCCATGATCACGTAGTCCACTTCGTGACCCTCGAGGCCGACGCGCTCGAGCCCGGCCCGGATCGCGATCGCCCCGAGCTGGGTCGCGGGGTGCTTGGCAAGCCCTCCGTTCAGCTTCCCGAACGGCGTCCGCACCGCGGAGACGATGACGCTTCTGCTCACGAATCCAACTTAGCCAGTGAGGTCGAGTCCGGGCTTCAGCTTCAGCGCGAACGCGACGACCAGTTGCACCGCGCGCTCGATGTCCTCCGGATCGGCCAGCTCGACCGGCGAGTGCATGTAGCGCAACGGCACGGAGACGACCCCGGTGGCCACGCCCTGTCGGCTGAGGTAGACCGCATCGGCGTCGGTGCTCGTCGAGCCGCGCGAGACGTCGACCGCGAACGGGATGCTTTCGGCCTCCGCCGTCTCGTACAGGAGCTCGAAGACGCGCGGATGGATCGACGGTCCCCGCGAGATCGCCGGCCCGCCGCCGAGCGTGACTTTCCCCTCGTCTTCCGGCTCGCCGCCGCGGACGTCGGTCGCGTGCGTGACGTCGACCGCGAGCGCGACCTGCGGCTGGGTCGCGTAGACGCTCGTGCGCGAGCCGGCGAAGTCGCCGACCTCCTCCTGCACAGCGGCAACCGCGACGAAGTCGCCGGAGGCCCCGCCCCGCTCGGCCAGGCGGCGCGCCGCCTCGAGCGCCACGTAGCAGCCGATTCTGTTGTCGAAGGCCCGCGACGCGAAGCGACCGTCGGCCAGCGGGAGCGGCGCGCCATGCCAGAGCACGGCGTCGCCGGGTCGCACCAGCTTCTCGAGCTCGTCTCCGTCCTTGGCGCCGACGTCGAGAAAGAGATCCTCGTACTCGGCCGCCTTGCGCTCCGCGCCTCGTCCGCGTTTCTGCACGCGCGCCACGACCACGCCCGGCAACGGGCCGTTCCGCGTAAGTACGTCGACCCGTTGCGCGACCATCACCTGCGGGTTGAAGCCGCCGACGGGCCGCACCGCGGCGATGCCGTCGTCGCCCAGATGCGTGATGACCATGCCGATCTCGTCGATGTGGCCGACCACAGCGAGCGACGGGCCTCCCGCAGTGCCGGGCACTCGCACCCACGAGCTGCCGAGGACGTCGGAGGAGACCTCGCCGACCGGAGCTGCGGCCTCGCGCCACACCGCGGCAGCTGCGTGCTCCTGCCCGGAGGGGCCGGGCGTGGTCAGCAAACGCTCGAGCAGCTCGGGAAGCGGCATGGCCGGCCGACACTACCTGCGCCTCTTTTGCCTACTCCGTTGTAGCGTCCCCGCCTTGAAGCTCCGGACGCTCCCCGACAGCTATGCCGTCGTCCGCCTGCAGCCCGGCGCCGAGCTCCCGGAATGGGTGGACAAGGGCCCGTTCCGCTCGGTGACCCGCACCGACCACGAGGTCTCGGTCGTCTGCCGCGACCACGACGTGCCCGAGGGCGAGAGCGTCGACCGCGGCTGGACGGTGCTCGAGGTGATGGGGCCGCTCGACTTCTCCCTCAGCGGAGTCGTGGCGTCGCTCGTCGTACCGCTTTCTGAGGCCGACCTCCCGATCTTCGTGATCTCGACCTTCGAGTCGGACTACGTGCTCGTTCGCTCCTCCGACCTCGGACGGGCCGCAGACATCCTCGAGGACGCGGGCCACGTCTTCGCGGCTTGACGCGCCCGCACACCCGTGCCTACCCTGGAGTCGTGACTTCCGTCCGCAATCGGTGGGCCTGGCGCATCGAGCGTGGCGGGAGCCTGCGCGCACGCTGAACCGCGCCGCACAGCCCGTCCGCTCGACCCGGCTCCGCGAGGAGCCTTTTTCATGCCCGTAACCGAAATCCCAACCGACCTCCTCACGCCGCTCGGCGCCTATCTCGCTTTGCGGGAGGACGCGGCCGGCGCGTTCCTGCTCGAATCGGTCGAGCGCGGACGGCTCGGGCGCTACAGCTTCGTCGGTGCGGGTTCGCGGCTCGTGACGTTCGCGGAGGCGGAGACCGCCGGAGAGCCGGTGGTGGGCTACCTCGGCTATGACGCCGTCGCGACGTTCGAGCCGACCGTGCGCCTGCCCGACGACGGCCCGGACGTGCCTGAAAGCGTCTTCCTTGTCCCCGACGTCCTGCTCCGCTTCGACCACGCGCGGGGCGTCGCCGAGCTGTTGCGCGGTGACGCGCGCGGCCTGACCGGCGCCGCTCCTCCCCTGCCGCGCGGCTCGACGCCGCGCGGGC
>DASXKE010000049.1:0-5688 GCA_036496985.1 Gaiellaceae bacterium | reverse complement strand
GCAGAAGCCGCCGACGCTCACCCACAACGGAATCCCGAGCTCGGCCAGCTGCGGCAGATGCTCGGCGATGAAACGCTCCCGGCCGGGGTTCGCGAGGCCGATCGCGTTGAGCATCCCATGTGCCGTCTCCGCGATTCGCGGTGGAGCGTTCCCCTCGCGCGGCAGCGGAGTGACCGTCTTGGTGACGAAGGCGTCGAGCTGCCGCGCGACGTCGGGCGCGACGAGCGCATCGAGGCAGCCGCTCGCGTTGAGGACCCTCATGCCACCACCTTGGCTCGCGGGCGGAGGCGAGCGGCCTCGAGCACCGGCCCCTCCACGCAAAGGCGCTTCAACGCTCCGTCGATCTCGACGACGCAGCCGTAACACGCGCCGTAGCCGCAGGCCATCTCAGCCTCCCACGCGAGCTGCGCGCTCGGGCACTGCGCGGCCACGGCATGGAGCATCGGCACCGGGCCGCACGCGAGTACGTCGTGTCCTTCGGGCAGCACGTCGGTGACGAGCACAGGATCGATCACGACCTCGGCGCCGGGGAGCAGTGCGGCCGCTTCGGCGTGTTCCTTCGAACGGAATCCGAGCACGGCCGGAGGCCCGTCCAGCACCTCCGACAACCAAGGCAGTGGCGCGATGCCGATCCCGCCCCCGACCAGCAGCGGCCGCTCGACGTCGAGGCGGTAGCCGTGCCCGAGCGGCCCGAGCACCGCGATCTCGTCCCCGGTGGAGAGCCGGCAGAGCGCCTCCGTCCCGGGCCCGACCGGGTCGACGAGGAACGCGAGCTCGCCGGGCGGCGCGAGGCAGAGCGAGAACGGCCGCGGCAGCAAGCGTCCGGGAGCCTCGAGCATGAAGAACTGCCCCGGTACGCCCGGGTCGAGATCGCCGCGCTCGAGGCTCAGCAGCGTGTACGGCCCGACCCGCTCGGAGCCTGTGACCCTATGCCGACTGGCTGACGCCGAGCTCCGCATCGATCCGCTCCTGGAGAGACATGGCCTGTTCGCCCCGCGCCGAGGCGATCGCGTGCACGGCCGCGGCCGCGCCCGAAAGCGTCGTGATGCACGGCACGCGCCGAGCGAGTGCGGCTTCGCGGATCGCGTAGCCGTCCGACCGGGCGTTGCGGCCTTCCGGCGTGTTGATGACGAGATCGCAGCGGCCACGCCGGATCAGGTCGACGACCGTCGGCTCGCCGTCGGTCGCCTCGCTCAGCTTCCGCACGGGCTCGACCGCAATGCCTGCTGCCGCGAGCGTGCCCGCCGTCCCCTCGGTCGCGTACAGCTCGAAGCCGAGGCCGACGAGCGTCGCCGCGATCGGCACGGCCTGCTCGTGGTCGGGCTCGCGGATCGAGATGAAGACGGAGCCGGAACGTGGAAGCCTCCGTCCCGCGGCTCGCTCCGCCTTGTCGAGCGCGGTCGAGAGGTCGGCGGCGCTCGCCATCACCTCGCCGGTCGAGCGCATCTCCGGCCCGAGTACCGGATCGCTGCCGGGGAAACGGGCGAACGGCAACACCGCGGCCTTGACGCTCCACTGGCGCGGCGGCCGCTCGGGCGGCAGCCCGAGCTCCGAGATCGTGGCTCCGACCGCCAGGCGACACGCTGCCTTGACGAGCTCGACGCCGGTCGCCTTGCTCACGAACGGCACCGTCCGCGACGCCCGCGGATTCGCCTCGATCACGTACACGTCACCGTCGCCGGTCACTGCGAGCTGGACGTTGAGCAGGCCGACGGCGCCGAGGGCCCGTCCGAGGATCCGGACGATCCGCGCGATCTCCTGGCTCTGCGTAAACGAGAGGCTCGGCGCCGGCAGGACGCACGCCGAGTCGCCCGAGTGGACTCCGGCCTCCTCGACGTGCTGCATCACTGCGGCGACGTAGGTGTCGACACCGTCGCACAGCGCGTCGACGTCCACCTCGACGGCGTGCTCGACGAAGCGGTCGACGAGGATCCGCTCGCCGGGCGGGATTGCCGCAGGCAAGCCCGCGGTCTTCTCGCTGAGCGCCTGCGGCTTCGCCGCCGACGCTTTCAGCCAAGCCGGCATTTCCCGGACTTCGTCGGGCGTGTAGCAGACGCGCATTGCGCGCCCGCCGAGCACGTACGAGGGCCGGACGAGCACCGGGTAGCCGATCCGCTCGGCGATCTCGACGGCTTCGTCGGGCGACGCGGCGATCCCCCACTCCGGCGAACGGAGCCCGTGGGCCAGCAGCAGGCCGGCGAAGCGCTCGCGGTCCTCCGCCAGGTCGACGGCGTCGAACGTCGTGCCGAGGATCCGGTAGCCGGCGTCCTCGATCGCGCGCGCGAGCTTGAGCGGCGTCTGGCCGCCGAACTGGATCACGACGCCGTCGGGCTTCTCCCGCTCGCAGATCGCGAGCACCGACTCGGTGTCGAGCGGCTCGAAGTAGAGCCGGTCGGAGGTGTCGTAGTCGGTGGAGACGGTCTCCGGGTTGCAGTTGACCATCACCGCCTCGTAGCCGAGCTCGCGGTACGTCGTGACCGCGTGGACGCAGCAGTAGTCGAACTCGATCCCCTGGCCGATCCGGTTCGGCCCGGAGCCGAGGATCACGACGCGCGGCCGGTCGCCGGCCGGCGGCGACTCGTCGGCCTCGCCCCAGGTCGAGTAGTAGTAGTTCGAGGCCGCCTCGACCTCGCCTGCGCACGAGTCGACGCGGCGATAGGAGGGACGAACGCCGCAGTCGCGACGGCGCTGCCGCACTGCGGTCTCGGTCGTGCCGGAAGCCGCGGCGATGTCGGCGTCGGAAAGGCCGAGACGCTTGAGGCGCACCCAGTCCTCGGCCACGAGCGCCTCCGCGTCACGGATGCCGCCGAGCGCGTCGCGAATCCGGCCGAGCTCGCGCTGGAAGAACGGGTGGACGTCCTCCGGGACTTCCTCGAGCGCGTGCCACGGCGTCGCGGCGCCTGCGTCGAGCTCCCGTGAGCGGTACGCCTTGAGGAACGCCTCCGCGAAGGTGCGGCCGATGCCCATCGTCTCCCCCACCGACTTCATCTGCGTGCCGAGCGTCCGATCGGCGCCGGGGAACTTCTCGAACGCGAAGCGCGGGAACTTGACGACGACGTAGTCGAGCGTCGGCTCGAAGCTCGCCGGCGTAGTGCCCGTGAGGTCGTTCGGGATCTCGTCGAGCGTGTAGCCAACCGCGAGCCGCGCGGCGACCTTCGCGATCGGATAGCCGGTCGCCTTCGACGCGAGCGCCGAGGAGCGCGAGACGCGCGGGTTCATCTCGATCACGCGCACGTCGCCCGTCTCACGGCTGCGCGCGAACTGGATGTTCGAGCCGCCGGTGTCGACGCCGACCGCGCGGATCACGGCCGCGGCCGCGTCACGCAGCTCCTGGTACGCCTCGTCCGGCAGCGTCATCTGGGGCGCCACGGTGACCGAGTCGCCCGTGTGGACTCCCATCGGGTCAAGGTTCTCGATCGAGCAGACGATGACCACGTTGTCGATCCGGTCGCGGACGACCTCGAGCTCGAACTCGTCCCAGCCACGCACCGACTCCTCCACCAACACCTGGCCGATCGGAGACTCGGAGAGGCCCCGCTCGACCTGCCGGTACAGCTCGTCCTCGCTGTAGGCGAAACCGCCGCCGTGGCCGCCGAGCGTGAAGGCGGGCCGAATCACCGCCGGAACCATCAAGCCCTCGAGCTCGTCGAGCGAGGTCACGATCGCCGACCTCGGCACCTTGAGGTTGCACGACTCGACCGCTTCCTTGAACTTCAGCCGGTCCTCGGCGCGCTCGATCGCGTCGAGCCGCGCCCCGATCAGCTCGATCTCGAGCTCGTCGAGGATTCCTGCGTTCGCGAGCTCGCGTGCGAGGTTGAGCGCCGTCTGGCCGCCCATCGTGGGCAGCAGCGCGTCGGGCCGTTCGAGCCGCAGCACCTCCGCGACCGACTCGACGTCGAGCGGCTCGAGGTACGTGCGGTCGGCGAAGCCCGGGTCGGTCATGATCGTGGCCGGGTTCGAATTGACGACGATCGTGCGGAATCCGTCCTCGCGCAGCACCTTGAGCGCCTGGCAGCCTGCGTAGTCGAACTCTGCCGCCTGACCGATCACGATCGGCCCCGATCCGACGATGCAGATCGACTCGATGTCGTTGCGTCTAGGCATCGACAGCCTCAGCGACCTCATCCACCCACGCTTCGAGCAGCGGCCAGGCGTCGTGCGGCCCCGGCCCCGCCTCGGGATGGAACTGGAACGAGCGGGCGCGCAGTTCCGGCAGGTCGAGCCCTTCGACCGTTCCGTCGTAGAGGGAGACGTGCGACACCTCGGCCGCCTCGCTCGGCTTCACGGCGAAGCCGTGGTTCTGGCTCGTAACGAGCACGCGACCCGTCAGCCGCTCGTGCACCGGGTGATTCGCACCGCGGTGGCCGAACGGGAGCTTGTAGGTCTCGTGACCGGTCGCGCGCGCGATCAGCTGGTGGCCGAGACAGATGCCGAGGACGTGGGTGCGGCCGAGCAGCTCGCGCACCGTTTCGGTCTCGGCCTCGAGCGGCTCCGGGTCGCCGGGCCCCGGCGAGAGAAGAACGCCGTCGTAGCCGGCGAGCTCGTCTGCATCCGTGTCGTGCGGGTGAACGGTCACGGCCGCGCCGGCCTTCGCGAGCCGACGGAGCACCGAGTTCTTGACGCCGTAGTCGAGGACGCCGATCCGCACGCGCCCCTCGTCCGAGAACACGTACGGCTCGTCCGTCGAGACCCCCTCGACGAGCGGCCGCCCGAGCATCGACGGCTGCTGCGCAGCGAGCTCGATCGCGTCCTCCACCGGCAGGTCGGAGGCGACCGCGATGCCCGGCGCGGCTCCGACGTCGCGGAGATGGAGGACGAGGCTGCGCGTGTCGATCCCTGTCAGCGCGACGACGCCGCGCTCGGTGAGCCAGTTCGTCCAATCAGGCCCGCGCGCCTCGCGCATGAGCACGGCGCGCGCGTGGGTTCGCCCGGACTCGCTCCGCTCCTCGGCCACGCCGTAATTGCCGACCATCGGCGCGGTGAAGCTGATGAGCTGGTCTTCGAAGCTCGGGTCGGTGACCGCCTCCTGGTAGCCGGACATGCCGGTCGTGAAGACGGCCTCGCCGAGCGCGTTTCCGTCGGCGCCGACCGACTCGCCGGCCCAGACCGTGCCGTCCGCCAAAGCGAGATAGCTCATTCGTATTCCTTCCGTGCTGCAAAGGCCGGCTTTCCGCCGGCGACCGTCAGCTGCACCGCTCCGGCAAGCGTCGAACCGAGGAGCCAGGAGTTGCCCGACCGCGAGCGAAACGGACGCTCGCCGACCGTCCACTCCTGGTCGAGGTCGAGGAGGACGAGGTTCGCGCGGGCGCCCGTTGCGACTCGCGGCCGGTCGAGGCCGAAGATCCGCGCCGGCCCGGCCGACATCCGCTCGAGCAGCGTCTCGAGCGGCAGCAGTCCCGGCTTGACGAGCTGTGTGTAGAGCGAGGCGAACGCGGTCTCGAGCCCGGTGACCCCGAAGGGTGCGGCCTCGAACGGCACGTCTTTCTCGTGCGCGGCGTGCGGAGCGTGATCGGTGGCGATCGCCTCGATCGTCCCGTCGCGCACCGCGTCGAGCAGCGCGACCCGGTCCTGCTCGGCGCGCAGCGGCGGGTTCATCTTCACGTTCGGGTCGAGCGAGCGCACGGCGTCGTCGGTGAGAACGAGGTGATGCGGCGTCGCCTCTCCGCTCGCGGCGATTCCGGCGTCCCG
>DASXKE010000048.1:0-13247 GCA_036496985.1 Gaiellaceae bacterium | reverse complement strand
TGCCGGTACGGCGCGACCATGAGGTGCCCGGAGGAGTACGGGAACTTGTTGAGCAGGACGAAGGCGCGCTCGCCGCGGTGGATCACGAGCTCCGGCTCGTCCTCCGGTAGCGCGGCTGCGCGGCAGAAGACGCACTCGTCTCCGTCGTCCGCGTGCTGGACATACTCGAGCCGCCACGGCGCCCAGAGCTGCTTCACGAGGCGGAGGCTACTAGCGCCCCGCCGGGCGGCCTTGTAGCATCGCGCGCATGATGAATTGGCTGAAGCGCCTGATGGGCGGATCCGACTCCTCGACGTCGAGCGAGCCGGCCGAGCCCGCCACGGCCCCCGAACCTCCGGCGATGCCCTCCGAGCCTGCCCTCGACGCCGCACCAAGCGCGGACGAGCCGGCCGGCGACGAACCCGCCTAGCCGGCCCGCGGCCGGCAGCTCAGAGCCACCGCTTCCAACGGAAGAAGGCGAGCATGCCCGCGACCGTCGCGAGCATGAATCCGATCGCGGCCAGGAAGGCGCCCCACGAATTGAAGCCGGGGAAGTGGACGTTCATCCCGAAGAAGCCCGTGATGAACGAGAGCGGAGTCAGCACGACGAGGAAGATCGTCAGGACGTAGAGGATGTCGTTCTGCCGGTGCGAGATGAGCGACTCGTTCGTGCTTTCGAGGGCCTCGACGACCTCCTTGTAGTTGTCCAGCAGGTCCCAGATCCGCTCGCTCGCGTCCACGAGGTCGTCGAAGTAGAGCTCGAGCTCCTCCGGCAGGAACCGCTCGATCTGCCGCTCGAGCTGCCTCAGAGTCGGCCGCTGCGGCTTGATGATCTTGCGGTAGGAGATGATCTCCTGCTTGACCTTGTGGATGTCGCGGACGAGCTCCTTCGCGCCCTCGCCCGCGAGGCTGATCTCCTCGTCGATCTGCTCGAGCTTGAAGCCGATCTTGTCGAGGATCGGGAAGCAGTAGTCGTAGAGGTCGTCGAGCACCTCGTAGAGGAGGCGGCCCGAGCCGCGTGTGAGGAGCTGCTCGCGGAAGTCCTCGCTCTCGGCGGCGCGGCGGAAGAGGAGGCTGACGGGACGCAGCTCGACGGTCGGGAGCGTGACGATGTAGTCGGGGCCGATGAAGGCGTCGAGCTCGCCGGCGTTGAGCCGCCCGACCGCCGCGTCGTAGACCGGGAAGTGGAGGACGGTGAAGAGATAACCGCCCCGGCCGGACTCGTCCCCGGGGTAGACGTCGACCTTCGGGCGCTGACGCCGCGAGAGGACATCCTCGACGTCGAGCGGGTGCCAGCCGAAGCGGGCAGCGAGCTGCTGCGCCTCTTCCGTCGTCGGCCGCAGGAGGTGGACCCAGGTGACGCCGGCGGCGCTGAGCTCAGCGGGGCCGGGCCGCGTGTCCGCGACGGGACGTCCCGGAGCAGCGCGGCGCGAACGGATGCGCGGCAGGCTGGGCACCGGTACTGAGGGGGTCTGCGGTCGCGGGCATGGCCGGGGAATGCTACCCGCTCGCCGGAATTGGCAACGAAACCGGTTCCCCGCGCGGCGTGCGGCGAACTCCTTCGGGCAGCTGCGGTTCGAGGGCGAGCGCGAGCGCGGCGCACGCGAGATTGACGGCTGCGGCGATCGGCCAAAGCAACAGCGGCCGGTGCTGGAGGAGGAAGCCGCCCGCGGCCGGCCCGATGATCCACCCGATCTGCCACGAGATGCTCGCCGCGGCGGTGTAGCGTCCGACGAGCTGCGGCGGCGCGAGATCGACGCTGAGCGGCGTGTGGATCGCCCCGTGCAGGCATTCGCCGACCGCGAAGACGAGCACCGCGCCGACGAGGATCGCGAAGGCCACGGTGGCGTGCGTCCACGCCCCGGCCGCCCAGACGCCGAGCATCGTCGCGGCCCACAGGATCCCCATGAGCGCCATCCCACGCATCCGGCTGCGGCCTTCCGACAGCTTGACGACCGGGAGCTGGAAGATCGCGACGCCGACAGCGTCGAGTGCGAACACGATGCCGACCTCCTTCTCGCTGATGCCGGCGACGTTCTTCCCGAACGCGGGCAGCAGTTCGACGACGAGCGAGATCGCCGCCGTCATGAACGCGGCGTTGAGCAGCGTGTAGCGCGTGAAGACGCGGTCGCGTAGAACCGCGCGCCAGTTGCCGCCGAGCCGTCCCTCGTGCAGGGCCGGGGCGCGCACCCAGGCGAGGACGACCATGTAGCCGACGAAGGTGACGCAGTTGATCGCGAACAGCACGGTGAACGTCTCCGGGTTCCCGACCGAGGCGATCAGGCCGGCGACGACGCCGCCGACGGCGACGCCGACGTTCATCGCGAGCCGCTGCAGCGCGTATGCGGGTGCGCGGCGTTTCGGCGGCGTCAGTGCCGCCAGCAGCGCCGACTGCGACGGCCAGAACGCGCCGCTGCCGATGCCCCAGAGCGTGTAGATCGCGAACGCCTCCCACGCCGTCCGGATCGTCGGCATGAGCGCGAACGCGACCGTCATCACCGCGAGAGATCCGAGCAGGACGCGCTTCGGGCCGATGCGGTCGGAGAGCGCGCCACCGAGAAACGCGCTCGCGAGGGCCGCCGTCGACTGGACCGCGGCCGCGAGCCCTGCGATCCCGAACGGGATCCCGCGCACGTTGTGGAGGTAGATGAGCAGGAACGGCAGGACGACGCCGTTCCCGAATGCGTTGACGAGCGCTCCGAGCTCGAGCACGTAGACGGGGCGAGGCAGGCGCGGGTCGAGGCTGCGAAGGTAGGACCGCATCCGCGCGAGGCTAGCCGCCGACGCACCCGGTCATCTCTCGAGGCTGGGGCAGCGGGTTGCGTCGAAATCTCGGACGAGAAACCCGGACCGGAGGCACCTTCGGACGAGGATCTCGCCGTCGATGACGCAACCCGCGCCACCGGGATGCTTTCTACGGCCAGGCCCGGCTCGCGTCCACCAACGCAGCGCTCGGGATTCACAGCGCCGTGCCTGCGTGTCTGGGTTTCGGTCGATGCGCCCGGCAGGAATCGAACCTGCGACCTCGCGCTCCGGAGGCGCGCGCTCTATCCCCTGAGCTACGGGCGCCGGGGAGAGGCCAGTCTACTCGCGGCCAGTGGCCCTGCTCGGGCGGCGGATCTTGCCTGCGCCCGGCCGCACGGACATGATGCCGGGGATGGGGGGCTTTCTCCTGCGGCGGGTGGCCTTCGGACTCCTCGTGCTCTTCGTGGGGTTGTCCGGCTGCTTCTTGTTCTTCGCGTCGAAGTACCCACCGCTCTACTACGAGCCGCTGGGGCACGCGTACTGGGTCTGGCTGCGCGGCCTCCCGAGCGGCCACAGCCTCAACGACGGCCTGCTCGCCGGCCATCAGTTGTCGGCGGTGGGCTCGGCGTTCGGGCGCACGCTTCTGCTGCTCGTCGTGACGCTCGTGATCGTCCTGCTGATCTCGGTTCCGCTGGCCTGTCTCTCGGCGGCGAACCGGGGCTCGCCCTTCGACTTCCTCGTGCGGTGCCTGTCCTACGCCGTCTGGGCGGTGCCCGTCTTCCTGGCCGCGACGATCGGGCAGGAGGGACTGGGACGCGTCCCGGGCGGCTGGGGGCTCCCGTGGTTCCCCTACGTCGGCTGGGCGGGTGATTGCCCGAACGGACAGGGGATCGACGAGCACAACTTCCAGTGCCCGTCCGGCGGCCACGGGCTGAACCATGTCGGCCTCGTCCTGGATCACCTGGCACTTCCGGCGATGGTCCTGGCGCTCGGCTTCATCGGCTTGCAGGCCCGCTATCTACGCAGCGCGCTGCTCGACGCTCTCGATGCGCCGTACGTCACGGTCGCGCGTGCCAAGGGTCTTCCGGAGCGGGTCGTCGTGCTCCGCCATGCGGTGAGAAACGCGCTCGCCACCTTCGTGCCCGCGCTCGTATCCGACTTCGGGCTGATCTTCGGCGCAGCGCTCGCGATCGACTTCATCTTCCAGTTAGGCGGGATCGGGTCGCTCTTCATCAACTCGCTGAAGCTCAACGCCGAAGGATTCGTCCCGATCGACAGCTACGCCCTCGTATTCGCGTTGCTCCTTGCCGGCGGCCTGATGGTCATTGTCTCGATCCTCGGCGAGGTCGCGTTGTGGATGCTCGATCCGCGGACGAGGCCGGACTGAGATGGCGAGCGTCGAGACACAGGCCGTCACCGCCGCTCGTCCGGTTCACAGCCGGAGATCCTCAACGCGGCTCTGGCCGCGGCTGCTGCGACAGCCGGCTGCGCTCGTATCCGGGTTCGTGCTCATTGCGATCTTCGTGATCGGCGCGATCGAACCGCAGATCACTCCGACCAGCGCCTCTCGAATCCACCTGGGAAGCCAGTTCATCGACAACCCGCCGGCGTTCAGCCTCAGCTGGCACATTCTCGGCACCGACGGCATCGGCCGCCTGGTGCTCGTCCGGACGCTGGAGGGGCTCCACACGAGCGAGCAGTCGGCGCTGGCCGCGACCCTGATCGCCACGCTCATCGGCGTCGCGATCGGCGGCTTCTCGGGCTATCGCGGCGGGTCGGCCGACGCGATGCTCATGCGCTTCGCCGACATGCTCGGAATCTTTCCCGCGCTTCTCCTCCTGCTCGCCGCGTACACCTACTTCACGCCGGTCACCGTCCCGAAGGCCTCGCTCATCCTCGCCTGCTATCTCTGGATTCCGGTGGCGCGGGTCGTGCGGGCCGAAATCACCACGTTGCGCGACCGAGAGTTCGTCCAGGCCGCTCGCTCGCTCGGTGCCTCGGACCGGCGCATCTTCTTCCGCCACCTGCTCCCGAATGCGAGCGCGACGATCATCATCGCGGCCACGACCCTGCTCGGCCAGGTGATCATGATCGAGGCCCTGATCGAGTTTTTCGGCCTCGGCGTCCCGGCGGAGATCACGCCGACCCTGGGGAACCTGATCGGCGACGGCCAGCGCAACGTCCTCGCCTTGGCTTGGGGCTGGTGGACGTGGGCAGGCCCCGCGGTGCTCCTCGTGATCATCCTCGTGTGCGCGAACCTGCTCGGCGACGGCGTCGCCGACGCGCTCCGCCCGCAGCGGCAGCGCTGATCTCCTCGGCAGCGGCGGCGTTGGTACGTTCATGCCGTGGACGTCTCCGCGCGGATCGGCACACTCGAGTTGGCCGAGACGTTCGTCATCTCGCGCAGCGCGCGCGACAGCGAGGACGTCGTGGTCGTCGAGATCCGGCACTCCGGTGTCTCGGGCTTCGGCGAGGCGCAGCCGATCGACCGCTACGACGAGACGGTCGAATCGGCCAGGGCGTTCGTCGAGGAGCACGCGGACGCCCTCGGTGACGATCCGTTCGCGCTCGAGGAGGTGCTGGAGCGTCTCCCGGCCCGCGAGTTCGCGGCGCGAGCGGCCCTCGACGCCGCGCTCCACGACTTACAGGGAAAGCTGCTCGGCCAGCCCGTCTGGCGGCTGCTCGGGTTGCGGCGCTCTGGACCGCCGACGAGCTGGACGGTCTGGCTCGGAGATCCCGACGACATGGCCCGGCGCGCGGAGAAGGCTCTCGACCGTTTCCGCCGTCTCAAGCTGAAGCTCGGCGGGCGCGACGGGCTCGACGTCGAGCGCGTCCGTGCGGTGCGCGGCGTTGCGGGTGACCTCCCGCTGCAGGTCGACGTCAACGAGGCCTGGAGCCTCGACGAGGCACTCGAGGCTCTGCCGGCGCTCGCCGAGCTCGGCGTCGAGTACTGCGAGCAGCCACTCCCCGCGGGCGCCCAGGGCGGCTCCGAGCTGAAGGCGCGCTCGCCGCTCCCCATCTATGTCGACGAGGACTGTCACACGCTCGGCGACGTCGCCGCGTGCGCTGAGCGCGCGCACGGGATCAACGTCAAGCTCGCGAAGTCGGGCGGGATCAGGGAGGCCGTCCGGATGGTGCATGCCGCCCGCGCGCTCGGGCTCGGCTGCATGCTCGGCTGCATGGTCGAGTCGGGTCTCGGCATCTCGGCCGGTGCGCAGATCGCGTCGCTGTTCGACCACGTCGACCTCGACGGCAACCTCCTACTCGCGCACGACCCGTGGCCGGGCGTCCCGTTCGTCGACGGCGTCCAGCTTCCACCGGAGGAGCCCGGACTCGGAGTTCATGCGGTACCTGCTGCTCGCTGAGGGCTCGTCCGGCGATCCGCTGTACGGGAAGACGATGCGCGGCGTCCTCCGCTACAGGCGCGAGGACGTCGTCGCGATCCTCGACTCGACGCGCGTGGGGGAGAGCGAGGACGGCGTGCCGATCGTCGGCAGCGTCGGGGAAGCCGCCGAGCTTCGGCCGACGACGGCGCTCGTCGGCGTCGTCACGCAGGGCGGCTACTTCCCGCCGGCCTGGATGGATCTCTTGCGCGACTGCGTCGACCACGGGCTCGACATCGAGAACGGCCTGCACGTCTTCCTCGCCGACGATCCGTCGCTCAGTGCGCTGGCCGCGCAGCGAGGGGTCGAGCTCCGCGACCTGCGCCGACCGCCGGCGGATCTCTCCACCGCGACCGGCGAAAACCTCAAGGTTGACGCGACGATCGTCCTCACGGTCGGCTCCGACTGCGCGATCGGGAAAATGACGGTCTCGTGCGAGCTCGACCTCGAGGCGCGGCGGCGAGGCCTGCGCTCGGTCTTCGTCCCGACCGGCCAGACCGGGATGGTGATCGCGGGCTGGGGGATCGCGATCGACGCCGTCGTGGCCGACTTCCTCGCGGGCGCGGCGGAGCGGCTCGTGCTCGAGGGGCGTGCCCGCGGCGGCGAGCTGCTGTGGGTGGAGGGCCAGGGCTCGCTCGTCCATCCGGTCTACTCCGGCGTGACGCTCGGGCTCTATCACGGGAGCGCGCCGCACCTGCTCGTTCTCTGCCACGAGGCGGGCCGAATGGAGATCGAAGGCGCCGGCGGCGGGCCGCACCCGATCCCGCCGCTACGCGAGCTGGTCGAACTGCACGAACGCTTTGCCCTGCCCGCGCGTTCGGCCCGAGTCGCGGCGGTGGCCCTCAACACGCGCGCGCTCGGCGACGACGACGCGCGTGCGGCAGTGGCGAGTGCGGAGGAGGAGACCGGCCTACCGGCCGACGATCCGGTGCGCTTCGGCCCGGCAAAGCTCGTCGACGCGGTGCTCGCGGCTCGCACTTGACAACCGAACACGTGTTCGCTTAGCATGCGAACAGATGTTCGGGAAGTTGCTCATCGTGGTGTGCCTCATCGCGTTAGCCGTCGGGCTCGCCGCCCGCGGCTCGAGCGGCGCCGGGCCGAAGCGGATCTATGTCGTGCGTCCCGGCGACACGCTGTGGTCCGTCGCGGCGCATACGTACGGCGGCGACCCGCGCGAGGGCGTCTGGAAGCTCCAGCAGCGGAACCACCTCGGCTCGGCGACGATCGTGCCGGGCGAGAAGCTCGTCGTGCCCTAAGCGGCCGGCGGGAGGTCGATCCCGAACGTGTAGACCTTCTCGCCGCGGAAGAGGCGCAGCTCGGGATCCCACGGGAACCAGATCAGGACCTTCCACTCGAGTCGGCCCTGGACCGGGCCTTCGCCGAGCCACGGCGACTGCTGGGTCGCCGAGACGTTCGCTTCCTCGCAGACGCCCTGCGGGCCGATCACGATGTCGGTCAAGTCGAACCGGATGTCCGGGAACGCCGTCAGGAGCTCGGTGTAGAAGCGCCGCGCTCCGTCATGGCCCTCCCAGCGGTGGCCGGTCTGGACCAGCTCGTAGACACAGTCCGGCGTCAGCGTCGAGATCAGGCCGGCGAGGTCGCGCGCATCCTCGGCCACCGAGTGCTTCTTGTACAGCTCCCGGACGTCGCGGTAGAGCTCGGGGGTCACCTCGCGGCGGTAGACCTCGAGCACGGTCGGATCGGCCATGCGAGGACCCTATAGCGCCCCCTCCTAGAATCGCCGCGTGGACCTCGACGTCGCCTTCCTCGGCACGGCCGCCTCGATGCCGACTGCGCAGCGCGGCCCGGCGGCACTGCTCGTGCGCCGCGGCAGCGAGCGACTCCTCTTCGACTGCGGCGAAGGGACGCAGCGGCAGCTGCAGCGCTCGGCGATCGGCCTCCCCGATCTGCAGCAGATCTTCCTCACGCACTTCCACGCCGACCACTTCCTCGGCCTGCCCGGGATGCTGAAGACATTCGCGCTGCGCGGCCGCGACGAGACGCCGCTCACGGTCTACGGCCCCCGCGGGCTGCGCGAGCTGTTCAAGCGGCTCCATCCGTTCCTCGGCCGGCTGCCGTATCCACTCGACCTCGTCGAGCTCGAGGTCGGGGAGCGGCTCGAGCGGGACGGGTACGCAATCGAAGGGATCGCAGTCGAGCACGGCGCCGAGGCTCTCGGCTACGCGTTGGTCGAGCACGAGCGGCCGGGGCGTTTCGATGTCGCCGCCGCCGCTGCGCTCGGTGTGCCGGACGGGCCGGCTCGCGGGCTGCTGCAGGCGGGACAGCAGGTGACCGTCGATTCGGGCCGCACCGTGACCCCGTCGGACGTGCTCGGAGAGCCTCGACCCGGACGGAAGGTCGTCTACACCGGAGACACCTCGCCGTCGCCGCTCGTCGTGCAGGCGGCGCATGCCGCCGACCTGCTCGTCCACGAAGCGAGCTTCCTGACCGAGGAGTCCGAGCGCGCGAAGGAGACGATGCACTCGACTGCCGCCCAGGCCGCCGAGGTGGCGCGCCTCGCACAGGTGAGGCTGCTCGCGCTGACTCACGTCTCGCCGCGGTACTTCGGGCCCGAGCTCGCCGACGAGGCTCGGGAGGTCTTCCCGGACACCGTCGTGCCCCGCGACTTCGATCTGATCGAAGTGCCGTTTCCGGAGCGCGGCGCCCCCCGGCTCGTCAAGAGCGGCGCGCGCCCGCCGCGGGCGGAGACGGAACAGGCCGAAGCCCCTATGATCGACGGGTAATGAGCGGAATGGTTCACCTCGCAACGGCCGGCGACGTGGTCGAGGCGGAGGAGCTGCAGGAGATTCTCCGCAACGCGGGCATCGAGTCGTCGATCGAACAGGCACCGGAAGACGACGCGGTGAGCGTTTTCGTCCCCGAGGCGGACCTCGAGACGGCGCAGGACGCGATCGAAGCGCTCACGGAGCCCGACGAATTGATCTCGGAGCCCTAACCGATGACCATGGCCTTCTTCCGTGGCAGAGCGCGCCGTATCTCAGGCGCGTCCCCGCGGGCGTCACGCTCTTCGTAGCCGCGCCTTCGCCGACGAGCTCGTCCGCGACGCGGGAGTCGAGCCCGGCGCGCTCGTGCTCGACCTCGGGGCCGGCAGCGGCGTCCTGACAGGGGCTCTCGTTGCCACGGGAGCACGTGTGCGCGCGGTCGAGCTCGACGCAGCGGCGCTGCGACAGCTCGACGCGCGCTTCGGAAACGACCCCCGAGTCGCCGTGGTGCAGGGAGACGCGACCCTGCTGCCGTTGCCGGCCGAGCCGTTTGCGGTCGTCGCCAACCTGCCGTTCGCCGCAGGCACCGCGCTCCTGCGCCGCCTGCTCGGCGACCCACGCGTGCCGCTGATGCAACTCGACGCGATCGTGGAATGGGGGCTCGCCGCGAAGCGAGCCGCGGTGTGGCCGTCGACCGTTCTCGGCTGCACGTGGGGCGCCTGGTACGAGCTGTCCCTCGTCCGCAGGGTTCCGCGGGCGTGCTTCGCGCCGCCGCCGAGCGTCGACGCAGCCCTCCTGCGCGCGAAACGGCGAGTGGAGCCGCTCGTCGCGTCGAGCGAAGCGGCGGCGTACGAAGCCCTGCTGCGGCGAGCGTTCGCCGGGCAGGCTCCGCTCGACCGGATCTTCCCGCGCCGCCTTGTCCACCGCTCGGCCAACGAGCTCGGCTTCGACCCGCATGCACGCGCGCGCGACCTCGACGTTCGGCAATGGGCGCGGCTCTACACCGCGATTAGGCGCGTGTAGCGTCGCCCGGATGGACCGCGTGCCCGTCACGACGCTCGTCGTCGCCGGCGACCATGTCGAGGTCACCGGAGACCAACGTGCGCGGTACCCGATCTACAGCGTCACAAAGACCGTCGTCGCCGCCGCGGTGCTCTGTCTCGTGCGCGAGGGCGAACTCGAGCTCGATCCGGTGCGCCACCTTCTCGACCACACGAGCGGGCTGCGCGACTACGGATCCTTGCCCGAGTATCACGAGGCCGTGCGACTGCGGCCGGGCTCCGCATGGGACGACGACGAGTTCCTTGCGCGCACGACTGCGGCTGGGCCGGAGTTCGCTGCGGGGGCGGGCTGGGCCTACTCGAACACCGGGTATCTGCTCCTGCGGCAGCTCCTCGATCGACACGGAGGGCTCGCTTCTTTTCTCCCGCGACTCGGTCTCGTGAGCGCAACCGTCGCCGAAGGGATCGACGATCTCCGCACCGTCGTACCGGCTCCGAGCGCGCTTCTTCTCGACGGCATCGACGACGTCCGCGGCGTCTATGACCCGCGCTGGGTGGGGCACCGGACGCTCGTCGCACGCGCCGAGGACCTCGTCGCCTTCTGGCGCGACCTGCCGGCGGAGATGCTCGATCCGCGGACGTTCGTCACGATCGGTGCCGACGCGCCGGGCTTCGTCCGGCCGTCCTACGGCCTCGGGGTGATGGCCGATCCGGAGCATCCGCTGGGGACGGTCGTCGGCCACGGCGGCGGCGGCCCCGGCTATGCAACGGCCGTCTTCACGGTGCCGGACGCCGGCGCAGTGGCGGTCGTACTCGCGGCCGACGAGCGCTATCCCGCGCAGCAAACGGCGCTCGAGCTGCTCACGGCGGCTGTCCGCCGTCGCCGCTAGGCTGCCCGCAGCACGAACCCCTTTAACCCGGTCCAGCGAGGCCGGAAAGGAGTCGGATGAATACGCACGCGCCCGTTCAGGGTGGCAAGAGCCTCCTCGATGCCGACGGGCTGGCGAGGACCCTTTCGAGAATCGCCCACGAGATCATCGAGGGCAATCCGGCGCTCGACGACGTGGCGCTCGTCGGGATCCAGACCCGCGGCGTCCCGCTCGCGCGGCGTCTCGCCCGCCTGATCGAGGAACGCGCCGGAGTCGAGCCCGCGCTCGGGGCCGTCGACATCACCTTCTATCGCGACGACGTCTCGGTCCGAGGCGGCGAGGCACCTCTCGCGGCCCAGCCGCTCGTCCGCGCGACGCAGCTCGACTTCCCGCTCGACGGGCGGACGGTCGTCCTCGTCGACGACGTCCTCTACACCGGCCGCACGATCCGCGCCGCCATCGAGGCGCTCTTCGACTACGGCCGGCCCGCGCGCGTCCAGCTCGCCGTGCTCGTCGACCGAGGTCACCGCGAGCTCCCGATCCGGCCCGACTACGTCGGCAAGAACCTGCCCACCGCGCGCGAGGAGCGGATCCAGGTTCAGCTCGTCGAGGTCGACGAGGTGGATTCGGTTCTGCTCGTCGCGAGCCCCGAGGAGGAGAGCAGATGATCAGACTGGTGACCGATGAGCTCAGGCCCCCTGGAGACCCGCCCAAGCGGCATCTCCTCTCGGTCGGCGATCTGACACGCGACGACGTCGAGCGGCTGCTCGGCACGGCGCGCACCTTCGAGACCTCGCTCGAGCGGCACGTCAAGAAGCTGCCGACGCTCAAGGGCCATCTGATCGTCAACCTCTTCTACGAGTCCTCGACCCGCACGTCGTCGTCGTTCGAGCTTGCCGCGAAGCGGCTCTCGGCCGACACGCTCAACGTCAAGTCGACCGGCTCCTCGGTGGACAAGGGCGAGTCGCTCAAGGACACGGCGCTCACGCTCGGCGCGTACGACCCCGACGTCATCGTGATCCGGCACCCGCAGATCGGCGCGCCGCAGTTCGTCGCGCAGGTCACCGACGCCCACGTCGTCAACGCCGGCGATGGCAAGCATCAGCATCCGACGCAGGCGCTGCTCGACCTCTACACCCTGCGAAAGGCGCTCGGCGAGCTCGACGGGCTCCATGTCGCGATCGTCGGCGACGTGCTCCACTCACGCGTCGCACGCTCGCTGTTGCAGGCATTCGCGCTCGTCGGGATCCGGGCCACGCTCGTCGGCCCGCCCGCACTGCTGCCGCGCGAGCTGCAGGCGGAGACCTCGATAGACATCGACGCGATTCGCGATGCCGACGTCGTCTACGTCCTCCGGATGCAGAACGAGCGGATGGCGGCCGGCGAGAACTTCGTCCCGAGCCTGCGCGAGTACGCGGCGCGGTGGGGGGTCACGCCCGAGCGGCTGCGCCCCGGACAGAAGGTCATGCACCCGGGCCCGATCAACCGCGGCGCGGAGATCGACCCGCGGGTGGCCGATTCGCCCGAGTCGCTGATCATCACCCAGGTCCGCTCGGGGCTCGTCACGCGGATGGCCGTCCTCTACGACCTGCTGACGGGCGGGCCAGTCGGGGTGCAGGCGCTCGCAGCGGCGGAGGTGGCGTGATGTTGTGGCAGAAGGAGCTTCCAGGCGCCGACCTCGTCATCCGAGGCGCGCGCGTGCTCGATCCGGTTGAGGGGATCGACGCGCGGCTCGAGGTGCGGATCGACGGCGGAACAATCGTCGAAGTCGCCGAGCAGGTCGACGCGAACGGACATCGCGTCGTCGAGGCGGACGGGCTTCTGCTCGCGCCGGCCTTCGTCGACCCGCACGTCCATCTGCGCACGCCCGGACGCGAGGACGAGGAGACGGTCGCGAGCGGCACCGCAGCCGCCGCGGCCGGCGGCTTCTGCGCGATCCTCGCGATGCCGAACACCGATCCGGTCGTCGACTCCGCCGCCACGCTCGGCTCTCTCGTCGAAACCGCGCGAAGCGAGGCGGTGGTCCCGGTTGGATTCCTCGCGGCGATCACACGCGGGCAGCGCGGCGAGGAGCTGACCGAGATGGGCGAGCTCGCGGATCTCGGCGCGGTCGCCTTCTCCGACGACGGCGTGCCCGTCGCCTCCGCAGGGCTGATGCACCGGGCGCTCCAGTACGCGTCGACCACGGACCGGCCGCTCGCGCTCCACTGCGAGGAGCCTTCGCTCTCACACGGGGGCCACGTCCACGAGGGACGCGTCGCCGCCGAGCTCGGCTTCGCCGGCTATCCGTCCGTCGCGGAGTCGGTCGCGGTGGAACGCGACCTCTCGCTCGCCGCTTACGAAAGCGGCCGCATTCACATCCTCCACCTCTCGGCGAGCGAGTCCGTCGACGCGCTGAGGCGGGCTCGGGACGCCGGAATCGCCGCGAGCGGAGAGGCGACGCCGCATCACCTCGTTCTCACCGACGACGCCGTGCGCTCGCTCGACCCGAACGTGAAGATGAACCCGCCGCTGCGCGCCGAGCAGGACCGGGTCGCGCTGCTCGAC
>DASXKE010000047.1:0-2394 GCA_036496985.1 Gaiellaceae bacterium | reverse complement strand
GAGAAGACGAAGAACGCGATGTAGGCGAAGTAGCGGCGCTCCTCCTCGTCGCCGTCCATGTAGCCGATCGAGTAGAGGACGATCAGGCCGCCGACGCCGCTGACGATCAGCATCATCATCGTGCTCAGCGGGTCGACGAGCAGCTGCAGGGGCACGCTGAAGTGGCCGACCGCGAGCCAGGTCCACGCCGTCGTGAGCTCGCCGCGCGCGGGAATAGGCGTTGGGCTGGTGAGCCCGGTGAAGTGCCCTGGATGGCTCGAGTGGACTCCGAGGAACGCCCAGATCGCGCCGGCGAAGGCGACGAAGACGCTCGTCGTCGCAATCCACGCGGCGGCGACGCGCGGCAGCCACGACCCGCCGAGCAGGATCAGAATCGCGCCGCCGAGCGGCGCGAGCAGGCAGAGCCAGGAGCCGTAGGTCATGGTGGTCATCCGCGCAGCTCCGAGAGCGTGTCGACGTCGAGCGAGAGGTTCCGCCGGTTGAGCGCCACCACGAGCCCGAGCCCGACGCAGACCTCCGCCGCGGCGACCGCCATCACCGTGAGCGCGAAGATCTGCCCCGCGCCGTTGTGGAAATGGCGTGAGAGCGCGATCAGCGCGAGGTTGCCCGCGTTGAGCATCAGCTCGAGCGAGAGCAGCACGACGAGGACGTTGCGCCGGATCAGCACGCCGAGCGCTCCGATCCCGAACAGCACGGCCGAGAGCGCGACGTACCAGACGACGTCGGGACCGAGCATCTAGGTCGCCCTCCGCGTGTGCGAGCCGAGGATCACGCCACCCATGGCCGCGATAAGCAGGACGACCGAGGTGATCTCGAAGGCGAGCAGGTGGTCGATGAGAAAGATGCGGCCGATCCAGGCGGGCGTGCCGAACTCGGCTCCGACCTTCGTCTCGTGCGAGAGGTTTCCGCTCGCCTGCATGCCCACCACCACGACGATCTCGACGAGGAGCGCGCCCGCCGCGGCGACGGCGCCGATCGTCTGCCAGCCGGGACCGCCTGACCACGGCGTCTCGCGTCGCGGCCCGACGTACGCGATCACGAACAGGAACATCACGACGACCGCTCCCGCGTAGACGAGCACCTGCGCCGCGGCGACGAACTCCGCGCTCAGCAGCAGGTACATCACCGCGAGCGAGCCGAGGTTCCCGATCAGTGCGAGCGCCGAGTAGAAGGGGTTCGAGAACGAGATCACCGCAACGGCGGAGCCGAGGCACGCGAACGCGGCCGCGAGCCACACGATCCAGACGAGCGCGTTGCTGGCGGAGAAGCCGAGGACCAGCGTCACAGCACTTGCCCTTCACGTTCAGGGTTGAGGGAGCTGGAGCCCGCGTAGGCCAGACCGCGCTCTCGCCGGAGCGCACATGGGCGTTGATTGTGCGCTGCGAAAAAGAAGGGGGCTCGTGGGGGAAACATGGTTTCCCCCACGTTTACGAGCACGTTGCTGGCGGAGAAGGCGACGATCACGAGTTCGACTTGTAAAAGGGGATCGGCGTGTCGTAGAGGTCGGCATCCGCGACCGGCACCTGCTTGACGGGCGGCGTGAGGAGCATGTCCTTCGTGTAGATCTGGTCGTCGCGGTTGTGCTCCGAGATCTCGAACTCGTTGCCGAGCGTGATCGCGTCGAACGGGCACGCGAGCTCGCAGTAGCCGCAGAAGATGCAGCGGCTGAGGTTGATCTCGTAGATCCGCGCGTAGCGCTCGCCGGCCGAGACGCGGTTGTCCGGCGTGTTCTCGGCGGCGACGACCCGGATGCAGTCGGCGGGGCACGCGGCCGCGCAGAGCGAGCAGCCGACGCACTTCTCGAGCCCGTTCTCGTGGCGCCAGAGGCGGTGCCGGCCGCGGAAGCGCGGATAGACGGGCCGCTTGTACTCCGGATATTGCTGCGTGATCGGCTTCTTGAAGATCTGCTTGAAGGTGACCCCGAAGCCCTTGAATGTCTCGAGCGGCTGGGGACTCATGTTGCCCGCTCCCAGCACCGGCAAAGCCGGCGCTTCCGCTCTTTGGTGACCTCCGTCGAGCCTACGGTCACTGGAAGGCCACCACCAATGCCGCTGTGACCACGGCGTTGACCGTTGCGACCGGCAGAAGCACCTTCCAGCCGAAGCGCATCAGCTGGTCGTAGCGCAGCCGCGGCAGCGTGGTGCGCAGCCAGATGAAGACGAAGAGGACGACCATCATCTTGAGCAGGAACCAGATCGGCCCGAGATCCCACGGCCCGTGCCAGCCGGCGAAGAAGAGCGTCACCATCAGGCCGGAGATCGTGATCAGGTTGATGTATTCGGCCATCTGGAAGAGGCCCCAGCGCATCCCCGAGTACTCGGTGTGGTAGCCGGCGACGAGCTCCTGCTCGGCCTCGGGCAGGTCGAACGGCGCGCGGCTCGTCTCGGCGATTCC
>DASXKE010000046.1:0-16501 GCA_036496985.1 Gaiellaceae bacterium | reverse complement strand
GAGGTGCCGCAGCGCGGGCACCACTCCGTCGAGCGGTGGCCCATGTAGAGCCAGTCCCGCTCGTGGACCGTCTTCAGCATCCGCCAGACGTACTCGATGTTGGTGTCGCTGAAGGTGAAGTAGTCGTTGCCCCAGTCCATCCACTGGCCGAGGCGGATCGAGCCGCGCTTCAACGCGTCGGACGACCGCACGACGACGTCGCGGCAGCGGCGTGCGAACTCCTCCAGGCCGAACTCTTCGATCTCGCGCTTCGAGTTGAGACCGAGCTCGCGCTCGACGCCCACCTCGATCCAGAGCCCCTGCGAGTCGAAGCCGTTCTGGTACCGCTGGTCGAAGCCGCGGAGCGCCTTGTAGCGCTGAAAAACGTCCTTCAGCGTCCGCCCCCAGGCCGTATGGACGCCGAGCGAGAACCGGTTCGCGGTGACCGGACCGTCGGTGAAGGAGAAGGTCGGGCCGCCGCGGTTCTGCTCGCGGAGCTGGGCGAACGTCCCCTCGTCCTCCCAGCGCGCGAGCGTCTCCTGCTCGAGGCCGGGATGGTCGGGTTTGTCCGGTAAAGACTTGAAGATTGGCTCGGCCACGGGAAGGCAAGTCTAGGCCGAGGCGTTAATGACTATGGGAGCCTGGTAAAGAGGTTCCCAGGTTCCAGCGAAACCGAAAGGAAACGATGGCAAGCGACGTAACCGATGCCACTTTCGAGAGCGAGGTTCTCCAGGCGGAGAAGCCCGTCCTCGTCGACTTCTGGGCGGAATGGTGCGGGCCGTGTCACGCGGTCGCCCCGGTGCTCGAGCGGATCGCCGACGAGCGCGATCTCAAGCTCGTCAAGGTCAACATCGACGAGAACCAGGATCTCGCGTTGCGCTACGGGATCCAGTCGATCCCGAACATGATGCTCTTCGAGGGCGGCGCGCCCAAGGCCTCCGCGGTCGGCGCGATGCCGAAGGGCATGCTCGAGAAGCAGCTCGGCTTCGAGGCTTGAAAAGAGAGCGCGGCCTAAGCGCCGCGCTCTAACGCCCTCACGAAAGGCGCTGAGCTAGTCGGTGGTCTGGGCCGGGTCGCGGCCCTCGACGAAGCGGAGGAAGTCGGCGTGCTTGGCGAGATATGCCTCGAGCTCGCCGATTCCGGCGCCTGCCCAGTCCTCCACCCACGTCTCGGCCATGTCGTCCTCGATGCAGTGGAAGCCACGCTCGCTCATTAGAGGCATGATCGACACGAAATCGGACAATGCCTATGGGCCGTTCGGCTCAACTTCACGGACGGACAGACCTAAGCGATTTCAGGAGGATTCGGCTATGCACGAGAGCCCACGCGCCACCGAGGAGGAGCAAGAGCTCGCCCAGACCGAGCGGATGCACGAAGAAGAGGAACAGCGCGGCGGCCACGTGGCCGAACAGGTCTCGAACCGGGACGACGACGAGGATGAGGACGAGGAGTAGCCTCGCCGCGCCGTTCGGCCACTCAACACGAGCTTGCCCGCATCGAGCTCTTTGCCGGGCTCCCGGGCATGACGGTCGGCGAGCTCGCACGGCGCATGGACCGCGAGGACGTCGCGCCCGGCACGGTGGTGGTGCGTGAAGGCGAGACGGACGACCGTTTCTACGTCGTCCTCTCTGGAATCCTGGCGGTCAGCCAACGCGACTTCGGCGCGAGGCGCCTCCTTCGCCCCGGCGACTACTTTGGCGAGGTCGCCGCCGCGATGGCAGTGCCGAGGACGGCGACCGTGTCCGCGATGACTCCGGTGGTCGTCGCGAGCTGCGACCGGGCGACCTTCGACGAGCTGGTGCGGCCGCTCTTCGCAGACGACGACTAGAACTCGTTTCGGAATGACCACGCGCTGACCGGGTGCGATAGTCGAGTGCGAGACAAGGACGCAGGGAGCGTGAATAGCAGCGCTATTCGCGCGACCGAGGACGATGGATCGCGCCGACCAGCGCGGTCAGGCGGCCCGTGCGTCTATTCGAAACGAGTTCTTAGAGCGCCTCGGCGAGCGCTGCGTCGCTGAACGGCGGCCACGCTTCCTTTGCCCAGTCGCCGAACTGCCGGTCGGTGAGGACGCCGCAGGCGACGCCGGCTTCCGGGTCGACCCAGAGGAAGGTGCCGCTGCGTCCGAAGTGGCCGAAGGTGGCCTCCGAGTTGCGGGATCCCGTCCAGTGCGGCGACTTCCCGTCGCGAAGCTCGAACGTGAGGCCCCAGTCGTTCGGCTCCATCCGGCCGAAGCCGGGCAAGACGCCGGCAAGGCCCGCGAACTGCACGGTCGTCGCCTCGGCGAGGGTCTCGGCCGCGACGAGTGTCGGCTGCAGAAGCTCGCGGCCGACCGCGAGCAGATCGTCGAGCGGCCCGCGATAGGCGTGCGCGGGAGAGCCGTCGAGACGGCCGGCGAGCCCGAGCGGTCGGGCCACGGCCTCGGTGAGGTAGTCGGCTAACGGCATCTCCGCCCGCTCCTCGAGCAGCGCGGCGGCGAGCTCGATCCCCGTGTTCGAGTAGATGCGGCGCTGCCCCGGCTGAGCGATCGACTCCTCTCCGCCGATCTGCAGGCCCGAGGCGTGCGAGAGGAGATGACGGAGCGTCGCGCCCGGCGGGCCGGCCGGCTCGTCGAGGTCGACGGTCCCCTCCTCGAGCGCGACGAGCATCGCCAGACCGGTGAGGAGCTTCGTGACGGACGCCCACGGAAGCTCGGCGTCGCGCGGGCCGTGCGCAGCCACCACCCCGTCGGCACGCGTGACCCCGGCAGCGGCGACCGCCGCGCCCCAGCCCTCGATCGCCCGCAGCGCCTCCACCTCGCGGGATACTAGGAGCGTGGCACGCGCCTCCGTCCCCGCGGTGTCGCCGTACGCCGACACGGTCGGCTACTGCCGCGCGGTGCGCGACGGGCGGCACATCTACGTCTCCGGCACCGCTCCGGTCGGGATCGAGTCCGAGGATCCGTACGAGCAGGCGAAGCGCTGCCTCTCGATCATCGGCGACGCGCTCCGCGAGCTCGGCGCCGGCCCGGAGCATGTCGTGCGTACGCGCGTCTACATCGTCGACCCGGCCGACTGGGAGGCGGTCGGGCGCGCGCACGGTGAGCTGTTCGGCGAACAGCCTCCGGCTTCGGCGATGCTCGTGATCGGCGGTCTGCTCGAACCGCGCTGGAAGGTCGAGATCGAGGCGGACGCGCTGCTTCACGAGTGAGGACACGCTTTCTTCCTGCAAAGCAGGGAGATATCGTTTTCATATGAGCGTAGGCTTGACGGAGCTCATCAGAGAGCGCAGGCGCCGGCCCGTACGGCGCCGGAGCGGGGCATGAGCGATTCGCTGATTCCGCCGTCGATCACGGGCAAGGGCTCTCATTTCCCGCCCGGCGGCAGCGTCCTCGAACACGCGTTCGGCGCGAGCGATCCGTACACGCTCGGGGTCGAGGAGGAGTACATGCTCCTCGACGGCGAGACCTTCGACCTCGTGCAGCACATCGATACCGTGCTCGCCGCCGTCGCCGGACACGAGCTCGAGCAGCGCATCAACTCCGAGCTGATGCAGTCGGTGCTGGAGGTCGCCACGCCGGTCTGTCATACCCCGGAGGGCGTGAAGCAGCAGCTCCTCCGCATCCGCCGTTACGTCACCGATATCGCGCGGGAGCAAGGTCTGCGCGTCGGCTCGGCCGGAACGCATCCGTTCTCGCTCTTCGAAGCGCAGCGCATCACGGCGAAGGACCGCTATCGGGCGCTCGTCGACCAGATGCAGTACATCGCACGGCGGGAGCTGATCTTCGGGATGCACGTGCATGTCGCCGTCGACGACGCCGAGAAGGCGATCCAGATCGTGAACGGCTTGATCGCCCACCTCCACGAGCTCGTGGCGCTCTCGGCGAGCTCGCCGTTCTGGCGCGGCGAGCCGACCGGGCTTCGCTCCTCGCGCCACATGGTCTTCGCCGCCTTCCCGCGCTCGGGCCCGCCGCCGCGCTTCCGCGACTACGCCGACTACGCGCAGGTCGTGAACCAGCTCGAGAAGACGGGCTGCATCCAGGACTACACGCACATCTGGTGGGACATCCGCCTTCATCCGCGCCTCGGCACGATCGAGATCCGGATCTGCGACGCCGTGACCCGGCTCGAGGACGTCATCGCGATCACCGCGTACTGCCAGGCGCTCGTCAAGCACTACGCAGAGCTCGTCGACCGCGGCGAGGAGATCCCGTCCTTCCACCGGATCCTCACCACCGAGAACAAGTGGCTCGCCGCGCGCTACGGGCTCTCGGCGCCCGTCATGGACCTCCACACGGGCCGTCGCAACCGGCTGCCGGTGGCGGCGCTCGTGCGGCGCACCCTGAAGGCGATCCAGCCGCAGGCACGCGAGCTCGGCTCCGAGGAGGAGCTCGCGGGCATCGAGGAGATCCTGCGCCGGGGCAACGGCGCCGACCGGCAGCTGCACATCTTCAATGCCAACAAGGACATTGTCGAAGTCGTGCGCGAGATCGCCGAGGCGACGGAGGTCGCGCCGCAACCGGAGCCCGAGCCGGCGGCCGCCGCGTAGCATCGCGGTCATGCTCGAGGTCGGAAAGAAGGCGCCGCTCGAGGCGGTCGTGTGGAGAGAGAAGATGTGCTGAGCGTCGGAGATCGGCTCCCGGACGTGGGCCTATGGATCAAGCCGCACGAGGCCGCCACGCTGTCCGAGCTCGCCGCGGGGCGGGCGCTCCTGGTCGTGTTCTACCTCTTTGATTGGAGCGCTACTTGAACGGTCGAAGTCGAGCTCCTGCGTGACAGGAGCGACGAGCTAGAGGAGATCGGCGTCCGCACCGTTGCGGCCTCTCGCGACTCCCCGTGGTGCCATGTCGCTTGGACGCAGGCGCTTGACCTCGACTTCCCCCTGCTCTCCGACTACAACGGCGACGCGGTGCGAGCGTTCGGCGTTGGACGCGAGTGGCGTGGACTTCATGACGTTGCCTTGCGGTCGGCATTCCTCATCGACCGAGAAGGGATCGTTCGCGGCGCATGGGAGTACGCCGATAACGAGCTCCCCGACATGGACGAACTCGTGGCGGCTGCGCGAGCTCTGGACCAGGTGGACGCGAGCGCCTAGGTCAGTCCTGGCGTGATGGGAAAGCCCCGGAACGACCCCACGTTGGTGGGTTCAGGCCTGAGGACGCTCGCCCAAGCGAGGGCTCGGGCAGACCGGTTGGTCGGCGCGAGCGCTGAGCCGCGGGCGGGTTACCGGCGCTCGGATTGCCAATCAGGCTGGTGCGCCTCGATGTTCTTGCTCGAGGTGAAGTGACGATGGGTGCCGTCCGGATTCATGGTGGCTAGACCGGTCCTTCCGATTCCGTTCACGTATCCGTTGTCGAGGAAGAGGATCTTCCGTCCGTCGGGCGACCAGACGGGATCTGCTTGGCCGGTGCGGTCATGTGTGAGGTTGATCGGGGCGCCGCCGGTTGCGTCGATGGCATAGATGTCTCCGTACGCACCATTCGGATACGCCTCGAACACGATCCGCTTGCCGTCGGGCGACCAGTCCGAAGCTCCAACCCGTAGCGAGAACGAGGTCAGCCGGTGGAGCCCGCTTCCATCGAGGCCGACGGTGAAGAGCGCGGCCGGCGCGTTGTCAGCGGTCCCCCGCGCGCGAGCAAAGACGAGGTGCGTTCCGGCGGGCGAGAAGCGAGGTTCGTAGTCGCTCAGGCGGCCCGCGGGCTTCGTGATCTGCCTGATGCTGCGGCCGTTCGGGTTCATGACGTAGATGGCGCTGAACCCCTTCCGGCTTCCGCGGTCGGAGTCGAACGCGATCAACCTCCCGCTCGGCGACCACGCGGCGTCCCCGCTCACTGCTCTCGAGTTGGTCAGCTTCCTCACTCCGGAGCCATCGGGTCGCATCACGAAAACGTCGTTGACGTGCCTCGAGTTGTTGGGAGTGTGGTCGGTTCGATTGCTGTCGAAGGCGAGCCGCTTGCCATTCGGCGACCACACAGCCCATCCGCTGTCGCTCTGGCCATGCGTCAGCTGCTTCGCTCCGGAGAGGCTTGAGCTGGCCACCCAGATTTGCCAGTGACCGGCGCGATCCTTTCGCATATACGCGATCCGGCCGTTCTTGCCAGGCGCGGTCGCCCCGGGAGTTGCAGCCACCAACCCAAAGACGACCGCCACCAGCGCGGCGCCCACGACCAGCGCGACACGGGGCACAACCGTGATTCTCTTCACCTTTGCTTTCCCTTCGGTTGGGCTTGCCAGGACAGGCTGTCGGTGACGATCGAGCTCAGCCGCCGGAGACCGGTTCCCTCGGCATTGATCACGAAGGTGCCGCGGGCCGAGTTGGCGCTGAAGGCAATCATCCGGCCGTCCGGGGACCAGATCGGGGGCGCCCAAGAGTCGACGCAACAGCCGGAGCGGTAGAGACGCTTCTTGTGCGAGCCGTCCGCGTTCATCGTCCAGACCTCGGCCCTGTAATGCCCTGGCCACCCCGGCGCGTTGAAGAACACCAGTTTGCGGCCGTTGGGAGACCAGGAGGGGGCGCCCGGGCTCTTGCCGGCGATAAGCAGGTGAACGTGTGAGCCATCCGCGTCAGCAACCTCGATGCCGCCCTTACGTAAGTCGAAGGCGATTCTGCGACCGTCCGGCGACCACTGCGGTTCTGCCCCATCGGCGATCTCGGTGAGGCCCGAGCCGTCCGAGTGAACGGTGTAGAGATGCCAGACGGATGACGTCGGTGCGAGATGCAGGAAGGCAAGGAGGTGCCCGTCCGGAGACCACGCGGGCTGGACGTCGGCGCAGGAGGGGTGGCAGTAGGTGAGGCGGTGCAACCTGCCACCTGCGGCTGAGTCGACCCAGAGCGCCTCCTGACGGCGGCGCCGGGTGCCGGTGTCGCGGGTGAAAGCGATCCAGCGACCGTCGGGCGACCACGCGATGTGCTGCTCGCCCCATTGGGTGCCGCAGGACCCACAGGCAGCCAGGCGACGCATGCCTCGGCCGTCGGCGGCCGCGACGTAGAGGAACAAGTGGCTCGGCGCGTTCCCCCCGCCGTAAAAGCCGCGGAGGAACGCGACTCGCGTGCCTGCCGGCGACCAGGCCGGCGAGCCGATCGCGCAGCTTGGACTGTGGGCAGGACAGCTGGCGATGGCGTGCAGCCTCTGACCGTTCGGGTTGAAGACCAGCAGCTTCCCCCGGCCAGGGACGGCGATGTCCCCGTTGGCGCGTAGGAGCAGGTAGGTCGCCGTTGCGGCGCCGGTGAGCAGTAGGAAGAGCAGCGCGACCACGATTGCGAGGCGGAGGCGGCGCCGCGGGAACGTGCGCCAAAGCCGTAGCTGGCGGCGCCTACCGGTGCGGGCGACGACGTCGCCCCAGTCGGCGCGCGGACTGTCCTCCAGCGGGACGAGCGCATCGAGTCTGGCCGCGAGCTCAGGCACCCAGTCGATGCTGCTCATACCAATGCCTCCTCATATCCCGCACGCAGGTTGGCGTGAGCTGCGTGCAACGTCGCTGACACCGTCCCCGTCTCGATTTCGAGCGCGGCCGCGATCTCCCGGTACTCCAGATCGGCGAAGTAGCGGAGGAAGACGACCAGCCTCTGGCGTTCGGGGAGCTCGGCCAGACGAGCGAGAAGTTCGGATTCGTCGTGGCCGTCATCGGGCCGACGCGCGTCGGCCGGCATCTCCAAGACGGGACGGCGCCGCGTCTTGCGCGCTCGGTTCACCACGCACCGCCACACCCAGCCCTCGAGCGGACCGCGACTTTCCCACTCACCCGCGTGGCGAAGCGCGTCCGCGAAGCCTTCCTGGACAGCCTCGAGGGCCAAGTCGCGGTCGCCCACGATCGCTCTCGCGACGCGCTCGAACTGGCTGAAGTGCGCCCGGTAGAGCGACTCAACCTGCGACCACACGCGCGCCTCGTCCATCCACGAAGCATGATCCTCCAGACAGCGCGTTTGTTTATCCGCAGACCAAGACGAGAGCACGAGGGCCAGCACGAGGGCAGCCGACTACGGCGGTACTCCACCTGAACGAGCGAGCTCGAGCTCCTGCGTGGCAGGAGAGCGGAGCTGCAACAGGCCACCTCGACGAGCTGATCGAAGCCGCGCGAGCCTTGTAGTCGTCCGCCGAATCGCGTTTACTCGCGCGCATGGACACTCCCCACGCCACCGAGCCGCCCGCCGAGCGCGGGCTGTCCTCGGGACCCGTCACGGCGGTCGTCGGCCTCGGCGTCGCGATCGTCGCGCTCATCTTCCTGTTCGAGTCGAACATGTTCACGTCGCACTGGTACGCGCTGTTCAAGCTCGTGCATGTGACCGGTGCCGTCGTGTGGGTCGGCGGTGGGCTGGCGCTGACGATCCTCGCGATGCGAGCCGAGCGCTCGTCGAATCCCGTCGAGATGGCAACGATCGCGCGGCAGGCGGCGTTCGTGGGCGAACGCGTCTTCGCGCCCATCGGCCTGCTCGTCTTCCTGATGGGGATCGCGATGGTGATCAACCTGCACTGGGGCTGGGGGACGACCTGGATCGTCATCGGCCTCGTGGGTTACGTGATCACGTTCCTGACGGGCATCCTCGTGCTCGGCCCGCAGGCGAAGCGCATCGGACAGTTGATCGAGACCAAGGGGGCGGAAGCGGCCGAGACGCAGGCGGCGATCCAGCGGATCCTGCTGGTCGCGCGAGTCGACGTCGGAGTCCTCCTGCTCGTGCTCGCGGACATGATCCTGAAGCCCTTCACCTGAATCTGTTGACATGTGACCGATAGGTCACCTAAGATCGCCGGCATGGACGACGACCAGGTGTTCAAGGCGCTCGCCGACGCGACCCGGCGCCATCTCCTCGACCGGCTCTACGAGCGCGACGGCCGCACGCTCACGGAGCTCGAGTCGGAGCTCGAGATGACCCGCTTCGGCGTCATGAAGCACCTGCGCGTGCTGGAGGACGCCGGGCTCGTCGTCACCCGCCGGGACGGCCGGGAGAAGCTCCACTTCCTGAACGCCGTGCCGATCCGGCTGATCCACGACCGGTGGATCGACAAGTACACCGAGCACCGCGTCGCGGCGCTCGCCGATCTCAAGCACGAACTGGAGGACAGCGCATGACCACGATGGCAGGAAGCGTCGGCGGCCAAGCCGCCGACGCCCAGCGGGAAGACGCGGCCGCCGCGAGCGGCGGCCGTGGTACCGCACAGACGACCCAGGTCTACTCCGTCTTCATCCGTGCCACGCCCGAGCAGGTCTGGGACGCGATCACGAAGCCGGAGTTCACGCAGAAGTACTTCTTCGGCGCCAGCGTCGAGGTGCGTGACGGCCGTCGCTTCACGGCAGTCGGCGACACAGAGTGGGACGAGGAGGTGCTCGAAGAGGATCCGCCGCACAAGCTCGTCCACGGCTGGATCTCGGCTTACGACTCCGAGATGGCCGCCGAGACGGAAAGTCGCGTCACCTGGGAGATCGAACCGCACGATGAAGGCGTCAGCAAGCTGACAGTCGTCCACGACCAACTCGAGGGCGCGCCGAAGACGGCGGAGAGCGTCGCGGGTGGCTGGATGTACGTGCTCAGCGGCCTGAAGACGCTGATCGAGACGGGCAAGCCGCTCGCCGGGTGACCGCCGACGACGAAGCGGGCCGCGCGGAGCGATGAGTTTCGCGCGGCCCACCCGTCTGATAGACGAGGGAAGACACGACGAGCGAGGAGAACCATGTCGAAGACACTGCTGACCGTCGCAACTCGCAAGGGCACGTTCATTCTCGAGAGCGACGACCGCCGCGACTGGAGGCTGCGTGGCCCGTATTGCGAGGCGTGGCCCGTCTACCACGCCATCTACGACGCGACCACCGGCGACATCTATGCCGCTGCCGCGAGCGAGTGGCACGGTTCAACGGTCTGGCGCAGCGGCGATCTCGGGGAGACCTGGGAGCAGTCCAGCGAGGGCCTCTCGTACGGCGACGACGACGGGCGCAAGATCTCCAAGGTCTCGACGCTTGCGCGCGCGGGCGATCGCCTGCTCGCCGGCGTCGAGGCGCCGGGGATCTTCGAGAGCCGCGACAACGGTAAGACGTGGTCGCTCCTGTCGACCCTGTCGGGCCAGCACGGCAGCGAGGCCTGGGACGATCCGGCACAACAGCCGCCCGGGCATCTCGGCATCTCGAACTTCGTCACCGAGCCGGGCGAGTCCGACAAGTTCTTCACCGTCGTGCAGGGAGTCGGCGCCTTCGAGACGGAGGACGGCGGCTCCTCGTGGACGCCGCGCAACAAGGGTCTGCGCCGCGACTGGCCCGCCGACTACGAGGACGTCGGCTTCTGCGTCCACAAGCTCGTGCGCTCGGCCGATCCGGAGCGGATGTACCAGCAGAACCACGTCGGCATGCACCGCTCTGACGATTCCGGCCAGTCATGGAACGAGATCACCGAAGGTCTGCCGGGCGACTTCGGCTTCGCCGCGGCCGCCCACCCGCACGACCGCGAGACGTTCTACGTCATCCCGGTCGACGGCGGCCACGACCGGACGATGCACGACGGGAAGGCAGCGGTCTGGCGCACCCGCGACGGCGGCTCGAGCTGGCAGGACATGCGAAAGGGACTGCCACAGGAGAACGCGCGCATCGGAGTTCTGCGCCAGGGGATGACGATGGACAGGCACGACGTTCCCGGCGTCTACTTCGGCACGAGCACCGGCCAGATCTTCGCGAGCGCCGACGAGGGCGACACCTGGAGCGAGATCGCGAGCTACCTGCCGGCGATCTCCTCCGTCGACGTCGCGATTCTCGACTAGACGTGGCCGACATCAGGCTTCCCGGAACGCTGACGCCGCTCTTCCCCGGTCTGCCGCGAAGGGTCGAGGTCGACGCCCCGACGGTGCTCGCGGCGATCGACTCGCTCGAGACGCAGTGGCCGGGACTGCGAGACCGGATCGTCGAGGAGGGGCCGGCCCTGCGCCGGCACCTCCACGTCTATGTCGACGGTGAGCGCGCCGGGCTCGACACGCCGGTCGACGAGCGCTCGCGGTTGGACGTCATCGCCGCGATCAGCGGCGGCTAGCCCTTCGACTACCAGCTCTTCGTCCGGTGAGCGGGCGCGCGATCCGTGACCCGGACCCGGGCATCGACGGCGACGCACCGGTCCGGCAGGCCGAGCACGGGATTCAGGTCGAGCTCCGCGACCTCCGGCAGGTCGTGGACGAGGAGCGACACGCGTAGGAGGAGATCGACGAGCGCCGACTCGTCGGCGGGTGGGCTCCCCCTGAAGCCCGCCACGAGACGTCCCGCCTTGCCCGAGTGAACGAGCTCCTCCGCGTCGAGGTCAGTCAGCGGGGCGAGCCTGAACTGTGCCTCGCCGATCAGCTCCGCGAGGACGCCGCCGGGGCCGAAGGCGACGAGCGGGCCGAAGACGGGATCCTGCACCCCGCCCACCAGCAGCTCGGTTCCGCCATGCACGAAGGGCTGCACGAGAACAGGCGTCCCGATCCGCTCCGCGGCCGCTAGGGCGGCCGCTTCGTCGGCGAGGTCGAGCGCAATTCCGCCCTGCTCGGTCTTGTGCGCGCCCGGGATCGCGCTCTTGAGGACGACGGGGAAGCCGAGCTCCCGCGCCGCTTCCACCGCTTCGTCCTTGGTCGTCGCCACGCGTTCGGGGACGAGCCGGACGCCGTACGCCTCGAGCACACGGCGCGCCTGGTCGGCATCGAGCCAGCCGCCGCCGGAGGAGACGGCCTCCCCGACGACGGTCCGCGCTGCCTCGCGGTCGCACTCGAGCTGGAGCGTCGTCCCGGCCGGTCGTCGCAGCCATTCTCCGCGCTCGGCCGCACGCCCAAGCGCGCGCGCCGCGGCCTCCGGATAGCCGAACGCGGGGACGTCGGCCTCGCTGCGCAGGCTCGCCGGTCCACCCTTCGCGCTCACGAACGTGCAGAGCACGGGCTTGTCTTCTGCGGCCACGGCAGCGCGGCTGATAGCCGCGCCGACCTCCTCCTCGTTCGTCCCGACGGTCGGGACGAAGAGGGCGATCACGGCGTCAAATGCCGGGTCGGCGAGTACCGGAGGAAGCGCTGCCGCGAAGCTCTCGGCGGTCGCGCCGCCCAGCAGGTCGATCGGGTTCGTGCTGGAACCCTCGGCCGGCATGACCCCGGCCAGCGCGGCCCGCGTCGCGTCGCTCGGCTGGGGCAGCTCGAGCCCAGCCGCCTCGCATGCGTCCGCGGCGAGGATCCCCAGCCCGCCGGCGTTGGTGACGAGCGCAACGCGCCGGCCGCGGGGCACGGGCTGCGCAGACAGCAGCGTCGCCACGTCGATCAGCTCCTCGAGCGTCCTTGCCCGGATCACGCCCGCCTGCCGGAAGAGTGCGTCGACGGCGACGTCCGAGCCCGCGAGCGCAGCAGTGTGCGAGCCCGCCGCACGGCTTCCCGCGCCGGTGCTGCCGCCTTTCAGCGCAAGGATCGGCTTGCGACGGGCGAGCCGACGCGCGATGCGCGAGAACGCGCGAGGGTTGCCGAACGACTCGAGATAGAGGACGACTATCTCGGTCTCGTCGTCGTCCTCCCACCACTCGAGCAGGTCGTTCGACGAGGCGTCGGCCTTGTTGCCGACCGAGACGAACGAGGTGACCCCGAGGCCGGTCGCCTCCGCGCGCTCGAGCAGCGCGAGCCCGAGCGCGCCGCTCTGGGACGAGAAGCCGATCTTGCCGGCCGGGAAGCTCCGTGGCGCAAAGGTGGCGTTGAGGCGGACGGCGGAAGATGCGATGCCGAGACAGTTCGGGCCGAGCAGGCGGGCACCATGCTCGCGGGCAAGTGCGAGTAGCAACTCCTGCCGCTCGGTTCCTTCGCCGCCCGTCTCGGCGAAGCCTGCAGAGATGACCACGAGCGCGCGAACGCCGGCAGCGAGGGCGTCCTCGGCCGCTCCGAGCACCTTCTCGCCCGGCACGCAGATGACCGCGAGGTCGACGTCCTCCGCGATCTCCCCCACCGTGCCGTAGCCGCGGACGCCGGCCACCGAATCGCCGTTGCGATTGATCGGGTAGACGGAGCCGGCGAAGTCGGCGGAGAGGATGTTGCGGAACAGCTCACCGCCGACCGAGCCACGACGCTTCGAGGCGCCCACGACTGCAACCGAGCGCGGACGGAAAAACGGCTCGAGCGAGGCGCGCACCGCGGCGTGATCGCGAGTGGCGACCAGTTCGCGATAACCGCTCGTCGGCGCGATCGGGAAGCGAACCTCGACCTCGCCGCCTTCGCCCGCGCGGGTCACCGCGAACCCGGCTTCGCGGAAGACGCCGAGCATCGCGGCGTTCTCGTGCAGCACCTCCGCGACAAACTCCTCGATTCCCGCCTCGGCCGCCCGCGCCGCGAGCTGCTCGAGCAGCCGCGTGCCGATCCCCCGCCTCTGGTAGTCGTCGCCGACTGCGAACGCAACCTCCGCGGCGCGCGGGTCGCGCAGCCGGACCCAGTTCGCGAGCGCGACCACGCGACCGTCGAGCGAGCCGAGCAGCGAACCTCGTTCCTGCCAGTCGGGCTCGAGCACGGGCTCGACGAGCTTTGGGCCGAGGGCCGGGAAGCCGTGGAAGCGCAGGTAGAGGCTGTGCTCCGAGAGGCCCGAGAAGAACTCGAGAAGCGAATCGGCATCCTCCGCGACAGGCGGCCTCAGCCGAAGCGTCGAACCGTCGCGGAGGATGACGTCGGTAGCCGCGACCGTGTCCGCCGTCACGCTCATGCGGCGGCCGCATGCTCTCGCGCTTCGGCGCTCGACCGAACCACGAGGACGGGGCACGGGGCCGAGTGGACGAGCCCGGTCGAGACACTGCCCGAGAGGAATCGCCGGGCGGCTCCCCAGCCGTGCGAGCCCACCACGATCAGCTGTGCCTCGTACTCGCTCGCTTTGCGGCAGATCTCGTCGACGATCTGTCCATCGAGAGTGACGGTCGTGCAGTGCACGCCCTCTCCCTCCGCGGTCTCGGCGATCGAGGTCACGAGCTCCTCGACGCGCTTCCGCTCGGCGTCCCGCACCTCTGCGACCACGTTCGAGTAGCCGTAGGCGCTGTAGCCGACCGCGGGCAGCACTGGGTGCGCGACGGAGACGACCAGCAGCGGCGCCGCCAGGCGGAGCGCGAGCTCGAACGCGTTCTTCTGTGCCTCCGCGGCCGAAGGCGAGCCGTCCGTTGCGAAGAGAATCGGTCTTGAACTGGTCATCTCACTTCCTCCTTCCGGATCGTACGAGCGGCGCCGCGGGGGGATGCGGCGCCGCCCATCTCGGCCGGCTATGCGGTAACCGGCACCTCGTGCAGCTCGCTCAGCTCGCGAGCGGCGTGCTGTGCCTCGAGCACGACCTTGAGCGCGTGGCTCTCGGCCGCCGCTCCGAAGACGTCGTACGCGTGCTCCGCATCTTCGAGCGCGAAGCGATGCGTGGCGAACGGCGTCGGGTCGAGCCGCCCGGTCTCGATCAGCTTGAGGAGCTTCGGCGTCGTGGTCGTGTCGACGAGGCCCGTCGTGATCAGGACGTCGCGGATCCACAGCTTCTCGAGATGCAACGTCGCGGGATGTCCGTGGACGCCGACGTTGGCGACCCGGCCACCCGGCCGGATCAGGTCGGTGCAGAGCTCGAACGTCTCGGGCACGCCCACCGCCTCGATGGCGACGTCCGCGCCGAGCCCGCCGGTGAGCTCCATGACCTTCGCGACCGCATCTTCCGAGCTGTTGTCGATTGCCACGTCCGCCCCGAACTCGAGCGCCTTCTCGAGCCGTCCGGCGTCGAGATCGATGGCGACGATCCGTCCGGGCGTGTGGAGCTGCGCGGTCATGATCGCCGCCAGCCCGATCGGGCCGGCACCGACGATCGCGACCGTGTCGCCGGGCTCGACGCCCCCGTTGAGGACGCCGACCTCGTACGCGGTCGGGAGGATGTCGGCGAGGAACAGAACCTGCTCGTCCGAGAGCTCCTCCGGCACCTTGTAGACCGAGGTATCGGCGAACGGGACGCGGGCGAGCTCGGCCTGCAGGCCGTCGATCAGGTGGCCGAAGATCCAGCCTCCCCCGCCGGTGCAGAGCCCGTAGCGGCCTTCCTTGCAGAACCGGCAGCGGCCACACGACGTGATGCAGGAGACGAGCACGCGGTCTCCCGGCTCGAGCGTCGTCACGGCGGTGCCGATCTCGGTCACGGTGCCTACGGCCTCGTGGCCGAGAATCGTGCCCGGCGTCACCTCCGGCACGTCCCCCTTGAGGATGTGCAGGTCGGTGCCGCAGATGGTCGAGGAGTCGATCCTCACGATCGCGTCGGTGGGCACCTGGATGGTTGGGTCGGGAACCTCTTCCCAGGCTCGTAGCCCGGGTCCGTGGTACACAAGCGCTTTCATTTCGCGCCTCCTTTTCTCCGAGTCTCATTCCGCGCGGCGCCGCCGGCATCGGCGGTGTCGCGGAGAGCCGCTTCGGGTTTTCCGCATGCGGATCGAGGCGTAGGCTGGCACTCGTGGACGCGCTTTCCGTCAGCGAAGGACGGCTGCGCGCACTCTTTGCGGCGGGGCTCGCCGTCACTTCGGAGCTCTCGCTCGACTCGCTGCTCCATCGGATCATCGAGGCGGCCGCCGAACTGACCGGCGCGCGCTACGCGGCGCTCGGCGTGATCGACGCGAGCGGCGGTGAGCTGGAGCAGTTCGTGACCCACGGCATCGACGCAGACCTGCGCGCAGAGATCGGGCCGCTGCCGCGCGGACGCGGCATCCTCGGAGTGCTGATCAGCGAGGCGAAACCGCTACGGCTCCACGACCTCGCCGAGGATCCGCGCTCGGTGGGCTTTCCGCCGGGGCATCCGCCGATGCGCAGCTTTCTCGGCGTCCCGGTCCTGTTGCGCGGCGTGTCGTACGGCAACCTCTACCTCACCGAGAAACAGGGCGGCGAGGACTTCACCGAGGAGGACGAGGAGCTCCTCACGCTCCTCGCGGGACAGGCGGCCGTGGCGATCGAGAACGCCCGCCTCTACGAGGCGTCGATGCGTTGGTCGCGACAGTTGCAGTCCTTGAACGAGGTCGGGAACGCGCTGGCAACCGAGACGGAGCTCGACAAGCTGCTCGATCTCGTGGTCCGCCGCCTGCGCGAGCTGCTCGAGGCGCGAGTCGTCGCGCTCGCGCTACCGATCGGCGGCGACGAGCTCCGCTTCGCCGCCGCGGCCGGCGCGGGCGCCGAAGACCTGCTCGGCACGACCATCTCCCGCTCGGGGTCGAAGAGCGGCGCGGTGCTCGCGCGCCGCAGGAGCGAGCGCCTCGACTCGGTGATCGATGATCCAGAGGTACACCAGGAGACCTCGAGGCGGCTTGCGGCGCGCACGGGCATGTGGGTGCCGCTGATCGCACGCGACCAGGCGATCGGCGTGCTCGAGATTCACGACAAGGAAGGTCCCGACGCTCGCTTCTCGCACGATGACTTTCGTCTGGCCGAGACCTTCGCGGCCCGCGCAGCGGTTGCGGTCGAGCTCTCGCAGCGCGTGGCCCGCGACGCAGTGCGAAGGGTTGTCGAAGCCCAGGAGGTCGAGCGCCGGCGGCTCGCGCGCGAACTCCACGACGAGACCGGTCAGGCGCTGACGTCGATCCTGCTCGGACTGAAGCC
>DASXKE010000045.1:0-6710 GCA_036496985.1 Gaiellaceae bacterium | reverse complement strand
GGGAGCGGTGCGTTCTCGTCGGTGAGGAAGTGCCCGAACTCCGACTCCTCGTCGTCGCCGACCGGCTTCTCGAGCGAGACCGGAGCCTGCGAGGTACGCAGGATCTGCTCCACCTCGTCGAGCGGGAGGTCGATGTCGACCGCGATCTCGATCGGCAGCGGCTCACGGCAGAGCTCGCCGCGCAGCTTGCGTTCGGAGCGGACGATCTTGTTGAGCTTCTCGACGACGTGGACAGGCATCCGAATCGTGCGGCCCTTGTCCGCCAGCGCACGGGCGACCGCCTGGCGGATCCACCACGTCGCGTAGGTCGAGAACTTGTAGCCCTTGCGCCAGTCGAACTTCTCGGCCGCCCGGACGAGACCGATCGTCCCCTCCTGGATCAGGTCGAGGAACGGCAGGCCCTGGTTGCGGTAGCGCTTCGCGATGGAGACAACGAGACGGAGGTTCGCCTCGACCATCTCCTGCTTGGCCCGATGGTCGCCGCCCTCGATCCGCTTCGCGAGCTCGACCTCCTCGGCCGCGGTCAGCAGCTCGACCTTGCCGATGTCCTTGAGGAACAGCTGCAGCGAGTCCGTCGATATCTCGCGAACGGTGTCGTCGATCCGCGCCGCTTCCTTCGCTTCCGCTTCGGTCGCCTGCGCATCGACGATCTCGACCTGCAGCTCCTCGAGCGCGCGGTAGACCTCTTCGATCTGCGCCGGCTCGAGCTCGAGCTCGTCGAGCGAGAGTGCGATCTCCTCGGCGCTGACGCGCCCGGCGGCCTGCGCCGCCTCGAGCAGGCTTCGCGCCTCCTCGATCTCGAGAACGTCGCTGGGTGACGCCCCCACTACTACTGCTGTCTCGACCATATCCCCCTCCGTGCGATGCCGGAGGATGCCATGCGCGGAGCCACGACCGCCATAGGCCGTTCGGCTCATATTTTCTTTACTCGGTCCCATGCTTCCCAATGCGGGAAAGCAGGGTTCGTACGGCTTGCGCGTAGGACGAACGAGGAGCCTCGGCGGCGGCCAGCCGTAGTTGCTTCAGACCCTTGGCCGGTTGGGCTGTCGCGATGAGCAGCAGGCCGAGCTCGAAACGGACGACGGGAGCCCGCGGGAAGACGGCGGTCAGCGGGCCGAGCCGTGAGAACGCGTCGCGCGGCGCGCGCTTCGTGAAGAGCGCGACTGCCGCCGCGGTGCGCGCGTACGGGTTGTGCGGCGCGAGCCGGGCCGCCGCCGCGAACTGGCGCTCTGCGGACACCCGATGCCAGAGCTCCCAGAGGAAGTAGCCGTACCGCAGCTTCGCCTCGACGTTCGGCCCGCGCGCCGCGGTCGCGAGCAGGTGCTGCTGCGCAGCACGGCTCGCGGCCTGCGGCAGCTTGACGGGCAGGAAGAGGGTCGGCAGCCCCAACTGGTCTGAGGCGTAGAGTTGGTTCTCGGCCTCAACCGACTCGGGCGAGTCGGGGAAGCGCGTGTCGACACGCTTCCACGCGGCGGCGGCGTCGGCGGCGTGCCCGGACCAGTAGAGCGCCCAGCCGAGGTGATACTGGGCGGCCGGGCTGTCAGGATTCTCTGCCGCGAGAGTCTTCAGCGTGGTGAGGCCGTCGCCGTCGGACCAGTCCGCGAAGGCGAGCCCGATCCGCGCCTGCACCGAGTGATAGCGCGCGAAGATCGCGCGCGCCGCGGCGACGTGCTTCGTGTTGAGCAGGTTGGCGGCGCGCGAGAGATCCTGCACCTCCCGGCCGCCGCGCACGCCGAAGTCGAAGAAGACCGGCGGAGTTCCCGACTGCGCCTTGATCACCGAGCCGGGCACGGTCGTGCTCTCGCCGCGTGTCTGCCAGAGCGTGGCCCCCACGACGGCTCCTGCGGCGACGAGCGCGCTCACGACGACGAGAACGACGACGCGCCGGCTCCGAGCCGCCGCAAGCGGGCGAACTGCTGTGGCCACGAGTTCGAGCGTAGCCGCGAACCGGGTCGCTACATTTACGAAAGCGATGCCCAGCTACCGCGAACTGCTGCAGCAGGTCAAGTCGGAGATCGACGAGGTCGACGTCACGCAGGTGCGCGACCTGCTCGACGCGCCGGAGCGTCCGCTCCTCGTCGACGTCCGCGAGGTCGACGAGTGGACCGAGGGACGGATTCCGGGTGCGATCCACATCCCGCGCGGCAACCTCGAGTCGCGGATCGAGCAGGCGGCTCCCGACCGCGCGCAGCCGATCCTTGTCTATTGCGCCGCCGGCAACCGCTCGGCGTTCGCCACGAAGTCGCTCGAGGAGCTCGGCTACGAGAACGTCGTCTCGCTCGCCGGCGGCTACACCGACTGGAAGCGCAGCGGCTTCGCGACCGAGCTGCCGCGCACGCTCGACGGCGAGAAGCGCCAGCGCTACAGCAGGCATGTCCTCATCCCCGAGGTCGGCGAAGAGGGCCAGCTGAAGCTGCTCGATTCACGCGTGCTCCTGCTCGGCGCCGGCGGGCTCGGCTCGCCGTCTGCGCTCTACCTGGCGGCCGCGGGCGTCGGGCGCCTCGGCATCGTCGACGACGACCGCGTCGACGCCTCGAACCTGCAGCGCCAGGTGCTGCACTCGACCGGACGCCTCGGCGACTGGAAGGCCGAGTCGGCGAAGCGGACGCTCGAGGAGCTCAACCCCGACGTCGAGGTCGTCCCGTACATCGAGCGGCTCACGTCCGAGAACGTCGAGCGAATTCTGGCCGACGGCTGGGACGTGATCGTCGACGGCGCTGACAATTTCCCGACGCGGTACCTGATCAACGACGCCGCCGTCTGGCACGACATCCCGCTCGTTCACGGCTCGATCTACCGCTTCGAGGGCCAGGCCACGGTCTTCAAGCCCGGCGACGGCCCGTGCTATCGCTGCCTTTTCCCGCAGCCACCGCCGCCCGAGCTCGCACCGAGCTGCGCCGAGGGCGGCGTGCTGGGCGTGCTGCCGGGGATCATCGGCTCCCTGCAGGCGAGCGAGGCGCTCAAGCTTTGCCTCGGCATCGGCGAACCGCTCGTCGGCCGGCTGCTCCTGTTCGACGCGCTTGCCACCGAGTTCAGCGAGGTCAAGCTCCGCCGCGACCCGACCTGTCCCGTCTGCGGCGACTCGCCGACGATCACCGAGTACGTCGATTACGTCGAGTTCTGTTCCGGAAAGCCGACGCACGCATGAGCGTCGTCCGGATTCCACCCCAGCTGCGCGGCGAGGTCGGCGGCGCACGCGAGGTGCCGGCCGAGGGCGGCACGGTGCGCGAACTGCTCGACGATCTGATGGGCCGTTTCCCCTCGCTGCGCCCGCAGCTCGTGGAGGACGAAGAGATCGCGCCTTTCGTGAACGTCTACGTCGAGGGTGAGGACGTCCGCACGCTCGACGGCCTCGACACGCAGGTCGAGCACGGGAACACCGTCATCCTCCTTCCGGCGATGGCCGGCGGCTGATGGTCTCGGTCCAGGAGCTGTACGAGCTCTGGGCCACCGACGGGTACGCGGATCTCAAGGAGTCTCTTGAGCAGACGGCGCAGCCGCGGAGCACCGCCTCGCTCCTACAGACGTTCGCCGAGCTCGAGCCGGAGCCGGACCAGCTCGTCCTCGACATCGGCGCGCGCGACGCGATAGGCGCGATCACGCTCGTGCGCGCGCACGGGCTGCGGGCGATCGCGCTGGACCCGGTACCGGTCCACTGCGAGCGTGCGCGCCGGGCGATCGCCGAAGCCGAGCTCGAAGACCGGATAGAGGTCATCGAGGGAGCGATAGAAGCGGTACCGCTCGCTGACGCCTCGGTCGACTGGATCTGGTGTCGCGACGTCCTCATCCATGTCGACGTTCGTCGCGGCCTCGCCGAGTGCGCGCGGGTTCTTCGACCCGGCGGAGCCATGGTCGCCCACGTGACGCTCGCGACCGACCGGCTCGAGCCGCGCGAGGCGGCCGAGATCGCGCAGCTCGGCGCGATTGCCCCTGAGAGCTTCTTGGCTGCCAAGGTCGAGGCGGCTGCCGCCGAAGCCGGCTTCGTGACCCGTGAAGTCGACGTCGTCAGTCCGGAATGGCGTGAGCGAATGCTCGAGGACGGCAAGTGGGACGCTGCGGCCACCATGCTCGCGATCGCACGCCTCGACCGCCGGCGCTCCGAGCTGGTGGAGCGCTACGGAGAAGTCGCGGTGGACGTCGCCCGGAACGGACTCCTCTGGGGCATCTACCTGGTGCTCGGCAAGCTGCGCAGTAGCGTCTACGTCTGGGAGCGGAGTGCGTAGCTCCGCGATCGCCTCCTCCCTGCTCGAGCTCGTAGGCAACACACCGCTCGTCGAGCTGCCGCGCCTCTCGCCCAAGCCGTCGGTGCGGCTCTACGCGAAGCTCGAGGGCCAGAACCCGACCGGCTCGATCAAAGACCGCGTCGCGCTCTCCATGATCGAAGCGGCCGAGACCGCGGGCGAGCTCGAACCGGGCCGCGAGCTGCTCGAGCCCACCTCCGGCAATACCGGCATCGCGCTCGCGCTCGTGGCGAAGCTCAAGGGCTACCCGCTCACCTGCGTGATGCCCGAGAACGCGACCGAGGAACGCCGGCAGCTCCTGCGCCTCTACGGCGCGACGATCGTCGATTCGCCCGGCGCGGAAGGATCCAACGGCGCCGTCCGCGCGGCGCTCGAGCTCGCGGAGCAGGAGCCGCGTTACTTCATGCCGTTCCAGTACGCCAACGACGCGAATCCGCGTGCGCATTTCGAAGGCACGGGCACCGAGATCGCGGCGGCGCTCGACCGTGTCGATGTCCTGGTTGCGGGCCTCGGCACCGGCGGAACCCTGATGGGCGCAGGCGCGCGCGTGCGCGAGAGCTTTCCCGACGTCGTCGTCGCCGCCGCCGAGCCGCTCCCCGGCGATCCCGTCATGGGACTCCGCTCGCTCGACGACGGCTACGTCCCGCCGATCCTCGACGTCGCAAAGCTCGACCGGAAGCTGCTCGTCTCGAACGAGGACGCCGTCGCCGGCGTCCGCGCGCTGCTCGACCTCGAAGGCGTCTTCGCGGGCGTCTCGAGCGGCGCCGTCGTCCACGTCGCGAGGCGGCTCGCCGGCGAGCTCGCGATGTCTGATCAAGGTGGGGGAGTCGTGGTCTGTATCCTCGCCGACGGCGGCTGGAAGTACCTCTCTGCCGGCTTCTGGCAGGGCGACGAGATCGACGAGAGCAAGCTGTGGTGGTAGTGCCCCCGGCGGTGCGCGAGGCGCTCGCCGATCACGCAAAGCGGGAGCTGCCGAACGAGAGCTGCGGCCTGCTCGTGTTGCGCGACGGCGTCGCCGACCGCTACGAGCCGGGACGCAACGGCGCCGAGTCGCCGTACCGGTTCGAGCTCGAGGTCGACCCGGAGCTCTGGTTCCTCGAGGACGACGGCTACGAGCTCGCGGTCGTCCACTCGCACGTCTCCGCCCCGCCTCGCCCGTCGCGCACCGACGTCGAGAACGTCGGCCTCTGGCAGGGCCGGCCGTACCTCATCTACTCGGTCGCACGCGACGAGCTGGCGGCGTGGTCGATCGCGGACGGCACGATCGAGCCGCTCGAGCTTTCGACCTAGCCACCGCAGCGGAGGTCGGCGTCGAACGGACCGGATCGGTACTGGGCGAGTGTCGGAGCCGAGCCGGTGAAACCGCCGTTCGCGCAGTTCTGCCGTGCTTGCGCGAGCGTTGCCTTTGTCCCCGCAACCCAGTCGGGCAGCGCGCCTTCGAAGGCGGCTCGGGTCGTCCGCGCGGTCAGGCCGGTGATGTCGTGCCACTGGGCGGCGGTGGAGTAGATCCCGACCGGGCCGGTCGCGCCTGCGTTCTGCAGCCCGGCGACGAAGCCCCGAAGCGCGGCGATGTTGAGCTCATATGTGCCGGCCCATGTCCCGCCGAGCTCGACGTCCGACCACCACGGCGCGGTCTCGGCTCCGGCCGCGTCGAGGGCGGCGACGGCCCGGTAGGAGTGGGCGGCGCGCTGCTCGCCGTAGAGGTACGAGCAAGCATCCGTGAGCCTCCCGTTGCAGGAACCGTAGAACGGGGTGGCGCCGCCGCTCGGCCAGTCCGCGACGTGGTGTGCGCCCGGGTTCGCGGTGTCGATGTACAACGACAGGGGTGGCTGGTCGGGACGCTTCTGGCCCGGCGCGCCGCGGGCCCAGCGCAGCTCGCCGCCGAGGCAAGAGTTTGCATTGTTCGCCAGCCCACCGTTGACACCGACGATCCCGAACAAGGGGTTCGACGGATACGAGCCTGAGCACTGCGGATAGGAAGCGTCGTAACCGGTGGTCGGCGACGGGCCGCGACCCAGCTCGATGTACAGCGCCACGCCGACGACGATGAGGGCCAGCCCCACCGCCGCCACCCAACGCGCTCGAGTGCCTACTCGACCTCGTCCTCGTCGACGTAGTCCGAGTCGTCTTCGCGTCTTGCCTCGGGCCGCTGCTCGAACGTGACCGCGATTCGTTCGATCCGGTTGCCCTCGACCTCGAGCACGTCGAAGCGCATCCCGTCGTAGGAGACGTCGTCGCCCGGCTCCGGCGCCCGCCCGAGCTGGCCGAAGACGAAGCCGGCGACGGTGTGGAAATCCTCGTCCGGCAGGTCGGTGTGGAAGCGCTCATTGAACTCGTCAATCGAGAACATCCCGTCGACGCGGTACGAGTCCTCGTCGATCTGCTCGACGGGCTCCTCGGACACGTCGAACTCGTCCTCGATCTCGCCGACGATCTCCTCGAGCAGATCCTCGAGCGTCGCGATACCGA
>DASXKE010000044.1:0-2761 GCA_036496985.1 Gaiellaceae bacterium | reverse complement strand
CGCGACAAGTGTCTGTTTGAGACAGGTCCTCGAGCGGGCGCGCTACGCGGCGACGACGGCGCGCTCGGGCAGGACGTGGCGCAGGAACTCGCCGGTGACGCTGTCCTCGACCTGCATCACGTCCTCGGGCGTCCCGACCGCGATCAGCTCGCCCCCCGCATCGCCGCCCTCGGGCCCGAGGTCGATCACCCAGTCGGCCTGCTTGATCACGTCGAGGTTGTGCTCGATCACGAGCATCGTGTTGCCGCCGTCGACGAGACGCTGCAGCGTCTCGAGCAGCTTCTCGATGTCCGCGAAGTGGAGACCGGTGGTCGGCTCGTCGAGGATGTAGAGCGTCTTGCCCGTCGCAATCTTCGACAGCTCCGACGCGAGCTTCACGCGCTGCGCCTCGCCGCCGGAGAGGGTCGTCGCCGGCTGGCCGAGCTTGATGTAGTCGAGCCCGACGTCGTGCAGCGTCTGCAGGCGGCGCCGGATCTTCGGGATTTTGGCGAAGAAGCCCAGCGCCTCCTCGACCGACATCTCGAGCACGTCGGCGATCGACCGGCCCTTGAAGCGCACCTCGAGCGTCTCGCGGTTGTAGCGCGCGCCCTTGCACGTCTCGCACGGCACGTAGACGTCGGGCAGGAAGTGCATCTCGATCTTGATCTGCCCGTCGCCCTTGCACGTCTCGCAGCGTCCGCCCCGCACGTTGAACGAGAAACGCCCCGGCTTGTAGCCGCGCACCTTCGCCTCGGGCGTCAGGGAGTAGAGCTCGCGGATGTGCGTGAACAGGTCGGTGTACGTCGCCGGGTTCGAGCGCGGGGTGCGGCCGATCGGCTTCTGGTCGATCTCGATCACCTTGTCGAAGACCTCGATGCCATCCACACCGGCGTGCGCGCCGGGCTTGACCCGGGCGTGGTTGAGCCGGTTGGCGAGCGCCTTGAAGACGATGTCGTTCACGAGCGTCGACTTGCCGGAGCCCGAGACGCCGGTCACGCAGATGAACTTGCCCACCGGAAACTCGACGTCGATGTCCTTGAGGTTGTGCTGTGTGGCGCCGCGGACAAGAAACGAGCCGCGATCGTCGACGCGCCGCTCGGGAACGGCGATCGACCGCTTGCCCGCGAGGAACTGCCCCGTGACCGACTTCGCCGTCCGCTCGACCTTCCGCGCCGGGCCCTCGGCCACGATCTCGCCGCCGTGCAGACCCGCGCCGGGCCCCATGTCGACGAGCCAGTCGGAGCGCCGCATCATCTCCTCGTCGTGCTCGACGACGACGACGGTGTTGCCGATGTCGCGGAGCCGTTCGAGCGTGTCGATGAGACGCGCGTTGTCACGCTGGTGGAGCCCGATCGACGGCTCGTCGAGGATGTAGAGCACGCCCACGAGCTGTGAGCCGATCTGCGTCGCGAGCCGCAGGCGCTGCGCCTCGCCGCCCGAGAGGGTCGCCGCCGCGCGGTCGAGCGTCAGATAGCCGACGCCGACGTCGTCGAGGAAGGTCAGGCGCTCGCGGATCTCCTTCACGATCCGGTGGCCGATCAGCTCCTCGGTCGGCGTCAGCCCGAGCTCGTCGAGAAACCCGAGCGCGTGTGCGACCGACATCTGCGTGAACTCGTGGATCGAGCGCTCGCCGACGGTGACCGCGAGCACCTCCGGCTTGAGGCGCGCGCCCTTGCAAACCGGGCACGGGCGCAGCGACATGTACTCCTCGATCCGCTCGCGCGCCGTCGACGAGTCGGTCTCCTTGTACCGGCGCTGGAGGCTCGCGACGATGCCGTCGAACGCGAGCATGTATTGGCGCCGGCGTCCCATCCGGTTGCGGTACTGGACGTAGATCTTCTCGCCGTCGGTGCCGTTGAGGAAGCGATCGCGCTCGGCATCCGTGAGCTCGGCCCACGGCTTCGAGGTGTCGATCTCGTAGCGGTCGGCGATCGCCTGGATCACGGCCTCGTAGAAGCCCGAGGAGCCGCCGACCGACCACGGCACGAGCGCGCCGTCGTCGATCGAGAGCGACGGATCGGGCACGAGGAGATCCGGGTCGATCTCCTGCTGCGAGCCGAGCCCGGTGCAGCGCGGGCAGGCGCCGTGCGGCGCGTTGAAGGAGAAGATCCTCGGCTGCAGCTCGGGCAGCGAGACGCCGTGATCCGGACACGCGAAGTTCTCCGAGAACAGGAGTTGCTCTCCGGTCTCGACGAGATCGACGGCCACCAGTCCGTCGGCGAGCCCGGCCGCGGTCTCGATCGACTGCGTCAGGCGCAGCCGCAGGTCGGCGCGCATCACGAGCCGGTCGATGACGACCTCGATCGTGTGCTTGAACTTCTTGTCGAGCTCGGGCACGCCCTCCTCGAGGACGTATTGCTCGCCGTCGACCTTGACGCGCGTGAAGCCCTCGCGGATCAGGTCTTCGAACTCGGCTCTGTACTCGCCTTTACGGTCGCGGACGATCGGCGCGTTGACCGTGAAGCGCGTCCCGTCCGCGAGCTGCAGAACCTGGTCGACGATCGCATCGAGCGACTGCCCCGCGATCGGCTTGCCGCAGATCGGGCAGTGCGGCCGCCCGACCCGCGCGTAGAGCAGGCGCAGGTAGTCGTAGATCTCGGTCACGGTGCCGACCGTCGAGCGCGGGTTTCTGGAGGTCGTCTTCTGGTCGATCGAGATCGCCGGGCTGAGGCCGTCGATGTGGTCGACGTCCGGCTTCTCCATCATCTGCAGGAACTGGCGCGCGTAGGCCGAGAGCGACTCGACGTACCGGCGCTGCCCCTCGGCGTAGATCGTGTCGAAG
>DASXKE010000043.1:0-8654 GCA_036496985.1 Gaiellaceae bacterium | reverse complement strand
CCCGAACATCTCCGAGTGCTGGGGACGCGGCACAGCGACGTTCCAGATCCTCGGCGACACCTGCACCCGCGCCTGCCGCTACTGCTACGTCAACTCCGGCAAGCCTGAGACGCCGCCCGACCCGCTGGAGCCTCTGCGGCTGGCCCAGGCCGCGGCGCAGATGCAGCTCAAGCACGTCGTCGTCACGTCGGTCGACCGCGACGACGTCCCGGACCGCGGCGCCGGCCACTTTGCGGCGACGATCCGCGCGCTCAAGGCCAAGCTGCCGGAGGCCTCCGTCGAAGTGCTGACTCCCGACTTCCTCGGAGTCGAGGAGGAGGCGCTGCAGACGGTGCTCGCGGCACGCCCCGAGGTTTTCAACCACAACATCGAGACGGTTCGCCGGCTGCACGCGCGGATGCGCGGCGCGAAGGCGAGCTACGACGGCGCTGTGTGGCTGCTGCGGCGCGCCAAGGAGATCGCGGACTATCCGGTCCTGACGAAGTCGGGGATCATCGTCGGGATTGGCGAGACGAACGACGAGGTCGTCGAGACGATGCGCGACCTGCGGGCTAACGGCGTCGACGTCGTGACGATCGGGCAGTACCTCCAACCGAGCGCGAAGCACGCTCAGATCGACCGCTGGGTGCACCCCGACGAGTTCCGCTGGTTCCGGGAGCAGGGTGAGGCGCTGGGCTTCGGCTCTGTCTTCTCCGGGCCGCTCGTGCGCAGCTCGTACCGCGCCGATGAGCAGAAGCACGCGGCCAGCACCGGCCGCGGCGCCGCCGCGTACTAGCCGTTCGGCTTCGCCATCTTGCGAAAGTCGAGCGCTTCGTCGAGAACCGACTCCTCGACGCCCTTCTCGCGCGCGACCTCGCGCAGCGAGTGACCGGTCGCGGCCGCTTCCTTGACGATCTCGGTCGCGCGGTCGTACCCGATGTACGGGTTGAGAGCCGTCGCGGCCGAGAGGGTCAGCTCGGCGTAGCGCTCGCAGTTCTCGCGGTTCGCTTCGATCCCGTCGACGCACTTCTCGGCGAAGAGGCGGCACGCGCTCGCGAGCAGCTTCACCGAGTCGAGGATGTTGCGGGCGAGCAGCGGCACGAAGACGTTGAGCTCGAAGTGCCCCTGCATGCCGCCGATCGCGATGGCCGAGTCGTTGCCGATCACCTGCGCCGCGACCTGGGTCACGACCTCCGGCATCACCGGATTCACCTTGCCCGGCATGATCGAGCTCCCCTTCTGGAGCTCCGGCAGCGCGATCTCGGCAAGCCCCGCGCGAGGGCCCGAGCCGAGGAAGCGAACGTCGTTCGCCACCTTCGTGAGCGAAACGGCGACGGTCTTCAGCGCGCCCGACGCCTCGACGATGCCGTCCCGCGCGGCCTGGGCCTCGAAGGGATCGGCCGGCGCCGAGATCTCTAGCCCGGTCTCACGCGCGAGCAGCTCACGGACGCGCGCGGCGAACTCGGGGTGCGTGTTGAGCCCGGTTCCGGTCGCTGTGCCGCCGAGCGGAATCTGGCCGAGCCGCGGCAAGGCGTCCTGGACCCGCGCGATCCCCTGGCGCACCTGGGCGGCGTAGCCCGCGAACTCCTGGCCGAGCGTGACCGGCACTGCGTCCATCCAGTGCGTGCGTCCCGATTTGACGACGTCGTCGAACTCCCGCGCCTTCGCCTCAAGCGAGGCGGCGAGAAGCTCCATCGCCGGCAGCAAGTCGTTCGTGATCTCGTCGAGAGTCGCCAGATGGACGGCCGACGGGAAGACGTCATTCGACGATTGGCCCATGTTGACGTCGTCGTTCGGGTGGACGTCCTCACCGGCGAGCGTGGCGAGCACCTCGTTCGCGTTCGTGTTCGAGGAGGTGCCCGAGCCGGTCTGGAAGACATCGATCGGAAACTGGTCGTCGAGCTCGCCGTCGGCGATCCGGGTCGCGGCGGCGGCGATCCGTTCCGCCTTGTCGGCGTCGAGCAGCCCGAGCTCGGCGTTGACGCGCGCGGCGGCTCCTTTGATCCGCCCGAGCCAGCGCACGACGGGCGCCGGGACCGGCTCACCCGAGACGGGGAAGTTCACGACGGCCTTCGCCGTCTCGCCTCCCCAGAGCTCTTGCCGGTCTCCGATCCGGGCCACGCAACGAGTGTAGGCAAGCCCGCCCGGGCACCGCGGCGGAACCTATGCGACCGACGGAAGGCGATGCTCGGCGTGCGCCACCTCGGGCGGCACGCGGCGGTCGATCTCCTTCACCTCGAGCACGGGAGCCCAGCCGAGGTAGCCGCACTCGGGGCATTCAGGAGCCTCGAAGTGCTTGAAGCGGTCGCGCCTCGCCAGCCGGCTCGTGCCGCATTGAAGGCATTCGATGACGAGAGGATCCACGCCAGGTCCATCGGCCTCGAAGGGTGAGCCGATGCCCCCCGATCGGGGGACTACCCGCCGACTTCGAGCCGCTCGGCGGCGGCGAGCAGCTCGTCCCACGAGCAGAGCTTGACGCGCGGCCGGCCGGAGCTCTCTCCGGCGGCCCGTTCTGCCTCGTCGATCGACGTCCAGCCGGCGTAGTGGACGACCGAGACGCCGCGCTCGGCGAGCAGGGCGTCGACCGCGTCGGCAGTCGCATTCGGCCTCGGCTCGAGCCGGCCCGCGGCGGCATCCTCGAGCAGGAGCTCGACGGTCTCGGTCGCGTCCTTCTTGTTGGTTCCGATCACGCCGGTGGGGCCGCGCTTGATCCAGCCGGCGACGTAGACGCCGGGCTCGACTCTTCCCCCTTCGTTCGGAATCGTGCCGCTCGCTGCGTCGAACGCCACGTCGGGCAGCTCGACGCCGTGATAGCCGACACTGCGAAAGACGAGCCCGCACGCCAGCGTCTCGCGCTCGTCGGTGGCCACGGCGCGTTCGTTCGCGTCGAGCTTGTTGCGGACGAGCTCGATTCCCTCGACCCGCTCCTCGCCGAGGATCGCGACAGGTGAGTGGAAGAAGCGGAAGACCACGCGCCGCGGCTTGCCTGAGGGCTCGCGCGTGGAGAGCTCCCGCAGCACCCCGAGGTTTCGCTCGGCGTTCGTGCCCTGCGGGTCCGCACCTTCGAGGTCGGCCGGGTCGACGATCACGTCGGCGCCGGCCAGCTCGCCCATCTCCTGCAGCTCGGGTGTCGTGAACGCCGCCTGCGCCGGGCCGCGCCGGCCGACAACGACGATCTCGCGGATCGGGGAGCTCTCGATGGCAGCGATCGAGGCGTCGGTCGCGTCCGTCGGCGCGAGCTCTTCGTGGGTCAGCGCGAGCATCCGCGCAATGTCGAGGGCCACGTTTCCCACCCCGACCACGACGGCGCGCTCGACCGCGAGGTCGAACTCGAGCTGCTGGAAGTCGGGGTGGCCGTTATACCAGGCGACGAACTCGGTAGCGGGCCACGAGCCCGGCAAGTCCTCGCCGAGAATCCCGAGCCGGCGGTCGGTCTGGGCGCCGACGGCGTAGATGACCGCGTCGTAGAGGCGCACGAGGTCGGCGTGATGAAGGTCGCGGCCGACCTCGACGTTGCCGAGGAAGCGGAAGCCCGGCTGCGCGGCGATCCGCTCGAAGGCACGCGAAACGGTCTTCAGCTTCGGATGGTCGGGGGCGACGCCGAGCCGGACGAGACCCCACGGCGTCGGCAGGCGCTCGATCAGATCCACCTCGACGGGAGGGTCCGCAGACAGCAAGGCGCCGGCGGCATAGAAGCCTGCAGGGCCGGACCCGACTACCGCGACGCGCACGGTGGCGATGCTAGAGGGTCGGCGCGATCGCTAGTGCGAGCAGCCGGAGCCGCAGCCGGCTCCATCCTCGGGCGCTTCGCCCTCGGCGACCTGGAACGAGTGGCCACAGCCGCACGACGCGACGGCGTTCGGGTTCTCGATCTTGAACCCGGCCTCCTGGATCGTCTCGAGATAGTCGACCTGGGCGCCGGAGAGATAGGGCGCGCTGAACGGATCGACGACGACCGTGACGCCTTCGCATTCGAACTGGTGGTCTCCCTCTTGCGCACCGCGGTCGAAGCCGAGGCCGTACTGGAAGCCGGAGCAGCCGCCGCCCTCGATGGCGACACGCAGCACCGAGACGTCCTCCTCCGACGACATCAGGTCGCGGATCTTCGCCGCCGCCGCAGGTGTCAGCGAGACAAGGTTCCCGGTGCGCTCCTGGATCTCCATTCGCTTCGCATCGTAGCAACGTGCCTACCGGCTACCCGGTCGCGCACCCGCGAGTCAGACCGGACTTTGTAACAGCCGCTGCAGGCACAGCTACAGGGATTCGCTACCCGCAAGTGCGACCTCGCGACATTGATAACGTCAGCCAGTCGGTGAGTGCTTCGGGAGCGCGAATGGGTAAGGAGAGGCACGCGTAGATGCTTGATAGCTGGCTGCCATTCCTGATCTGGGCGATCCTCGCGCTCGCCATCCCGGGCTCCATGCTGTGGATGTCGTTCGCGTTCTCGCAGCGGCCGGCGCGCCGCACTCGTGCGCGAACCGTGCCGTTCGAGTCGGGCGTCTCGACCGGCCCGCTGCCGCAACAACGCTTCAGCGTCAGCTTCTACCTCACCGCGATGCTGTTCATCGTTTTCGACATCGAGATCGTGTTCCTCTACCCGCTGGCGGTGCAGCTCCACGCGCTCGGCTGGTTCGGGTTCGCCGAGCTCGGCTTCTTCGTGCTCATCCTCCTCGTCGCCTACGTCTACGTCTGGCGCAAGGGAGCGTTGAACTGGTGACGCACCGTGGCTGACGAGCAGCCGACGCGCCTGCGCGACTACGGGCTCCAGTCGGAGCGCCTGCTCTGGCCCACGAAGGGCCCGTCGCGCTTCGAGGAGGAGATGGGCGCCGACGAGCTCGAGCGCGCGCTCGGACTGACGACGCTCGAGAAGGCCGTGCGCTGGGCGCAGACCAAGTCGATGTGGCCGGACACGTTCGGGCTGGCCTGCTGCGCGATCGAGATGATGTCGATCGTCTCGGCGCGCTACGACATCGCGCGCTTCGGGATGGAGGCGTTCCGCTCCTCGCCCCGCCAGGCCGACCTGCTCATCGTCTCGGGCCGCGTCGCGCACAAGATGGCGGCGCCGCTGCGCCAGATCTACGACCAGATGCTCGAGCCGAAATGGGTGATCGCGATGGGCGTCTGCGCGAGCTCAGGCGGGATGTTCAACAACTACACGATCCTGCAGGGCGTCGACCGGATCGTTCCCGTCGACATCTACATCCCCTTCTGCCCGCCGCGGCCGGAGGCGCTGATGGAAGGGATCATCCGCCTCCACGAGGCGCATCAGGCCGGTGTGCCGCCCGCGTACGAGCGCAACGGAGTCGCCACATGACCGACTGGCAGCGCGTTCCGGGCTACGTCTCGCACCGCGAGGGAGCAGACATGCCCACCGTGACGGTCGAAACCGGGCAGATCCGCGAGGCGTGCGAGCACGCGCGCGACGAGCTCGGCTTCGACGTATGCGTCGACCTCGTCGCAACCGACTACCTCGACTGGGGCGGCAAAGGCGTCTCGGGCTACATCGGCACCGCGTCGGGACGCGACCTGATGCATCCGATGACGCAGGGGCTCCAGGCGCTGCCCGCGAGCAAGCCGAAGCGCTTCTCGCTCAGCTACCACCTGCTCGCGCTGCGGCAGGGCGCGCCTCGCGTGCGACTTCAGTGCTGGGCCGACGAGGGCGAGCACGTGCCGAGCGTCATCTCCGTCTGGCCGACCTGCGACTGGCACGAGCGTGAGCAATACGACCTGATGGGAGTCGTCTTCGACGGTCACCCGAACCTCGAGCGTCTGCTGATGCCCGAGGACTGGGAGGGCCACCCGCTGCGCAAGGACTACCCGATCGGCGGGGAGCCGGTCCGCTTCAGCGACGAGCAATGAGCGCGACCGTCACGCCACGCACGACGCGCCGTTGGCCGGTCGTCTCGGACGACCAGTACGACGGCTCGCGCATCCCGTCGCGCGTCCCGACCGTGCTCGACGTGCCGGCAGACCTGCGCTCCAGCGAGGACGTGCTCCAGGTCAACTTCGGCCCGAACCACCCGTCCACCCACGGCGTGCTGCGCCTGATCGTCGACCTCCACGGCGAGGAAGTCGTGGGCGTCTCGGCCGTGATCGGCTACCTCCACACCGGCTTCGAGAAGTCGATGGAGTCGAAGACGTACTGGAAGGACGTCACGTTCCCCGAGCGGATCGACTACGTCGGCTACCAGAACAACGAGCTCGTCTACGTGCTCGCGGTCGAGCAGCTGCTCGAGCTCGAGGTGCCGACCAAGGGCAAGTGGATGAGGATGCTCCTCTGCGAGCTCAATCGGATCCATTCGCATCTCGTCTTCCTCGGCACGTCGGCTCTGGAGCTCGGAGCGATTTCGATGTTCTGGTACTGCTTCCGCGAGCGGGAGACGATCCTCGACCTGTTCGAGCTCGTCACGGGCCAGCGGATGCACACCCGCTACTTCCAGATCGGCGGGCTCGCCGAGGACATCCCGCAGGGCTTCTATCCCGAGTGCCGCAAGTTCGTCGAGTGGATGCCGCACGCGCTCGACGACTACAAGGGCCTCCTCGACCGCAACGAGATCTGGCTCGAGCGCACGCAGGGCATCGGCGTCCTCTCAGCGCAGGACGCGATCGCGCTCGGGCAGACCGGCCCGAATCTGCGCGCTTCGGGTGTCGACTGGGATCTGCGGCGCGACCAGCCGTACCTCCACTACGACCAGGTCGACTTCCAGGTGCCGGTCTATCCCGAAGGCGACGTCTACGCCCGCTACCGCGTACGGCTCGAGGAGATGGCCGAGTCGACGAAGATCGTCCGGCAGTGCCTCGACAAGCTCGAGCGCATGGACGGGATGCCGTGGATCGCCGACGACCGCAAGGTCGTGCTGCCGCCGCGGGAGGAGCTCCACACCTCGATGGAGTCCCTCATCCACCACTTCAAGATCGTGACCGAAGGCTTCCGCGTGCCCGAGGGCGAGATCTACGTCGCGGTGGAGTCGCCGCGCGGCGAATCGGGCTGCTACCTCGTCTCGGACGGCGGGCCGAAGCCGTGGCGCATCCATTTCCGCGCTCCCTCGTTCGTCGCGCTCGAGGCGACGGCTACCTGCCTGCACCACGCGCTCGTCGCCGACCTGATCGCGGTGGTCGGCTCCCTCGACGCCGTGATGGGAGACACCGACCGGTGACGGCTTTCTATGACACGTCCTTCTATGACGCAGTGCGGGAGATCCGCACGCGCTACCCGGAAGGGACGCGGTCGGCGGTCCTGCCGGCGCTGCGGCTCGCACAGGAACGCCACGGCTGGCTGTCGCGCGAGGCGATCGAGGAGACCGCCGATGCGCTCGAGCTCACTCCGGCGTACTGCTACTCGGTCGCGAGCTTCTACGACATGTTCCGCCTCGAGCCCGTCGGGGCTCACACCGTCGAGGTCTGCACCAACGTCTGCTGCGGGCTCGTCAACGCGCAGGCGGTGCTCGACGCGTTCGAGCGAGAGCTCGGCATCGGCCCCGGCCAGACGACGGAGGACGGCGAGATCACCCTTCGCGCGGTCGAGTGCCTCGGCGGCTGCTCGACACCGACCATCGTCGCGCTCGACGGCGGTTATCGGCAGTCGGTCACGCCGGAGGACGTCCCGGCGATCGTGCAGGAGCTGCGGGATGGCTGACACGACCGTCCGCGTCGCCGAAGGGCCAGCGCTCGTCCTCGCCGGCTACGACGGGGAGCCGTTGACGAGCCTCGCAGCGTACCGCGCCGTCGGCGGCTACGACCAGCTCGAGCGGGCGCGCTCCCAGGATCCGCAGGCCGTGATCCAGGAGCTGATCGAGTCGAACCTGCGCGGCCGCGGCGGTGCCTTCTTCCCGACGGGGCGCAAGGCGAGCTTCATCCCGACGCCCGACAAGATCGCGAAGCCGATCTACATCACGGTCAACGCCGACGAGTCCGAGCCCGGCACCTTCAAGGATCGCGAGATCATGCTCAAGGTTCCGCACCGGCTGCTCGAGGGCTGCCTCGTCGCGGCGTACGCGATCCAGTCCAAGAACGTCTACATCTACATCCGCGGCGAGTACGAGCGAGAGTTCGAGGTTCTGTCGGCGGCGCTCGACGAGGTGCGCGACGCCCGTCTGCTCGCCGGAGTCGAGATCGTGATTCACCGCGGCGCCGGTGCCTACATCTGTGGGGAAGAAACCGCTTTGCTCGAGTCGCTCGAGGGCAAGCGCGGCCAGCCTCGCTCCAAGCCTCCGTTCCCGGCGATCTCGGGCGTGTACGCCGCCCCGACGCTGATCAACAACGTCGAGTCGATCACGACGATCCCGGCCATCCTCGCCGTCGGGCCCGCCGAATTCGCGCAGATCGGCGCGCCGCCCGACTCGACCGGCACTCGCCTCTTCTGCCTCTCGGGCAACGTCGCGCGACCGGGCGTGTACGAGGCGCCGCACGGGATCACGGTCCGGCACCTGATCGAGGACATCGGCGGCGGCGTTCCCGGCGGTCACACGCTCAAGGCCGTGATGATGGGCGGCTCGTCGTTCCCCGTCATGACGCCGGAGGATCTCGACACCTCGCTCGACGCCGACTCGCTCGGCAAGAAGGGCTACTTCATCGGCTCGGGCGTCGTGACCGTGATCGACGAACGGTCCTGCATCGTCCAGTTCGCCCTGCGAGTCGCACAGTTCTATATGCACGAGTCGTGCGGCAAGTGCACA
>DASXKE010000042.1:0-5766 GCA_036496985.1 Gaiellaceae bacterium | reverse complement strand
CTCGCGCCGGGCCAGATCTACGAGACGAACACGCTGATGCTCGCCTCGGTGTTCGCGGCGACGGGCGCAGAGGTGCTGGTGCAGCCTCCTGCTGCCGACGAGGAGTCGGCGCTCCGCCGCGCGCTCGAGCTCGGTCTCGAGGCGGATGTTCTCGTGACCTCGGGTGGCGTCTCCGTCGGCGAGCACGACCTCGTGCGCGAGGCCGAGCGCGAGCTCGGGGTCGAGGAGGTGTTCTGGCGCGTCTCGATCAAGCCCGGCAAGCCGGTCTCGTTCGGGGTTCGCGGCGAGTCGCTCGTCTTCGGCCTGCCGGGGAACCCCGTGTCCGCGCTCGTCGGTAGCGAGCTCTTCGTGAAGCCGGCGCTCCGGGCCCTCAAGGGGATTGCGGATCCCCTGCCGCGGTTCGAGCCGGGTCGGCTTGCGGTCGGCCTTCGCCGCAACGAGGAGCGCGACGAGTTCGTGCGCGCGCGCTCGCGAGTGGACGGGGATGTTCTCGTGCTTGATCCGGTGGTCGGCCAGGAGTCGCACATGATCGTCCGCTCGGGCGCTGCCGATGCGCTCGTGCACATTCCACGTGGAAACGGCGAGCTCGGAGCCGGGTCGACGGTCCGGTGGCTGCGCCTCGGGGCTGTTTGACCCGGCTCTACTCGTTGACTGCGCGGCGCGCTTCGGTCTTTGCCGAGCGGTTCCGCTGAGCGAGGAGCAACGTCCGCATCAGTTCGCGTAGCGGCCCGCGGCGCGGGCGCTCGCCCGGTGCGGGATACGGCGCGTAGCGCCCCGCCGCCAACGCGACGAGCTGCCCTCCTGCGGCGAGCCAGCCGAGTCCGATCACGAACAGAGGTAGCGGCGCGTACCCGACGGCGAAAAGCTTGACGACGTACCAGGGCGCGTCCCAGCCGAGGCCGTAGTGCGTCGCGAACGACCAGACCAGGTAGGCGGGACCCAGCAGGCCCGCGCAGAACACGCTCGCGCGCGCCGCCGGGTTGCGGCTCTGCACCTGCGGCAGCCAGAGCCAGGCGTGAAGTGAGGGCAGCACGAAGATCAGCGCAAACGGGTTGACCGCCGCGACGAGAAGCCCGACGACGCTCAGCGCGAGGAGGGCCGCACTGTGTCCCGCGAGTCGCTCCTCGGGCCGGATCTCTCGCTGGGGCAGCAGACGCGTGCGCGCGACGATCCAGCCGGCGCCCGCCAGGAGGACGAGGGCGACGAGCGCGCTGCCCGGCCACGTCACGGAGCTCAGCGTGGGTGCATGTCCATCCATCGTCCCCCAGAAGCCGAACGCACCGAAGACGAGGAAGACCGCGCCGACCCAGGCCCAGAAGCCGAGCCGGCTGCGGTAGCTGCGGAGCGCCGGTGCGATGGGGATTCGCCGCCGGCGGCAGCGGGCGAAGAGGTCGACGGCGGCGGCGAGATACGGCATCAGCATCGCGACCAGCACGATCTCGATCGCCCAGCCGCGAATCAGCCGCTGGCCGAGGAAGACGTAGCTCGCCGGGCCTTGGGCGAGCGAGACGCCCTGCTCCATGGCATCGATCGTGTCCTGGGTCGCGAGTCCGATCTGGCCGAGTCGTCTGACGTCGAGCTGCTTCCGATCGCGCTGTTGGCCCTCGGGCGGTCGCGCGCCGGCGGTGGTGACGGTCACCGCCGGGATTCCGCGGCTGACGAACGGCGCCTGCTCGTACGGGTCGAACGGGAACGCGAGACTGGTCAGCTGCTGCAGCCCACTCGGCCGCGAGGGGTCGCCGCCGCTCTCCTGGCCGAGGGCCGCGCGCAGCGTCTCGACGAGCCCCGGCGCCGGTGAGCGGGACGTGTTGCCGCCGAGAACGAGTCTCGGTCTGCCATGACCGCCGACGGCGTCGAGATTGACGACACCGAGGATGTTCTGGTCGCCGTCCTGCAACGACGCGAAGTGGGCGGCGCCTCTCGCGCCGTCGGAGCCGTCCGTCGAGAGGAACACGAGCGAGTAGGGCGGCGAGATGCGCTGCCCTCCGGGGGTGGGTGCGTAGGCGCGAGCCAGCTCGATCAGCGCCGCCGTCCCGGACGCGTTGTCGTCGAGCCCGGCGCCGGCCCCGCTGTCATCGCGGTGCGCCATGACGACGATCTCGCCGCTGGGAGAGCGGCCCGCCTCCTCCGCAACGAGATTGACGAGCGTCGTGCGCCGGCCGTGAATCGTCGTCGCGAAGCGATCGGAGCGGACGTTGAAGCCGTACGGCTTGAGCGCTGCGCGGAACCACGCCGCTGCACCTCTCGCTCCCGGCGTACCCGGTGCGCGGTCGGGGTAGTCGGCGGCCAGGTCTCGGGCGAGGGTCGCAGCAGCCTCCGTGCCGAAGGCCTGCGGCAGGCCCGGTAAGTGAAGCGCCGACGGGCGGGCGACACTGAACGCGAGCAAGAGCAGTGGCAAGCCGACGAGGAGCCATGTGCCACGGTAAAGGCGGCCGTTGATCGGGCGCTCGAGCGATCCGGGCCGCGGTCGTCGACGCTCGTCTGCGGGCGAGGCGGCCGTCACGAGCTCAGTCTAGGTCGCGTTTCGGGCGCGCCGTTTCCCCGTGGAAACGAGGGTTACATCTCCCGCCTCGCAGGGAAGGCGGAGCCAAGAGTAAACATCGGGGCGCGAATTGGGCCGACCGTTACTGGTAGAAATCGACAGGTTTAAGGCGTCGAGTCTGCGGGAACATCGGTGAGAGACTTGGAGATGGACGAGGCGACATTGGTCGAGACTGCGGGCGAGATGCGCGAGGGAATGCGGACCATTCGGCTGCGCGTGCCGGCTCGCGCCGAGTACATCGCTCTGGCCCGTCTCGCGCTGAGCGGGATCGCCGACATCGTCGCGCTTCCCGACGAGTTACTCGCGGATCTGAAGCTCGCCCTGACGGAAGCGGTGTCGAACTCCGTTCGCCACGCGTACACGGACGACGGTGGATTCGTGTCGATCGCGTATGAGCTCAGCGGCGACGCGCTTGCCGTCGAGGTCGTCGACGACGGGAAAGGCTTCGACCCGGATCACCCGGCGCCGCTCGAAGGGGAAGAGCTCACCGAAGGCGGCCTCGGCATCGCGATCATCCGCACGATCGCGGACGAGTTCGAGCTTCAGTCCCGGCCCGGCTCCCGCGGTTCGCGCTTGCGCTTCGTCAAGCGCCTGCCGCAGCCTGCCTAGGCGTTGTCAACGACGACAACGTCTCGGCGCAAGCTCCTCGTCGTTGCCAATCGAGCGCCTGTCGTCTACGAGCGCGGTGAGGACGGCGAGCTAGTCGGGCGCCGCGGCGGAGGTGGGCTCGTCACGGCGCTCGGCGGCCTGCTCGCGCACCACGACGTGACCTGGATCGCGAGCGCGATGAGCGACGAGGACCGCGCGGTCGCCGCCGAGCACGCGGGCTCGTTCGCAGAGACGGCGCGCGACGGCGCCGACTACCGCCTGCGCCTCGTCGCCCACCCGGCCGAGGCCTACGACGCGTACTACAACGTCGTCGCGAATCCGACGCTGTGGTTCGTCCAGCACTACCTGTGGGGCCTGGGCGACTCACCCACCTTCGACCCAGCTCTCCATCGAGCCTGGCAGGAGGGCTACGCAACCGTGAACGAAGCCTTCGCCGCGGCGACGCTCGAGGAGCTCGAGCGGGAGCCCGGGGCGGCGGTGCTCTTCCACGACTACCACCTCTATCTTGCTCCCCGCCTCGTGCGGGAGGCGCAGCCCGACGTGCTGACGTCCCACTTCGTCCACATTCCGTGGCCCGAGCCCGACTACTGGCACGCACTTCCCTCCGAGCTGCGGATTGCGATTCACGAGGGACTGCTGGCGAACGACGTGGTGGGCTTCCACACCGAGCGCTGGCGGCGGGCGTTCTTCGCGTCCTGTGAGGTGTTGCTCGGCGCCGAAGTGGACGACGTCGCGGGAACGGTCGAGCACGAGAACCGCCGCACCCGTGTCGTCGCGCGGCCGATCGGGATCGACGTCGCCGAGTTCGAGGCTGCACGTGATGCGCCTGGAGTCCTCGAACGCGAGCAGGCACTCTTCGCGAACCGGCCGGAGCAGTTGATCCTCCGGGTCGACCGCATCGACCCGGCCAAGAACATCGTGCGCGGGTTCGAGGCCTACACGCTCCTGCTCGAGCGCCATCCGGAGCTCCGGGGCAAGGTCAAGATGACGGCCCTCGTCGCGCCGTCCCGCGAGGACATCGCCGAGTACGCCGAGTACGCCGCGGCGGTCGACTCCGCCGCCCGCGAGGTCAACGAGCGGTTCGGAGACGCGGCTTGGACGCCGCTCGAGCTCGACGTCGCCGACGACTTCCAGCGCTCGGTCGCGGGCTACAAGCAGTTCGACGTCCTGTTCGTCAACTCCGTCTTCGACGGCCTCAACCTCGTCGCGAAGGAGGCGTGCCTCGTCAACGAGCGAGACGGCGTGCTCGTCCTCTCCGAGAACGCCGGCGCGCACGAGCAGCTCGGGGAATGGGCGGTGACGGTGAGTCCGCTCGACGTCTCAGGACAGGCAGACGCGCTCTACGAGGCGCTCACGCTCGATCTCGCCGAGCGGCGCCGGCGAGCCGAGGCGATCGGGGAGAACGTCCGGACGCATGACATCAAGGAGTGGGTCGACGCGCAGCTCGCCGACCTCGACGCCGTACGATCCGTCTGATGGAGAAGCTGTCGCACGTCGACGAATCGGGCGCCGTCAGGATGGTCGACGTCGGCGGCAAGGGGCCGCTGCGGCGACGGGCGGTCGCGCGGGCGGAGGTTCGGATGGCGCCGGCGACGGCGCGGCGGTTGCGTGAGCTGCCGAAGGGCGACGCGCTCGCGACCGCACAGCTCGCCGGGATCATGGCCGCGAAACGAACGAGCGAGCTCATCCCGCTCTGCCATCCGCTGCCGCTGTCGCACATCGAGGTGACGCTCGGGGTGGGTGAGGAGTTCGTCGAGATCGTCTCCGCCGTCGAGACCACCGCGCAGACAGGGGTCGAGATGGAGGCGCTGACTGCCGCTTCGGTCGCCGCGCTGACCGTCTACGACATGGCCAAGGCGGTGGACAAGCAGATGCGGATCACGGACGTCGTGCTCGTCGAGAAGACAAAGGAGCCGGTCGCCTGAAGGCTGCTGTGCTCACGGTCTCGGACGGCGTCACGAGCGGGACGCGCGAGGATCGCAGCGGCGACGTCCTCGACGAGCTTCTGCGCGGCGACGGCTACGAGGTCGAGCGGCGCGTCGTTCCCGACGAGCGCGACCAGATCGCCGCCGCGATTGGCGAGCTCGCGGGCTCGGCGCGCCTCGTGCTCACGACGGGGGGAACAGGTCTCGCGCCGCGGGACGTGACGCCCGAGGCCACCCGGGACGTGCTCGAGCGGGAGGCGCCCGGCATCTCCCAGGCGCTACGAGCCGATTCGATCGCGAAGACGCCGCACGGCTTGCTTTCGCGCGGAACGGCGGGCGTGCTGGGAGCGACCCTCGTCGTCAACCTGCCCGGCTCGACAGGCGGCTGCCGAGACGGGTTCGCGGTGCTTCGCCCTGCACTCGCGCACGCGCTCGAGCTGCTCGCGGACGCTCCCACGGCCCACGAGCAGACGTGACGGCCCAGGCGTCCCCGGCGCCGCTCCCCGCGCGTTTCGCGCGGCTCGTGAAGATCGAGCACACCGTCTTCGCGCTGCCGTTCGCGTACGTCGGCGCGTTTCTCGCGGTCGACGGGACGCCGACGGCTCACGATCTCCTCTGGATCACGCTCGCGATGGTCGGCGCCCGCTCGCTCGCGATGGCGCTCAACCGCCTGATCGACGCCGGGATCGA
>DASXKE010000041.1:0-15278 GCA_036496985.1 Gaiellaceae bacterium | reverse complement strand
CGAGGATCCGAACAGCCGGGTTGCGTGCGAGACGCTCATTACCACCGGCCTGGTCGTTGTCGCGGGCGAGATCACGACCGAGACATACGTCGATATCCCGCGCCTCGTTCGCCGCAAGGTGGCGGAGATTGGATACACGCGCGCGAAGTTCGGCTTCGACGCCGACACGTGCGGCGTCGTCGTCGCAATCGACGAGCAGTCGCCCGACATCGCACAGGGCATCGACCGCTCGTACGAGATGCAGCACGGCGAGGGCGATCCGCTGGACGGCTCGGGAGCGGGCGACCAGGGAATGATGTTCGGCTACGCATCGAACGAGACCGACGAGCTGATGCCGCTCCCGATCATGCTCGCGCACCGGCTTGCCCGCCGGCTCGCGGAGGTGCGGAAGGCCGACGTCCTCCCGTACCTGCGGCCCGACGGCAAGACCCAGGTGACCGTCCGGTACGAGATCGACGAGCACGGCCGCCAGCGGCCGACCGAGATCGAGCGGGTGCTCATCTCGACGCAGCATCGCGACGGGCTCGACTGCGAGACGCTGCTCAAGCCCGACCTGATCGAGCACGTGATCGAGCCGATCCTGCCCAAGGATCTCTACGAGTCCAGGCGTCTCGGCGATCGCGACTTCGTCTATTGCAACCCGACGGGCAAGTTCGTGGTCGGCGGCCCGATGGGCGACACCGGCTTGACCGGGCGCAAGATCATCGTCGACACCTACGGAGGAGCCGCGCCGCACGGCGGCGGCGCTTTCTCGGGCAAGGATCCGACCAAGGTCGACCGCTCGGCCGCCTACGCGGCGCGGTGGGTCGCGAAGAATATCGTCGCCGCGGGCCTGGCCGAGCGCTGCCAGATCCAGGTCGCATACGCGATCGGCGTCGCGCATCCGCTGTCCGTGCTCATCGACACGTTCGGAACCGAGGCGATCCCGGTGCCGAAGATCGAGGAGCTCGTGCGCGGGCACTTCGACCTGCGTCCGGCCGCGATCCTCCGCGATCTCGACCTGCGCCGGCCGATCTACGCGAAGACAGCCGCGTACGGGCACTTCGGCCGCGAGGACGGCGACTTCACGTGGGAGCGTGCGGACCGCGCCGACGCGCTGCGCGAGGCCGCGGGCCTGGGCGCCGCTACGCCGGCCTGACGAAGAGCCCGGCGGCGGCCTTCTCCGAAACCGCCCGCTCGCCGACGTTCTCGATCGCGACCGTGAACTGATCCGCTGCGGGCTCGGCCGTCTGGACGACGATGCTCGTGCCCGGCACGAGCCCTTGGTCGTAGAACCAGTGGAGGAGATCGCCGTCGTGCTCGGCGAGGCGCACGACCGTCGCGCGCGTTCCGGCCGGCAGTGACGCGAGCGCTGCGAGCTCTGCGTTCTCGGCCTGCTCGACGTCGGGATCGACGGGCCAGCCGTGCGGGCAGCGCTGCGGGTGGCCGAGCTTGTCGTCGATCCGCTCGATCATGTCGTCGTCGAACGTGTCGCCCATCTCGTCGGCGCGCTCGTGCGACTCGTAGGCGGTGTAGCCCATGAAGTCGGTGAGGAGCCGCTCGATGATCCGGTGCTTGCGGACGACGCGCTCCGCGCGCTCGCGTCCCGTCTCGGTGAGCAGCGCCTCTTTTTTCGTCCCGCGCTCGATCAGGCCGTCGGCCTCGAGCCGCTTCAGCATCTCGCCTGCGGACGCGCGCGAGACGTGCAGCATCTCGGCGACGCGCGAGGCCAGGGGAGGCGAGCCGGCGCCGTGTGGCACGTACTCGCCGATCGGGAAGGCGAGGAAGTAGATGGTCTCGAGGTACTCGTCGACCGAGTGGCCGGGCGCTGGCATGCAGCTATATTGCCGCCGAGCGGATGTGTAAGGCCACCCTTACAGGATGAGCACCTCCGAGATCCTGCTGCTCGGCGCGATCGCGGGCGCCACCATCTTCCTCGGCCTGCCGATCGGACGCATGCAGGGGCTGAGCGCGAATGCCCGCGCCGGGCTCTCGGCACTCGCGACCGGGATCCTCGTCTTCCTGCTCTGGGACGTGCTCTCGAACGCGGTCGAGCCGATGGACACTGCGCTCCACGCACACGACTGGAGTCGCTTCGCAGGCCTCGCCGCGCTGGGGATCGTCGGCTTCGTCGGCGGGCTCATGAGCCTCGTCTACTACGAGGCCTGGATGAAGTCGCGGGCCGGCAGACGGGCTTCGCCGCTCGTCGGGCCGGGCGCGGCGGCCGTCGACGAGTTCACGAGCCGGCGGGTGCTCGATCTCTCGATTCCGGCGGTCCGCCTCGCGTTCCTGATCGCGATCGGGATCGGCGTCCACAACTTCGGCGAGGGCCTCGCGATCGGCCAGGCTGCGGCGTCGAACGAGATCAGTCTCGCCGTGACGCTGATCATCGGGTTCGGCCTGCACAACGCAACCGAGGGGTTCGGGATCTGCGGCCCGCTGACAGGCGAAGGGATCCGGCCGAGCTGGAAGCTCATCCTGCTGCTCGGCCTGATCGGCGGTGGCCCCACCTTCCTTGGCACGGTGGTGGGCCAAGCGTGGACGAGTGACGCCGTGTCGGTTCTCTTCTTCACCGTCGCCGGCGGCTCGATCCTCTACGTGGTGCAGGAGCTGTTCGCGGTCAACCGCAAGTACGGCCACCCGGTGCTCGTCATGTGGCTCCTGGTTCTGGGAGTGCTGCTCGGTTTCGCGACGGACTTCGTCGTCACTGCCGCCGGCGTTTAGTTCGCTCTGGCGTAAGGACGCTCGCGCATGCGAGTGTCGCCTCGCCTGACGGAACACAGGCCCATCCGGCTGGCTTGACGCGGGGTGCCGCAGGCCTTGCCTTGTTACTTCCGGTGCTGACCCAATCGGAGGGAGACGTCATGGCTGTAAAGTTCGGAGTTCTCGCGTTGCTGGAGGCGAAAGCTGAAAGAGGCGCCGATCTCGACGCGTTTCTCCAGGTGGGCGCGACCTCGCTGCCGCAGAAGATGGAACCATCACCTGGTACGCGTTCAAGGTGAGCGACACCACATATGCCATGTAGTTGTGACGCTAGCCTGGTCGCATCAGCGCCTGCAGGGAGCCAGTGCCATTCGAGGTGTACGAGGCGGGCGTGTACCTGCACGGTACGAAGGCGAACCTCGCGGCGGGCGATCTGCTGCTTTCGGGGCGACAATCGAACTTCGAACCAGGCCGACTGATGAACTACATCTACTTCACCGCGACGTTCGACGCCGCGGCCTGGGGAGCCGAGCTCGCCAGCGGGGACGGCCCTGGGCGCATCTACATCGTCGAGCCGACCGGGGAGTTCGAGGACGACCCGAATCTGACCGACAAGAAGTTCCCGGGGAACCCCACGCAGTCGTTCCGGACCCGCGAGCCGCTCCGCGTCGTCGGCGAGCTTGTGGACTGGGTCGGTCATTCGCCTGAGAAGCTCCAGACGATGCGGGCCGCTGTCGATAAATCGCGGCGGCACGGAACGGCGCAGATAGAGGACTAAGCGCGCCGCCCGCGGCGTGCCAGTCGCTGTTGACCCGCCGGGCGCTGAGAAATCCGGACTAACACCCGAGATCGCCCGGTTGGGATGAACCATCCCAGCGCAAAACGTGGCACTCTGGGCTCGCTCATGCGCGTCCGCCTTTCGATCCTCGCCTGTGTGGCGCTCTCGCTCGCCGCGTGCGGCGGCGGTGGGAACAGCGCGACGACGACGACCGCTGCGTCCAGCGGTGCGTCGCCGCAGGACTGGGTGACCGGGGTCTGCACGGCGGTGAACAGCTACGAGCTCGCGCTGCAGACAGCTGCGAAGTCGTTCACGCAGAACCCCTCCAAGAACGGGATCGACAACGCTCTCAGCAGCGCAGAGCAGGCGACGCAGACGCTTTCCACGACGCTCAAGGGGCTCGGCAAGCCGAACACCACTGCGGGGCAGACGGCGCAGAAGACGATCGAGAATCTCGCGACGAAGATCTCCGCCGACGTGGACAAGGTCAAGCAGGCGGCGTCGAGCGGGAGCACGCTCCAGGCGGCGGCGACCATCAGCACGACCCTCGGCTCGATGAAGGGGTCGCTCACCACTGCAGTCAGCACGCTCCAGAGCCTCCAGGGCGGGGAGCTGCAGTCGGCGTTCGCGTCGTCGCCCGCCTGCGCGAAGCTAACCGGCAAGAAGTAGCGCGCAACAGAGAAGGCCGCCCGGAGGCGGCCTTCCAAGTCGTCCGTTAGCTGTCGTCTTGGGTCAGCCGGCGAGGATCTTGGCCTTCTGGGCCTCGAACTCGGCGTCGGTCAGGACACCCGACGCCTTCAACTCCCCGAGCTGCTTCAGCTGCTCGAGCGGATCGGCCTCCGGGGCGGCAGCAGCGGGAGCGGGCTCTTCGTACTGGCCCTGCTCCTCCTGCGACCAGCGGTTCGCCTGCCGGCGGGAGACACGGTTGGACACCGCGGTCGCGGTTCCGGCGATCACGGCGGTGCGGGCAACTCCTCTGAGCAATGGCATCTCTCGTCCTCCTAGGCGTTTGCGGCGTCGAGCAACTCGGCCGCGGCTTCGATGTCGGACATCGGAATGCCCCCTCTTGCGACGAGCTGCGCACCGCTCGACTGCATGGCCGAGGCAAATCCGCGCGCCCACCGGTTCTCGTAGAGCAGGATCGCGGCCGAGGCGCCCGCCTCGAGCGCGCCGCCGGCCTCGTCGTAATCGTCCTGGCCGAGCAGTCCGGACGACGCACCCGCGAACTCCACGAGGTCGAGCTCGCCGTCGGAATCGATGTCCGCGAGCGCGAGGCCGGCGACCACGCCGTCGTCCCCCTTGGTCACGAACACGAGGTCGAGCACGCGGATGAGACCGCGGTCGGACAGGTTGGCGAGCTCGATCAGCCCCTCGCCGTTGGGCTGCGTACCTGGCGGCCACTCGACGATCAAATAGTCGACTGGGCCGAGCTCGATCTCGTCGGTCATACATCTCCTCCTTCGTTTCCGCGCGTTCGCTCTGCCATCGTGCCTGCTGAGGCCTCTCCCGGCATCATCCACACGGGGCGATCAGAAGGGCGTCCAGGGGCGCGGCTACGCTCGCTGCCCGTGTCGCGTCTCGCCTCCGTCTACCCGATCGTCAATGCGCGCTCGCTTGCGAGGCCCTTCACCTACGAGATCGAGGACGAGGTCGGGAAGGGAGCCGTCCTCGCGATTCGCTTCGGCAATGCCAGGCGCCGCGGCGTCGTCGTCGATGCCGATGCGGAGGCGCCGCCCGACGTCGAGCCCGTCGCCGCCGAGCGTGTGCTCGAGACGCTTCCGCCGGCGCTCGTCGACCTTGCGCTCTGGCTCGCGGACTACTACGGCTCCACGCCCGCCCGCGCGCTCGGGCTCGTCGCTCCGTACCAGCCGAAGCGGCGCGGCGAACGGAGGGAGGTGGCGGCCGGAGCAGCGCTCGCCGCCGAACCTGCTCCCGAGCATCTCTCCGACTCGCAGGAACGAGCCCTGGCACGGATCGACGAACTGCTCGCGGGCGACGGCGGCAACGTCCTGCTCGAGGGTGCGACCGGCAGCGGCAAGACCGAGGTCTACATCCGCGCCTGCGAAGCGGCTCTCGCTGGCGGGCGCGGCGCGATCGTTCTCGTCCCCGAGATCGCCCTGACGCCGCAGACCCTCGGACGTTTCCGCGCCCGCTTCGGCGACCGGGTCGCGGTGCTCCATTCCGGCCTGTCCGAGGCCGAGCGGCGGGACGAGCGGGAGCGGATCGTGTCGGGCGAGGCGCCGGTCGTCGTCGGGGCCCGGTCGGCGGTGTTCGCGCCGCTGCATTCGCTTGGCGTGATCTGCGTCGACGAGGAGCACGACGCGTCGTACAAGCAGGAGTCCGATCCACGGTATGACGCCCGCACCGTGGCCGCAAAACGGGCCGCGCTCGAAGGCGCGGTCGCGATCTTCGGCTCGGCGACGCCGCGCCCCGAGTCGTGGCACACGCTCGAGCGGCTCGAGCTCGGCGGCCGGATCGCGGCGCCGCTGCCGACGGTTCGCGTCGTCGACCTGCGCCACGAGACCGGCTATCCGCTCTCGTCGCCGCTGCTCGCCGAGCTCGGCCGGCTCGCAGAGGACGGTGGCAAGGCGATCCTGCTGCTCAATCGGCGCGGAGTCGCCCCGGCCCTGCACTGCCGCGCATGCGGCGTGACGCGCCGTTGCACCAATTGCGACGTCGCCCTGACGCTGCATGGAGACGGCACTCTGCGCTGCCATCACTGTGACGCACGCGAGCCTGTGGGGGAGAAGTGCCCGGCCTGCGGCTCCCCCGAGCTGGCGCGGATCGGAGCCGGGACGCAACGGCTCGAACGCGAGCTCGAACGCCACGTCCCGGAGCTCGAGCGGATCCGCCTCGACGCCGACGCGACCGCGAAGCCTGGCGCGCTCCGCGAGGCGCTCGAGCGGTTCGCCGCCGCCGACCGCACTGTCCTCGTCGGCACGCAGATGGTCGCAAAGGGACACCACTTCGCCGGCGTCGAGCTCGCTGCGGTCGTCGACGCCGACACCGGACTCGGCATGCCCGACTTCCGCGCCGAGGAGCGGACGTTCCAGTTGCTCACGCAGCTCGCCGGCCGCAGCGGCCGTGAGGCGCCGGGCCGCGTCCTCATCCAGACGTTTCAGCCGGAGTCTCGCGCGGTTCGGTACGCAGCCCGCCACGACGTCGACGGTTTCCTCGCCGGCGAGCTCGAGCGCCGGCGCGTTCTCGGCTACCCGCCGTTCCGGCACCTCGTCCGCGTGCTCGTCTCAGGCCCCGAACTCGCCGACGCGACTCGTGCGCTCGAGGAGCTGAAGGCTGGGCTGCCGGAGTTCGAGCTGCTCGGGCCTGCTCCGCTCCTGCGGCTGCGCGGTCGCCACCGAGCTCAGCTCGTGGGCAAGACCGACCGGCCGCGCGCGCTGGCCACTCGGGCGGCTGCCCTGCTCGCCGCGGCCACTCCGGCGATGCGCCGCGCCGGGCTGAACGCAGTCGTCGACGTCGACCCTCAGTCCGTGTGATGCGCACCGGAGGCTGCCTCTGCGGCGCGGTTCGCTACTCCGTCGAGGGCGAGCCGTTCCACGTCGGGCGCTGTCACTGTGGGGATTGCCGGAAGCGCTCGGGCAGTGCTTACACGATCTACGGGCAATGGCCGCTGAGCGCGTTCGACGTGACCGGGGAGTACGCCACCCACGAGGGAGACAGCTTCTGTCCGCTCTGCGGCTCGCGCCTGTTCCTGCTCGACCCGGAGGGCGTCGAGGTCCAGCTCGGGTCGCTCGACGACGCGCCGTTCGAGCTACGGCCGGAAGCCGAGATCTGGATCAAGCGCCGCGAGCCGTGGATGCACGAGATCGAAGGCGCCGCGCAGTACACCGAGAACCGCGACTAGCTGTCCTCGAGGCGCTGGAAGAGGATGAAGTCGCGCCACGCGCCGTTGATGCAGATGTAGTTTCGCGCGAGCCCGATTCGCTCGAAGCGGTTCTTCTCCAGCACGCGTTGCGACGGCAGGTTCTCGACGAGCGTCGCGGCCTCGACGCGGTGGAGGGCGAGCGTGTCGAACGCATACGTGAGGATCTCGCCGACCGCACCGGTGGCCAGACCGCGGCCGTTGCTGGCTCGATCGACCCAGTAGCCGATGACGCCGCTCGCCGGCCCGTCCCTCGAGATCCGGAAGACGTTGATCGTCCCTACGATCGCCTCGCCGTCGACGATCGCGAACGGATGCGTCCGGTCGGCGAGCTGCCGTTCGAGCCGCTCCCGCTGGCCGTCGGCGGTGAAGAACTCCGGGGGCCGCGCCGGCTCGAATGGCGCGAGGAAGTCGCGGTTCGCGAGGTAGAGCGCCGCGAGCTCTGCGGCGTCCTCCGGCCGCACCGGCCGGATCACGTCAGGGCAGGCTCGCGACTCGGCGGGAAGCGCTCGAGGATCCACTCTCGGTCGAGCGGCTCCCGCAGGTACGAGCGGCCGTTGATGCGGACGAAGTCGCGGGTGCGCGGATCCATCGCGAGCCGCGCCTCGGCAGGGAAGTTGCGGTTGTGGCGCTCGATCAGCTCGTTGACCTCGGCGAAGCTCCACTCGCTTGCAAGCTTGCGCCAGGCGGCGGCGAACTCGCCCTGGTCATCGGTCTCGCACGCGAATGTCCGCCACTCCTCGCCGAGCTGACGCTCGTGCTGCTTGACGGCGTCCTCGATCGCGCGCAGCCTGCGCATCCAGGCGGTCGGCCCGCTCAGCGCCTGGACACCAGACGCGGGGTCGGGACGGAAGTTGCGCAGCCGCTGCCGCAACGGCTTCCCGCGCACCGGGCTCATCTCGAGATCGGCCTCGATCTGCTCGCGCTCCCGCCGTTCGCGCGGTGTCTCGGCCCGCGTGGCACCCTCTCCCAGCGTCTCCTTCACCGCCCGTGGATCCACGTCTGCGAGGGTACAGTCCGGCCTCGTGGCGGAAATCGAAGGACAGGTGAAGGAAGAGGAGCTCGATGCCGAGCAGCAGGCGCGGCGTCGGTTCGCGCTTGCCCAGATCCGCCAGTACCCGGATGCGGCGCTGAAGATGGCTGCCCGTCCGGTCGAGGATTTCGACGACGACCTGCGGCAGCTCGTCGAGCGGATGAAGCAGCTGATGGTCGACGCCAGCGGCATCGGGCTCGCCGCGACCCAGGTCGGCGTCCTGCAGAGGCTGTTCGTCTTCCAGATCGCCGAGGACGAGACCGTCGCGCTTGCAAATCCCGAGATCGTCGAGCGCAGCGAGGAGACGGCGGTCGAGGACGAGGGCTGCCTCTCGATCCAGGGCGTGCTCCTGCCGGTCGAGCGGCCGACCACGATCACAATCGCCGGCCAGGACGAGCACGGAGCCGACGTTCGCTACGAGCTCGAGGAGCCGTATTCGCGCGTCGCGCAACACGAGTCCGACCACCTCGACGGCGTCCTGATCCTCGAACGGACGACGCCGGAGGCGCGGCGGGAAGCGCTCGCGAGCCTGCGCCCGCGTCTCGTCATCGGCTGAGCATGGCGCGCCGCATCGCGGTCGCCGCGACCGCGCCGTTCGGGGCGGACGTGCTCGAGCGGCTCGCGGCCGAGCACGACGTGGCGCAGCTTCTCACGCGCCCGGACAAGCCGCGGGGACGCGGCCGGCAGGTGGCAGCTCCGCCGGCGAAGGAGGTCGCGGAACGGCTCGGGATCCCGGTCGAGCAGCCGGCGAAGCTCGACGAGGCGGTCGGGATCGCAGCTGACACGGTGGTTGTCTGCGCCTACGGGCTCCTGATCCCGAACGAGCTGCTCGAGCGCGCCCTCTGGCTCAACGTCCATCCATCGCTGCTGCCGCGCTGGCGGGGCGCGGCGCCGGTCGAGCGCGCGATCATGGCCGGCGACGACGAGACCGGCGTCACGATTCACCGCACGGTCGAGGCGCTCGACGCCGGGCCGATCGCGGCGCGGCGCGCGTTCGCGATCGGCTCCGAAGACGACGCCGGAGCGGTCTACGCCCGCGCGGCCGAGGCGGCGGCGGAGCTACTGAGCGAGGTGCTCGCGCACGACGAGCCGCGGTTCGAGCCGCAGGCGGAGGACGGCGTGACGTACGCGGAGAAGATCCGGCCGGAGGATCGCGAGCTCGATCCCGCCGCGCCTGCGCAGGAGCTCGTGAACCGCGTGCGGGCGCTCTCGCCGCACATCGGGGCACGGCTCGGCGACCTGATCGTCTGGCAGGCGAGAGTGGGTGAGGACGGCGCGTTCGAGCCGGTCGAAGTGCAACCCGCCGGTGGCCGCCGCATGGCATACGACGCCTATCTGCGTGGCCGCCGATGACCTGGTGGCATGCCGTCGTCGAGGCGGAACACGAGCTTCAGAATCCCACGAGCGCCGACAAGATCCGCCTGCTCGGCGAGCGGCTCGGCCTCGGCTCCGGCTCGCACGTGGTCGATCTCGCTTCGGGCATCGGTGGCCCGGCCGTCATCCTCGCCGAGACGTTCGGCTGCCGGCTCACGTGCGTCGAGCGGGCGCCCGAGTTCGTCGCAAGCGCCCGGGAACGCGTCACGGCCGCGGGGCTCGGCGATCGCATCGAGATCGTCGAGGCGGACGCCTCCAGGTACGAGCTCGGCCGCTACGACGCGGCGCTGTGCCTCGGCGCGACATTCGTCTTCGGCGGTCTCGTTCCGACGGTCGAGCGGCTGCGCGCCGCCGCTCCGCTTCTCGCCGTCGGCGAGCCCTACTGGCGCGAGTTGCCTCTGCCTCCCGCAGCCGACGGCCCGCCACGCACCGACGAAGGCGAGTGGCTGCCGCTGGCGCAGACAGTCGAGCGGGTCGAATCTGCCGGCGTTCGCGTCGTCTCGCTCATCGCGTCCTCGGAGGACGACTGGGACCGCTACGAGTCGCTCCACTGGCAGACACTGGACGCGTGGCTCGCGGCGAATCCCGAGCATCCGCAGGCGGAGGAGTTTCGCGAGCGCGGCGCCGCCCATCGCGCCCGCTATCTCGCCTGGGAGCGTGCGGCGATGGGGTGGGCGATCTTCGTCTGCCGTTCGTGAGCGTCTCGCCGGCCCGGCGCGCCGCCTACGAGGTGCTCCGGCGCGTCTTCGAGCAGGGCGCGTACGCCGACCGCGCCTTCCGCACCGCGGCCGAAAGCCTCGACGAGCGCGAGCGTGCGTTCGCCCAGCGGCTCGCCTACGGCTCCGTGCAGCGGGCGCGGACGCTCGACCACGCGATCGAGACGCTCGGGCGGCGGCCCGTGCGCAAGCTCGACCCACCGGTGCGTGCGGCGCTCCGCCTCGGCGCCTACCAGCTCGGGTACACCGACACCGCGCCGCACGCGGCGGTGAACGAGTCGGTCGAGCTAGTACGCCGCGCCCGGCTCGAACGGGCGGTTCCGTTCACGAACGCGGTGATGAGACGGCTCGACGCCGGGATCCGTCAACTGCTCGAATCGCTGCCCGACGGGCCGCTCAAGGAGTCGTATCCCGACTGGATCTACGAAACTTTCGTGCGAGTGCTCGGAGACGAGGGTGCGCTCGCGCTGATGCGCGCGATGAACGAGCCGCTCGAAACGGTCGTCCGTCTCATCCGCGGGGAGCCGTCGCCCAGCGCCGAGCCGACCGACGTTTCAGGCGCGTACCGCGTGGAGCGCGTGGTCGAGGGGCTCGTCGCGGCGGGACGGATCTGGCCGCAGAGCCGCGGCTCCCAGCTCGCCGGTCTCTGCGTCGGCTCGAACGACGGCGAGCGCGTGCTCGATGTCTGCGCCGCGCCGGGCGGCAAGACGGGCCAGCTGCGCGGCGAGGTGACGGCGGTCGAGATCGATCCGGCCCGCGCGCGGGAGTTGCGCGAGAACCTTGCGAGAATGGGGCGCTCCGACGTCGCGGTCGTCGAGGCGGACGGCACCGCGCTACCGCCGGAGCTCGACGGCTTCGACCGCGCGCTTGTCGACGCACCGTGCTCCGGTCTCGGAGTCCTCGCCCAGCGGCCCGACCTGCGCTGGCGGGCGCAGCCGCTTCCGGAGCTTCAGCTAGCGCTCCTCCGCTCGGCCGCCGAGAGAGTCCGGCCGGGCGGCACGATCGTCTACTCGGTCTGCACGCTGAATCCGGACGAGTGCGAGGCCGTCGTCGACGCGAGTGGCCTCAGCGTCCTGCCGCTCGGCGAGGAGTGGCCCGCGTTTGCACATCCGTCGCGTCCGGAGTTTCTCCTCACGCTGCCGCACGTCCACCGCACGAGTGGGTTCTTCATCGCGCGTCTCGTACGATCGCCTGGATGAGCTGGCGGGACTGGGTGCGGAACGCGGAGGTCGAGCCGTCGCTCTACGCGGCCGACTTCGCGCGGCTCGGGGAGCAGATCGAGGAGCTCCTGGACGCCGGCTGCCGCGTCTTCCATTTCGACGTCGGCGACGGTCACTTCGTCGAGCCCGTCACGATCGGCCCCGTCGTGCTCGAGTCGATCGCCCCGCTCGTGCACGACGCCGGCGGCGTTCTCGACTGTCATCTGATGGTCGACAACCCGCTGCGCCACTTCCCGCAGATCGTCCGCGCGGGCGGCGACAGCGCGACCTTCCACTTCGAAGCGGTCGACGACGTGCCCGCGACGATCGCCGCAGCCCGCGAACACGGGCTCCAGGTCGGCGTCGCGTTCAATCCCGAGAGCGAGCCCGAGGATGTCGCAGCGGTCGCGAGCGGCGCCGATCTCGTGCTCTGCATGAGCATCCATCCCGGCTACAGCGGCCAGAAGTTCATGGCGGAAGCGCTCGAGCGGATTCGCCGGCTGCGCGCGGCGCTGCCCGAGGGCGTCCACGTCCAGGTCGACGGCGGCATCGATCTCGAGACGATCGGCCCGGCGCACGAAGCCGGCGCGTCGCTCCTCGTCGCCGGCTCGGCGGTCTTCGGCAACGGCGATCTCGCCGCCGCCTATCGCGGTCTCGTCCAGGATCTCGAGTGACTCACTTCGAGCACGCGCTCGAGCTGGCCGAGCGCGGACGCGGACAGACGCGTGACCACCCCCGCGTCGGCGCGGTCGTCGTGCAAGACGGCGAGGTCGTCGGGGAGGGCTGGTACTCGTACGACGGGATGCGACATGCCGAGACGGTCGCGCTCGAAGAGGCCGGCGAATCGGCACGCGGCGCGACGCTCTACGTGACGCTCGAGCCCTGCTCGCATCACGGCCGTACGCCACCGTGCGCCGACGCGGTCGTCGCCTCGGGCGTCGCGCGCGTCGTGGTCGGTGCCCGCGATCCGAACCCGCTCGTGGACGGGCGCGGCCTCGACCGGATCCGGAGCGCGGGCATCGAGGTGGAGCTGCTCGACGACCTCGACGCGCGCCGGCAGAACGAGGCATGGCGCGTCTGGAAGTCCCTCGGTCGCCCCTTCGTCACCTACAAGGCGGCGGTGACGCTCGACGGTCGGGTCGCGGTTCCGGGTCGCCGCTGGGTCTCGGGCGAGGAGTCGAGACGACGGGTGCACGAGCTACGTGCGGCATCCGACGCGGTCGCGGTCGGGATGGGAACCGTGCGGGCGGATGCGCCGCGCCTCGATGCCCGGGACGTCGGAGCCGAGGCGCAGCCGCGCCGGCTCGCGTTCGGGCGCGGCCCGCTGCCGGCGGAGTCGGAGCTCGAGCTGCGCAGCGGTCCGCTCGAGGAGGAGCTACGCGCGCTTGGAGCCGACGGTGTGCAATCCCTGCTGCTCGAAGGCGGTCCGACGCTGGCGACCGCGTTTCTCACGGAAGGCTTGGTCGACAAGCTCCTCCTCTTCGTGGCGCCTGTTCTTGCCGGCAAAGGGCCGCGCCTGCTCGGCGAGCTCGATGGGGCTCTCGACCTGCTCCACCTCCGCACCGAGCCGTCGGGAGCGGACGTCCTCTTGGAGGCGTACCTGCACGAGCCGTAACCTTTGCCGCATGTTCACCGGCATCGTCCTCGAGGTCGGAACCGTCGCAGCGTTCGACGGCTCGCGGCTCGTCGTCGCGGCACCCGAGACCGCGGCGGACGCGCACGTCGGCGATTCCGTCTCCGTTGCCGGCGTCTGCCTCACGGTGGTGGGGGCGGACCAGGACAGGCTTGCGTTCGACGTCGTGCCCGAGACGCTCTCGCGCACAGCGCTAGGCGGGATGGAGCCGGGCGACACGCTCAACCTCGAGCCGTCGCTGCGCGTCGGCGACCGGCTCGGCGGCCATGTCGTGCAGGGCCATGTCGACGGCGTCGGCCGCGTCCGCTCCGTCATGCCGGAGGGCGAGAGCCGCCGAGTGTGGGTCGACGCGCCGCAGACGGTGCTCGCCTCCTGCATCGAGAAAGGCTCGATCGCGGTCGACGGCGTATCGCTCACGGTCGCGGCCTTCGACGACGACGGCTTCGAGGTGGCGCTCATCCCGCACACGCTTGCGGTGACGACGCTGGGCCGCCTCGAGCCCGGCGACGAGCTCAACCTCGAGGCCGACGTGCTCGGGAAGGTCGTCGAGCGTCTCGTGGCGGGGAGGCTGTCGTGAGCTCGGCCGTCACCCCGTTCGCGACGATCGAAGAAGCGGTCGAGGACATCCGGAACGGGAAGATGGTGGTCGTGGTCGACGACCCGGAGCGCGAGAACGAGGGCGATCTCGTCGTTGCGGCGCAGTTCGCGAGCGCGGACGCCGTCAACTTCATGGCAACGCACGCGCGCGGGCTCATCTGCCTCTGCCTCACCGGCGAACGTTGCGAGCAGCTCGGCCTGCCCCAGATGACGCAGCGGAACGAGGCGCGGCTCGGCACGGCGTTCACCAACTCCGTGGAAGCCCGCGAAGGCGTGACGACCGGCATCTCCGCCGCCGACCGCGCGCACACGATCGAGGTCGCCATCGATCCTCGTTCGACGCCGCACGACCTCGTCCAGCCGGGCCACGTCTTCCCGCTCCGCGCACGTGACGGCGGCGTCCTCGTCCGCGCGGGCCAGACCGAGGCTGCCGTCGACCTGGCGCGGCTCGCGGGCCTCGCTCCCGCCGGTGTCGTGTGCGAGATCATGAACGACGACGGAACGATGGCCCGCGTCCCGGACCTCGTCCCGTACTGCGAGCGGCACGGGCTCCGCATGATCACGGTCGCAGACCTGATCGAGTACCGCCGCCGGACGGAGAAGCTCGTCGAGCGCGTCGTCTCGGTCCAGCTGCCGACCGAGTTCGGCGCGTTCAAGGCGGTCGCCTTCCGCGAGACGCTCACCGGCCGGGAGCACCTCGCGCTCGTGATGGGAGAGGTCGGCGACGACGTCCTCGTCCGCGTCCACTCGGAGTGCCGGACCGGCGACGTCTTCCACTCGCTGCGGTGCGACTGCGGCGAGCAGCTCGAGTCGGCGCTGTCGATGATCGAGGAGGAGGGCCGCGGCGTGCTCCTGTACCTCAGCCAGGAGGGGCGGGGGATCGGGCTGCTCAACAAGCTGAAGGCCTACAAGCTCCAGGAGGAGGGGTTCGACACGGTCGACGCGAACCTGAAGCTCGGGCTCCCCGCGGACCTGCGCGACTACGGGATCGGCGCCCAGATCCTGTCCGACCTCGGACTCACGAGCATCCGGATCCTCACCAACAACCCGAAGAAGATCTCCGGCATGGCCGGCTACGGGCTGTCCGTCACCGACCAGATCCCGATCGTGCACGCCCCCAACGAGCACAACGAGGCATACATGCAGACCAAGCGCGACCGGATGGGGCATATCCTCCACCACCAGGGCGCGAACTTCGACGAGGAGATGCTGCACGACGAGGAGGAGCGCGACCGTGGGCGCTGACTCCAGAGCGGTTGCGCTGTGCGTGGCAACGTTCTATGAGGACCTGGCGGCGAAGCTCGAGTCCGGCGCGCGGGCTGCTCTGTCCGACGCGGGCATCGATGACGTCGACACGTTCGAGGTCCCCGGAGCGTTCGAGCTGCC
>DASXKE010000040.1:0-3331 GCA_036496985.1 Gaiellaceae bacterium | reverse complement strand
CCTCCTGTAGCGACGAGAAGCGCGCCCGGGCTGCTTCGACGTCCAATAGGGTCGCTGCCATGAGGCGAGACTACCCCCGCATCATCCTCGGTTGCGGCAACTTCGGCGGCATCGGCTCGGCGCCCGCCTTCTTCGGTCAGGGCGAGACGCTGGAGCAGGCGCTTGAGCTGATGGATGCAGCCTGGGAGGCGGGCATCAACTGGTTCGACACGGCGGACGCATACGGGGGCGGCCGCAGCGAGACGTACGTCGGCGAATGGATCCGCTCACGCCGCCCGGAGGGGCTCCGTCTCACGACCAAGACCTTCAACCCGATGGCCGAGGGCGAGGATCACGGGCTCGCGCCCACGCGGGTGCGGCGCCAGATCGACACGAGCCTCGGGCGGCTCGGCGTCGACCACGTCGATCTCTACCTCGCCCACGCGCCGGATCCGGACGTGCCCGCGGCCGAGCTCGCAGGCGTGTTCGAGGAGCTCGTCGCCGCGGGCAAGATCGGCGCCTACGGAGTCAGTAACGTCGACGGCTCACAGCTTCGAGACGCGCTCGACGCGGGCTCCTTCTCGGCCGTCCAGAACTCGTACTCGCTGCTCGACCGCGAGATCGAGGCGGAGGTGCTGCCGCTCTGCGCCGAGCACGGCCTCTGGTTCCAGGTGCACAGCCCGCTGATGGGCGGCTGGCTGACCGGCAAATACAGGCGTGACACGCCTGCGCCCGAGGGCTCGCGGATGACGCTGCGGTCGGGGCCGTACGAGCACCTGCGAGACGACCGCGTCTACGACGCGCTGGAGGAGCTCGGGCGCCGAGGCGATCCCACCACGCTTGCGTTCGGGTGGCTTCTTGCCGACGAACGCATCTCGGTTGTCCTCGGCCCGCGTCGCGCCGAGCAGATTCAGCCGGCCTTGGCCGCGCTGGCAAGTCCCCTCACGCCAGAGGAGCGAGATGCGCTCTCCGCTGATTTTGCTTTCGCCGCGGAGTCGTGACAACGACACCGACGAAAGGAAACCCCGAAATGGAAGAGATGCTCGATGCATACGCCGCCGCCGTGCGGGCCAAGGATGTCGATGCGTTCCTCGGCCTGTACGCCGACGACGTTCGCTCCTTCGATCTCTGGGAGCGCTGGTCGTACGACGGCAAGGAGGCCCTGAGCGCGATGGTCGGGGAGTGGTTCGGCTCGCTCCCGGACGACGAGACCGTCGCGGTCTCCTTCGACGAGGTCCGCTCGCAGCCCGGGGAGGACGTGGCCGCGGTGAGCGCCTTCACCACGTTCGCCGCCGTGTCGCCCGACGGCCAGGAGCTGCGCTCGATGAACAACCGTCTCACCTGGGTGCTGCGCAAGGACGCGGATGGCGCCTGGAAGATCGCCCACGAGCACACGTCCGCTCCGGCCGGCGACGGCGGGAAGGTGCAGCTCAGACGCTAGGCGCTAGCGCTGCGCGATCGGCACGAAGTTGCGCTCGTCGTAGCCCGTGTACACCTGGCGCGGCCGCGCGATCTTCTGCTCGGGGTCGGAGAGCATCTCCTCCCACTGGGCGAGCCAGCCGGGCAGCCGGCCGAGCGCGAACAGCACCGTGAAGTAGTCGGTGGGATAGCCCATCGCCTGGTAGATGAGCCCCGAGTAAAAGTCGACGTTCGGATAGAGCTTGCGCGAGACGAAGTAGTCGTCCTCGAGTGCGATCCGCTCGAGCTCGAGCGCTATCTCGAGCTTCGGGTTGAGGCCGGTCTCGGCGAAGACGTCGTCGGCGACGCGCTTGATCAGCTTCGCGCGCGGGTCGTAGCTCTTGTAGACGCGGTGGCCGAAACCCATGAGCCGGCCGTGGCCGGCCTTCACGCTCTCGATGAGCGCGGGCACGCGCTCGACGGTCCCGATCTCGTCGAGCATCCGCAGGACAGCCTCGTTCGCGCCGCCGTGGAGCGGCCCGTACAGCGCCGCGACGCCGGCGGAGACGGCCGAGAACGGATCGACCTGCGTCGAGCCGACGCCGCGCACCGCGTTCGTAGAGGCGTTCTGCTCGTGGTCGGCGTGAAGGACGAGCAGGATCTCGAGGGCCCGCTGCAGCACCGGGTTCGGCTCGTGGACGCCGCCGATCTCGAACGTCATGTTGACGAAGTTGCCGACGTAGTCGAGGTCGTTGCGCGGGAAGACGTACGGAAGACCGCGGCTGTGCCGGAACACCCAGGCGGCGATGGTCGGGAACTTCGCGATCAGGCGCACGCGCTGCAGCCGGCGGCTCTCCTCGTCGCCGATCTCCTTCGCGTCGGGATAGAAGGTCGAGAGCGCCGCGACCGCGCCGAGCAGCATGCCCATCGGGTGGGCGTCGTGGCGGAAGCCGTCGAGGAACTGCATGACGTTCGTGTGCACGTACGTGTGGAGGCGAACCTCGTCCTCCCAGGTCCCGAGCTCGGCGGCGGTGGGAAGCTCTCCCTCGAACAGGAGCCACGCCGTCTCGAGGAAGCTCGCGTGCTCGGCGAGCTGCTCGATCGGGTAGCCGCGGTAGCGGAGGATGCCCGCGTCGCCGTCGATGTACGTGATCGCGCTCCGGGTCGAGGCGGTGTTGAGAAACGCCGGGTCGTACGCCATCAGACCGAGTTGGCGGAGGTCCGTCGCGCGGATCGTGCCCTCCGTGATCGGGATCTCGACCTCGGTCCCGGTGCGGTTGTCCCGGATCGTCAGCGTCTCGTCGGGCACAGCGCCACCTTAGTCGTGCTTGCCTGGTTTGCAGTTCGACAAGCGCGGAACCCCATGGTGCGGAATACAACTCGAAAAGGAGAAAACGCATGGGGTTCAATTCGCTCAACGACGTACTCCAGGAGCAGCTCGAGGATCTGCACAGCGCCGAGACGCAGCTGATCCAGGCGCTGCCGAAGATGGCGCAGGCGGCGCATCACGACGAGCTCCGCGAGGCGTTCCAGAACCATCTCGAGGAAACGCGCGGGCATCTGACGCGCGTCGAAGAGGCGCTCGGCGAGCTCGGCGTCTCGCACCCGACCGAGCTGTGCAAGGGCATGCAGGGCCTGATCGCCGAGGGCGAGGAGATGATCGAGATGGCGGGCGATCCCGTCGCCAAGGACGCCGGGCTGATCGCCGCTGCGCAGCGGGTCGAGCACTACGAGATCGCCGGCTACGGCACCGCGAGGCAGCTCGCCGACGACTGCGGCCTCGACAGCATCAAGGATCTGATGGACCAGACGCTCGACGAGGAGTCCGCGGCCGACAAGCTCCTGACGAAGATTGCGACGGGCGGCATGTTCAAGTCGGGCCTCAACCAGCAGGCGACGGCGTAGAGGCGAGGCGATGCCGAAAGTCGCCCGAGGAGGCAAGGTCAGGCGGTCG
>DASXKE010000039.1:0-13122 GCA_036496985.1 Gaiellaceae bacterium | reverse complement strand
ACGTCGACGACGCGGCTGTCGTCGCGCTCGCGCTGCACGAGCTCGGCCTCGGCGAGGACGCGGTCACGCGCGGCGTCGACTGGCTCGCCGGGATGCAGTCGCGCGCGGGTGGCTGGGGCGCATTCGACGTCGACAACCAGGCGATGTGGCTCTACAAAATCCCGTTCTGCGACTTCGGCAAGGTGACCGACGAGCCAAGCGCCGACGTCACCGCCCACTCGCTGGAGACCCTCGGGACGCTCGGAATGCATGGCGACTCCGCCGAGAAGGGGCTCGAGTGGCTTCTCTCCGAGCAGGAGGAGGACGGCTCGTGGTTCGGCCGCTGGGGCGTCAACCACCTCTACGGCACGGGCGCCGCTCTGCCGGGCCTCGAGGCCGTGGGCGTCCCGCACGACCATCCGGCGATGCGTCGCGCCGTGGCCTGGCTCGACTCCGTGCAGCAGCCGAACGGCGGTTTCGGCGAAGACATCCGCTCGTACGCCGACCCCGCGTGGCGCGGCCGCGCCGACTTCACGACGCCGTCGCAGACCGCCTGGGCTCTCCTTGGCTACGTGGCCGCAGGAAACGCTGAAGATTCAGCCAGTCGCCGGGCGGCAGACTATCCCTGTGCCGCGCAACGCGCGGACGGTGACTGGAATGAGGAACACTTCACCGGCACAGGATTTCCCCTCGATTTCATGATTCGTTACCACCTCTACCGCATCACGTTTCCGCTTCTTGCACTGGGACGACTGAGAGAAAGGTTGGCCGGATGAAGTTCCCGTTGGGGTCGACGGTCTCGATCGGCAAGTACGTCGCCGCGCAGCAGCGCAAGGGGCAGCGCTATCCCCTCGTGCTCATGCTCGAGCCGACTCTCGCGTGCAACATCGCCTGCATCGGCTGCGGGAAGATCCGCGAGTACGAGTCGAACCGCGCGCGGCTCTCGGTCGAGGAATGCGTCGACGCCGCGGTCCAGTGCCCGGCTCCGGTTGTCTCGATCTGCGGCGGCGAGCCGCTCGTCTACAAGGGGATCGAGGACGTCGTGCCGCAGGTGCTCGAGCTCGGCAAGACCATCGAGCTCTGCACGAACGCGTTGCGGCTCGAGCAGTGCCTCGACTGGTTCGAGCCGTCGAACCGCCTGACCTTCGTCATCCATCTCGACGGGATGCGCGAGATCCACGATTACGTCTGCGACTACCCGGGCCTCTGGGATATCGCCATCGACGCGATCAAGACGGCGCGTGAGCGCGGGTTCCGGGTCACGACGAACACGACGATCTTCAAGGAGACCGAGGTCACGGACGTGATCGAGATGATGCGCTACCTCACCGACGAGGTCGGCATCGACGGGATGCTCGTGGCGCCCGGCTACCAGTACTCGCAGATCGATCCGGCGCTGACGATGACGCGCGCCGAGCACGAGGAGAAGTTCCGGGCGATCCGCGCCGCGACGAAGGAGCACGGCTACCGCTGGATCGCGACTCCGATCTACCAGGACTTCCTCACCGGCGAGCGCGAGCTGACGTGCGCGCCGTGGGGCTCGATCACGCGCAACCCGTACGGCTGGAAGGGTCCGTGCTACCTCCTCACCGACGGGATCTTTCCGACGTACGAGGCGCTGATCGAGGGGATGGAGTGGGAGGCATACGGACCGGGAAACGACCCGCGCTGCGAGCATTGCGCCATCCACTGCGGGTTCGAGCCGTCGGCCGCGTACGAGGCCTCGCAGAGCCTGAAAGAGACCGTGCGGAGTCTCGCGTGGACGCTGACGGGCTGACATTCGCCGTGGCGACGACTGCGGAAGAGCGTGTGGCGAAGCGCCTCGGCCTGAAGACGGTGCGCGTCGGCGTGTGTGTCGCGAACGGCGTTCCCGAGGGTCGTCTCGTCTCGTTCGGCCTCGCGGGCTCGCTCGGCGAGCTGCGGATCGGCGACGTGCTCGACGCGACGCGCGTCGTCGACGAGACCGGCGAGACACTCTGGGAAGGTCCAGGACTCGGCGTTCACGGCGCCCGCGCTGGAGTCGTCCTCGGCGGCGAGATCCTCGTCCATGCTCCGGCCCAGCGCGCGCGCCTGCGCGAGTCGAGCGGTGCCGACGCGGTCGACATGGAGAGCGGTGTCCTCGCACGCAGCGGCCGGCTCGCGGGTGTCGTGCGCGCGATCTCCGACGACGCCGGCAGCGCGGTCGAGGGAGTGGACGCGACGGTGTACGCCGACGGGCGCACGAACGTCGCGGGCCTGCTGCGCTGGGTCGCGACCCGCCGCGGCGGCGCCGTCCGCTCGATGCGCGACGCACTGAAGGCGCTGCACGCGCTGCAGGAGGCGGCCGCAGCATGAGAGGCCGTGTCCTCCTCGCGGCTCCGCGCTCGTTCTGTGCGGGCGTCGACCGCGCCATCGAGATCGTCGAGCGGCTGCTCGAGCAGTACGGCCCGCCCGTCTACGTACGGCACGCGATCGTCCACAATGACCACGTTCTGCGGCGTTTGGAGAAGCTCGGCGCGGTCTTCGTCGAATCCGAGGATGAGATCCCGGAAGGCGCGATCTGCGTCCTCTCCGCGCACGGCGTTTCGCCGGCTGTGAAGGAGAACGCGCAGCAGCGCGGCCTGCGGGTCGTCGACGCGACCTGCCCGCTTGTGAACAAGGTGCACGCCGAGGCCCGGCGCTACGCCGACAGCGGCCATCTCGTCGCGCTCGTCGGCCACGAGAACCATGTCGAGGTGATCGGCACGCTCGGCGAGCGCCCGGACTCTACGGTCGTGATCGAGTCGCCGGAACAGGCGCGCGAGCTCGCGACCGACAAGCCGGTCGCCGTGATCACGCAGACGACGCTCTCGCTCGACGACGTCGCGCCGATCGTGGACGCGCTGGAGGATCACCTCGGCAGCCTGCGCAGGCCGCACGCCGACGACATCTGTTACGCGACCCAGAACCGCCAGGACGCCGTCAAGGCGATGGTCGCGCAGGGCGCCACACTCGTCCTCGTGATCGGCTCGGAGACCAGCTCGAACGCACAGCGGCTCGTCGAGGTCGCCCAGGCCGCCGGCGCCCAGGCGACGCTCGTCGACGGCGAGAGCGGGCTCGACCCGGCGCTCCTCGACGGCCACGAGACGATCGGCCTCACCGCCGGCGCCTCGACGCCCGAGGAGCTCGTGCGGGCGACCGCCGGTCGGCTCGCCGAGGTCGGCTACGCGCTGCCCGAAGAGATCGAGGTCGCGAAAGAGGATGTTCACTTCAGGCTGCCAAAGGAGGTCGCACAGGCATGACGACAGTCGACGTTCCGTATTCGATCGCCGCGGCCCTCCCGTCGCTGTCGGTGATGGACATCACCAACGACGTCTCGCGCCAGGTGGCCGGCGCGGACCTGAGCTCCGGCATCGCGTACCTCCACGCCGAAAGCACGCTCTCGCTGGTCCGTGTGCAGGAGCGCGAGACCGGCTTCTTCGAGGATCTCGAGTCGCTGCTCGAGCGCGTCGTGCCCGGGAAGCTCCGCTCGCGTGAGCGGCTCGTCGCCTTCCTGCTCGGCCCGGGCTCGGAGCAGATCCCGTTCCTCGACGGCGCTCTCTGCCTCGGCCAGTGGCAGCGGATCCTGCTCTTCTCGCTCGACGCGCAGCACCGCGCCGACTGGAAGCTCACGCTCGTCGGCTGACCGCTGCGTGCGGACGCGGGAGCTGACGGCCGAAGAGGCCGAGACACCGCTCGGCTGGCTCTACCCCGGCAGGTACGCGACGTACGACGTCCGCGGCGCGCTCGGGGCGAATCGCGGCTTCTTCTTCGTGGAGGACGACGAAGGGGGCCTCGTCGGCTACGGGTGCGTCGGAGCGGAGGCTCGGATTCCCGGCGTCGACCCCGAGCCTGGCACGATCGACGTCGGTTACGGAATGCGGCCCGACCTCATGGGGCAAGGCCTCGGGCGCGAGTTCGTCGGCGCCGTCCTGAAGCACGCGTGCGCAGACGCGCCGGACGCGCGGGTGCGAATGCTGATCCTGCGCTGGAACGAGCGTTCACGCCGCGTTGCGCAGGCGCTCGGCTTCCGTGTGGTCGGCCGGGCGGGCGAGTTCGACGTGCTCGTGCGGAAGCCGCCGCGCGAGCCGGGGGGTGCGGAGTACCGTCAGCCCTGAGATGCTGATTCTGAGCCGCAGCGAAGTGGAGACGCTGCTCGACCTCGATGCACTCATCGACGCGCTCGCGGCCGCGCACGCGGAGCTCTCCACCGGAAAGGCTTCGCTCGTGCCGCGCGTCGGCGCGTTCGCGGGCGACGCGGGAGTGCTCGGCGGGATGCTCGCGTATGCGCCGTCGAGCGGGCTCGGCTGCAAGCTCGTGACGCTCTTCCCGGGCAACCGCGACCGGCCGACGCACCAGGCAACGATCGCGCTCTTCGATCCTGCGACCGGAACCCCGCTGGCGCTGATGGACGGGACGTACATCACTGCGATGCGCACGGCCGCGGCCGCCGCGCTCGCCACGCGCCTGCTTGCTCGGCCCGATGCGCGCGTGCTCGCGATCCTCGGCACCGGCGTGCAATCGCGCTCCGCGCAGGAGATGTTCCCGCGGGTCCGCGACTTCGCAGAGGTGCGGGTCGCCGGACGCGGCGAGTTCGAGGAGGCCGTGCGCGGCGCCGACGTCGTCCACGCGACGACGGCCTCGCCCGAGCCGGTCGTCTGCTTCGAGTGGCTGAGCCCAGGCACGCACGTCAGCTCCGTTGGCTCGACGATCACCGGCGGCTTCGAGCTCGACCCCGCGATCGTCGAGCGGTCCGACGTCGTCGTCGTCGAGCAGCGCGACTCAGCGTTCGCGCCGCTGCCCGCAGGCGCACCCGAGCTCGACCCGCGCGGGCGCGACGGAGTCGTCGAACTGGGCGAGATCATCGCCGGCACGGCCACCGGTAGAAGCTCGGATGAGCAGATCACGCTGTACAAGTCGGTCGGCGTCGCCGTCCAGGACCTCGCCGCAGCGGCGCTCGTAGTCGCGGCTGCGCAGGAACGCGGCATCGGCCAGGAGATCGAGCTGGAGGAGATCAACGTATGAGCGAAAACGACTTCAAGCCGGGCCTCGAGGGCGTCGTCGCGGTCGAGACCGAGATCATGGAGCCCGACCGCGAGGGTGGCACGCTGCGCTACCGCGGAGTCGACGTCGAGCCGCTGATCGGCGAGTACCCGTACGAGAACATCTGGGGCCTCCTCGTCGATGACGACATCCACTCCCGTATGCCGCTCCCGGAGCCCTTCGAGCCCGTAGGCATCAGCGGCCGTGCGCCCGCGGATCTCCAGGCGCAGACGGCGCGACTGTCCGGCCTGTGGGAGCTCGGCAAGCTGAACGAGATCTCCGACGACCAGGCTCGTCAGGATCTCGGCCGTATCTCGGGCCAGATGATGTCGATCGTGGCCCGGTCGGCGCGGCTGGCCGACGGACACGACGACGAGGTTCCCGCCGAGACGGTGGAGCAGGGCACGACGGCTGCCGAGCGGTTCCTCTTGCAATGGCGCGGCCACGCCGACCCCAAGGCGGTCAAGGCGATCGACACTTACTGGATCTGTACGGCGGAGCACGGCGTGAATGCGTCGACCTTCACCGCGCGCGTCGTCGCCTCGACCGGGGCGGACTGCGGCGCGGCGCTCTCCGCGGCCGTCGGCGCTCTTTCCGGCCCGCTCCACGGCGGCGCGCCCGCGTACGTGAAGCCGATGCTCGAGGAGGTCGCCGCGATGGGCGACCCGGAGAAGTGGGTCAGCGACACGCTCGACTCGGGCAAGCGGATCATGGGCTTCGGCCACCGTGTCTATCGCGCCGAGGATCCGCGTTCGCGCATCCTCAAGCAGACCGCGCGCGAGCTCGGATCGCCGCAGATCGAGGTCGCAGAGCAGCTCGAGCAGGCCGCACTCGCCGAGCTCGAGCGGCGCAAGCCGGACCGGCCGCTCAAGACGAACGTCGAGTACTACTCGGCTCTCGTCCTCGACATCGCCGAGGTGCCGCCGCCGCTCGCTCCCGCGATGTTCGCGTGCTCGCGGGTTGCCGGCTGGTCGGCCCACATCCTCGAGCAGAAGCGGACGGGCCGCCTCTTCCGGCCGTCGGCCCGCTACATCGGTCCGGGGCTGCGGTCCCTGCAGGAGGTCTAGGTGCCCGTCGTGAGATACCTCGCGCTGGTCGCCGTCGCCGGCCTCGCGCTCGCCGGGTGCGGCGGCTCGAGCATGTCGTCGACAACGAACAGCACCGCCAACGCACAGGCCCAGATCAGGAGTGCCTACCAGCAGCTCTTCTCTCCTCAGACCTCGCTCAACGACCGCGTCGCGGTGCTCCAGAACGGACCGAAGTTCAAGTCCGTCGTCGCCGGCTTCGCAAGCAACCCACTCGCGAAGAAGGTGAGCGTGACGGTCTCCAAGGTGCAGCTGCAGGGCTCGGACCAGGCGAAGGTCGTCTACACCGTCAAGTTCGGCGGGACGTCACTGCCCACGCAGACCGGCTCCGCCGTGGTGCAGAACGGCACGTGGAAGGTGGGCTTCGCGAGCCTCTGCAAGCTTGTCGCGCTCGGCGGCAGCACTCCGTCCGCCTGCAAGTCGTAACCTCGGAGGCATGAGCTCGATCGCGCTGTTCCGGCAGCGTCACGCGCGTGGAGCCGCCCTCGCGGCGGTCTGCGCGATCCTCTTTCTCACCTTCCTCGACAACACGATCGTCAGCGTCGCGCTCGCCGACATCCAGACCTCGCTCGGCACGAGCGTCACCGGACTGCAGTGGATCGTCGACGGCTACATGCTCACGTTCGCCGCGCTGATGCTCACCGGAGGCACGCTCGGCGACCTGTTCGGGCGGAAGAAGATCATGCTCGGCGGAGTCGCCCTCTTCTGCGCCGGCTCGATCGTCGCCGCGCTCGCTCCAGGCACCCATGTCCTCATCGCGGGGCGCGTCGTGATGGGTGTCGGCGCGGCTGCGTCCGAGCCGGGGACGCTGTCACTCATCCGGCACATCTATCCCGAGCGGGAGGAGCGCGCCGTCGCGCTTGGCGTGTGGGCGGCGGTCTCGGGGCTCGCGCTCGCGCTCGGGCCGGTGCTCGGGGGCGTCCTTTCCGACGGCGTCGGCTGGCGGAGCATCTTCTGGTTCGGGCTCGGCTTCGGCGCGGTTGCCTTTGCGGTCGCCGCCGTCACGCTCACTGAGAGCAAGGATCCCGAGGGACGGCAGCTCGACGTGGCGGGACTCGTGACCGGTGCCGCGGCGATCATGGCCGCGACCTTCGCCGTGATCGAGGGCGAGAACAACGGCTACGGGACCTGGTGGATCGACGGCCTCTTCGTCCTCGCGGCTGTCCTCACCGTCGCCTTTGTCCTTGTCGAGCAGCGAGCGCCGGATCCGGTGTTGAGACTGGAGTTCCTGCGCAATCCGACGTTCACGGCGGCGAACGTCGTCGCCTTCGCCACGAACCTGTCGGTCTTCTCCGTCTTCTTCTTCACCGCGCTCTACCTGCAGCTGATCACCAACTTCTCCGGCTACCAGATCGCCCTCGTCTTCACGTCGCTCGCGGTGGCGATGATCGTCGCCGGCCTGGTCGCCGGCCGCTGGACAGCCCGCGTCGGGCCGCGCGGGCCGATGGTGATCGGCTGCCTGCTGGCCGGGCTCGGGCTCCTGCTCGTCGATCACCAGCTCACGGCCACGACGAGCATTGCGGCGCTTGCGTGGCCGCTCGCGATCGCCGGAGTCGGCTTCGGGATCGCACTCGTCACGATGACGGCGGCGGTGCTCGGCCTCGTCCCGCCTGAGCGGTCGGGCATGGCCGCCTCCACGGTGAACACGAGTCGCGAGCTCGGCGGCGTCTTCGGCGTCGCGGTGCTCGGCGCGGTCGTCAACGCCCAGCTCACGAGCGGGCTCAACGACAAGCTCGTCAAGCTCCACATCCCGCTCCTCTATCGCAACGTCGTGATCCAGTTCGTGACGACGGGCGGCAACGTCACGAGTGCCGAGAACAGCCCCGGCGTGAAGGGCCATACAGCGCTGATCGCCAGGGTGCTGCTGGCGGCCGAGGGCTCGGCCGGTCACGGCGTCCATCTCGCGCTCGAGATAGCCGCCGGGATCGTGCTCGCGGCGGCCGTCGTCGCCGCCTTCGCCGCGCGGCATAGGGTTGCCGCTGTGGAGGGTGTGGAGGTCTAGTGCCGCGCGCGGTGTTGATCGGCGGCACCGGGATGATCGGCCGCGCTGCCGCGCGTGCGCTCGCGGGCGACGGCTGGGAGGTCGTCGCAGTCTCGCGGTCCGGAACGCTCCCCGACGGGCTCGCCAAGCTCGGCGTCGAGTCGGTCGTCGCGGATCGTGCTGACGACGCGCAGCTACGGGCCGCGATCGGCGACGGCGCCGACTTCGTCCTCGACACTGTCGCGTTCGACCGCGGACATGGCGAGCAGCTGAACGGCCTCGCCGGGCTCGTCGGCTCGGCCGCGGTCATCTCGAGCGCGTCGGCGTATGCGGACGAGGACGGAAGGGCGCTCGACGGGGAGGGAGGCGAATTCCCGGAGTTCCCGGTTCCGGTCTACGAGACCCAGCGCACCGCAGATCTCGGCGACGCGACCTACTCGACGCGCAAGGCCGAGCTCGAGCAGACGCTGCTCGAAGGTCCGCTGGCCGTCACTCTCCTGCGCGCCTGCGCGATCCATGGCCCGGGCGCGGCGCTGCCGCGCGAGCTCTTCTTCGTCAAGCGCGTCGCCGACGGCCGCAAGCAGGTCGCGCTCGCCTGGAACGGCGAGAGCCGCTTTCACACGACGTCGGTTGCGAACCTCGCCGAGCTGATCAGGCTCGCCGCCGCGCAACCGGGCTCTCGCGTTCTCAACGCCGGAGACCCCGATCCGCCCAGCACGCTGGAGATCTGCCAGGCGATCGGCGCCGCGCTCGGCCACGAGCTCGAGCCGGTGTTGCTCCCCGACGGATCCTTCGGCAATCCGTGGGCGGTGCCGCGGCCGTTCGTCGTCTCGATGGAAGCTGCGGAGCGCGAGCTCGGATACCGGCCGGTCACGACGTACCCAGACGCCGTCCGCGAGACCTGCGCGTGGATCGTCGGCGAGCTCGAGCGTGGACGCAGCTGGGACGGCACCTACCTCGAGGGGACGCTCGACTATGCGGCCGAGGACGAAGCGATCGGGGCGCTCGCGTGATCGACCCGGGTGACTATCGCGCCCGCTTCCCGATCCTCGAGACGTGCACCTATCTCATCAACCACTCGCTTGCGGCAATGCCCGCGGCGGCCGAGGACAACCTCCGCGAGTACGCGCGCATGTGGCGCGAGCGCGGGATCAGATCGTGGGGCGAAGGCTGGTGGGAGATGCCGGTCACGGTCGGCGACCAGCTCGGCCGCATTCTCGGCGCGCCGCCCGGCTCGATCGTCATGCACCAGAACGTGACGGTCGCCGAGGCGATCGTCCTCTCCTGCTTTGCAGGAATGGACGGCAGGCGAAACCGGATCGTCTACGAGGAGGCGAACTTCCCGTCGGTGCGCTACCTCTACCAGGCGCAGCCGGATCTCGAGGTCGTCGCGGTCTCCGACGACGCGGCGATCGTGGACGCGATCGACGAGCGCACGCTGCTCGCCCCGATCAGCCACGTCCTGTTCAAGAACGGCGAGATCCAAGACGTCGAGCCGATCGTGCGGCGAGCGCACGAGGCGGGCGCCCATGTGGTGCTCGACTGCTACCAGTCGGCCGGCATCGTGCCGTTCGACCTGACGGAGCTCGACGTCGACTTCGCAGTCGGCGGCAGCGTCAAGTGGCTCTGTGGCGGGCCCGGCGCGGGTTGGCTCTACGTGCGGCCCGACGTCGCGGAGCGGCTCGAGCCGACGCTCGTCGGCTGGCAGGGCCACGCTCGTCCGTTCGCCTTCGAGCCCGAGCTCGAGTATGCGGCGGGCTCGAGAGGCTTCCTGACCGGTACGCCGAACGTACCCGCGCTCTACGCGGCGACGGCGGGCTACGACGTGATCGAGGAGGTGGGCGTGCCGGGGATCCGTGAGCGCTCGCTCGCGCTCACGCAGCTCATGATCGATCTCTGCGACGAAGCCGGGCTCGAAATCGTCTCGCCACGCGAGGCAAAGCGGCGGGGCGGCACGGTCACGGCCTCGACTCCCGACCACGCGGCCTGTCATGCGGAGCTCGGCGCGCGCGGAATCATCTGTGACTTTCGGCCCGACCCGAACGGCGGCGTACGCCTCGGCCCGCACTTCTTCAACAGCGAGGACGAGGTGCGGCACGCGATCGCCGAGCTGGCCGACATCGTCGCGACCGGCGCGTTCGAACGGCATCAGGGAGCAGTTGCCCGGTTCTAGGGGTTAGGTAGTTCAAGCCGCAGGCCGATAAGTGAGTCGTGCGGCGGTTGTTCCTGCTCGTGCTCGTGGTTCTCGCGCTGAGCGCGGGATCGAGCGCTGCCCGCACGACGCAGGCAACGGTCGCTGTGTATCCGTCGGGGACGACCTTCACGGCCTCGGGGGCCGCACCGGCCGGCGCCGGCTCGGGCGTGTCGCTCGCTATGCCGGTCGGCGGTGTCGACGACGCGACGATCCTCGTCCGCGGAGTGCAGAACGTCTCGATCCTGATTCCGGCGATCGGGCCGCCGCTGGAGCTGAAGCTCTTCTACGCGCACTACGTCTCGGTCGACGGAACGCCGGTGCCCGACGCGCTCATGCCCTGGGACGGCTCACCGCGCTCGACCGAGGAGCCGAACCAGCCGCTCTGGCTGCAGGTGACGGTTCCCTACGGCACGGCTCCGGGTTCCTACAGCGGCTCCGTGTATGTCGTGGCCGACGGAACGAGGACGGTCGTGCCGATCAGGGTCACGGTCGCGCCGGTGACGCTGCCGAAGCAGAACCAGGTCTCGGGGAGTCTCCTCACAGCCTTCAACTTCTCGCCGCAGTCGTACTCCAACAAGGCGGCGAGCCTCTACGGAGTCGACCCCGACTCGACGCTGCCCGGACTCTTCAGCTTCCTCGCCTCGTATCGCCTCTCGCCGAACAGCTGGGGCTACGGCAATCCGAAGGCTGCGTCCGGCTACACGACCGACCGCCGCTGGTGGCTCGACAAGACCGCGCAGATGGTCGCCGCCGCCGGCCAGCCCTCGCAGTTCGCCTCGATGTGGATCCCGGTGTCGAGCAACCGCTGGAGCAAGAGCACCTATGTCGGCGGCCGGTCGCCGTTCAGGCCGCAGACGTGGTGCTCGTACCTCAAGTCGGTGCATGGGTTCTGGCAGAGCCACGGCTGGCTCGGAGGCACGTATCCGTACCTCTGGGCGATGGACGAGCCGGGACTGTCGCGGTTCCACGTCGTCCAGCAGCAGGCGAAGGTGGCGCACTCGTGCTTCGCCGGCAGCCACGTGATCATCACCGGCAAGCCGACTGCCCAGAACCGCTTCCTCTGGAACGGCGGCTCCGACGACGTCGACGTCTGGGCCGTGCTCGCGAGCCGCTACTACGGCGAGTACACGAATCCATCCCTCTCGCGTCGCGGAATCTCGCATGCGCGGCAGGAGCAAGCGCTGATCAACTCCGCCCGACGCCATCACAAGCAGATCTGGACGTACACCTACGATGCGGCATCGCACTCGACGCCGGGGTTCGCAGCGACTGAACCGGCCTCCGACCCGCGCGTCCTCGCCGACTGGGCGGCGCTCGAGGGCATCACCGGCCTGCTTTACGGGCAGGGGACGACGACGTACGCGAAGGGCAACCCGCTCGTCTCGAACGACCGGGCCAAGGGCTCCTTCGTGCTCGTCTACCCCGGCAGGACCGGCCCGGTCGCGAGCACGCGCCTCGAGGTGTTGCGCGAGGGGATCGAGGACTGGGAGATCCTGAACGTTGTCCGTCACAAGCACGGGGACGCGGCCGTGCGGAAGCTGCTATCCGGGCTCTTCTCGACCACGTCGAAGGGCGCGAAGCTCGGCTGCACGGTCGGCTGCCCGATCAGAACCTCGACGCCGTACTCGTGGCCGACCTGGTCGCACGGCGCGGGCACGCCGCGAACGATCGCGCAGATGCGCGCCGCGGCGCTGAGCGCCGCGTCCTAGGCGGGCCTGCTAACTGGGAGGTCGCGGTGGCGAGTGCAGCCGTACGGTGACACAGGTCGCGATTCGCTGGTGCGGAACCGCTTTGACGCAGCTCCGATCTCTCTCTGACGCCGGCCGGCCGGTCCCGTGTGTTGTCAGAGCAGTGCGCGCCAGGTGCGTAGCACCGGCGAGCGTTGCAAGCGCGAGCGTGCCTGTAGCAGCCGTTCTCTTGGCACGTCCTCGCGGTGCGGACGTGATCGACCGTTCAGGCGTGCGCGGCGGTGCCGAAACGCCGGCCCAGAGAGGTAGGGGCTTGGTCGGGACGGGCCGGAGCAGGCTGTAGCCGTAGCGGCGCATGTGGCGTTCGTACTTCAGTGAGACGAGATCGAGATACGCCCGCATGCGAGGGTCGTGCTTCATCTCGTTCCAACGTCGGAAGTACTTCTCGTTCGCCTCGGTGTCGACCGCCTCGCTCGGCGGGATCGGGTCGAGCTCGAGAAACTCGAAGATGTCTCTCATGACGCCTGCAGAATCGCCCACGAGTTGCTCGTAGGTGAGGACGTGCACTTTGTCGAGATGCTCACGGTCGGCTTCGAAAAGCGCGTGACAGCGGAGCCAATGATCGAAGAGCCGGTCGTAGCGGCGTGTGCCGCGCCACTTCGCCGTGGGAATCGAGACGGGAATCGGATGACGGACAACGACGACGAACGCCGAGTCCGGAAAGAGCCTCTGCAGGAAGCGCGTCTTGATCAAGTTCGGGGGTGACTTCTCGAGCAGCACCGGGCGGGAGAGGTCCCAGTGAGGCGACCACTCTGCAAACAGCGCCTGCGCATTCGCCTCGGAGGCGAGCGGCGAACTCTCGGTCAGGTGCATCTCCGGCGCGAAGCCGAATCGCCCGGGCCGCCCATATTCGTGGTCGCTCGGATAGACGCTTTGCAGGTGCTGGCCCTCATCCGCGGGGGCACCCGTGCCCGAGAAACCACTGACTTCAGGATGGGCGGCGAGGAGCCGCGCGAGCAGTGTCGTGCCGCTCCGGTGCAGACCTGCGACGAAGACGAACCGATGTCCTTCCCGGAAGGACATCTCAGTCGCTCGGTGCAGGCGAAAAGTGCCGTTTGGGGGCCACGACGGAACGACGCTAGATCGCGACAGTTA